>JBJMVV010000047.1:0-34735 GCA_045810505.1 Massilia sp.
AAAAAGCCCCTGTTCTACGACACCGTCGTCAGCGCCCGCGACGGCCATGTGCTGCACCAGTGGAGCATGCTGCAGACGGTGGTGGGGGTGGGCAACAGCCAGTACAACGGCACGGTGGCCATCAACACGACCTTGCAAAAGGGCAGCTACCAGATGATCGACGCCAGCCGCGGCACGGGCGGCACCTTTGGCGCCATGGCCATCACCAACGCCAACCACGGCACGTCCCCGGGCAGCGTCTACGCCAATCCCAGCAATACCTGGGGCGACGGCAAGCAGTACGTGGCGGGCGGTTCGACCACCAACGCCAACGGCCAGACGGCCGCCGTCAACGCCCTGTGGGGCTTGATGAATACCTACGACATGCTCAAGGGCACGCTAGGCTGGCTCTCGCTGGACGGTCACAACACCGCCACCTATATTGCCGCCCACGTCAACACGGCCTACGACAACGCCTATTACAGCGACACCTGCAAATGCATGTTCATCGGCGACGGCTCGAGTTTTTACAGCCTGGGCGCGATCGACGTGATCGGCCACGAGATGGGCCATGGCGTCACCGCCGCCACCTCGAACCTGATCTACTCGGGCGAATCGGGCGGACTCAACGAATCAAGTTCGGACATCAATGGCGAGATGGTGGAAGCCTACGCGCGCGCCGGCGGCACCGGCCCCAGCATTCCCGGCAACGGCAACGACTGGGGCGTCGGCAAGGAAATCAGCAAGAACGGCACGCCGCTGCGCTTCATGTTCAAGCCCAGCAAGGACGGCAGCAGCCTGGACGCCTGGAGCACTTCGCTCAAGCGCCTCGACGTGCACTACAGCAGCGGCCCGAACAACCGGATGTTCTATTTCCTGTCACAGGGCTCGAACGCGGCCAAGGCCAGCGATTTTTATTCGAAATACATGGTCAGGAAACCGGCCGCCATGACCGGCATTGGCAATGACAAGGCCTACCGGATCTGGTTCAAGGCCGCCACCACCAAGTTCACCGCCAGCACCAATTACGCCGACGCCCGCGCCAAGGTGATGCAGGCGGCGCAGGAACTGTACGGGGCCAACAGCCGCGAACACAAGGCGGTCCAGCGGGCCTATGCGGCCATCAATGTCGGCCCCGACATCGACGAGTAAAACTAGTCAGCCATCATCGGATAGGGATCGATCGAGGTTCCTTTCCACCACTGCTTGGCCGGTGTCAGTTCGACCACGGCGAAGTGCAGGTGAGGGGCGTCGGCGCGGGCGTTGCCGGTGGTGCCGACGTAGCCGATGAGCTCACCCCGTTTCAGATCCATGCCTTCCTTGATCCCATCGGCGTAGCGGTCCAGGTGGGCATAGTAATACGCATAGGTGCTGCTGGGATCGAACTGGTAGATGGTCAGGCCGCCCGGCTTGCTGTTGAACAGTTTGACCAGCTTGCCATCGGCCACTGCAAACACCTTGGCGCCTTTCGGGGCCATGATGTCGAGCGCTTCGTGGCGGCGTTCGCTGCCGCGCGGCTGGTTGAAGTTGTCGCTCAGTTGCGCATACTTGATGCCTTCGACGGGGACCATCAGCTTGGCTCCCGCCTTGGCGCCCGCAGTGGCGCCATTCGTCGGCGCTGCCGTGCTTGCGGCTGCTGCGGTGGAGGCAGTCACTGCCGGCAGGGTGTTGACCGCAGCGCTTTCTTCAGGCGTCGGCTTGATGGGCAAATCGATTTCCGTCAGATCAGCCGGCGCCTCGGGCGCTTTCGGCAGGGCCGGATCGATCGCGGCGGCCGAGTTGGGCGCAGGGGCGGCGGGTGGGGCGACGATGGCGGGGCCCGTGCTGGTGGTCGCCACCGGCACGGTGGTCGTCATGGTGTCATGCGGCACCTGGCGCAAATAAATAAACAGTCCGGCCGCGCCGAGCACAATGCCGGCAATCAGGGTCAACAGCCACTTCATGCAGTTCTCCTTGTTGTTGTTTTAAGTGAAGCCTTACTCAGTCCTGCAACACCACCTGGGTGCCGCTTGAAACCGAAGTCATCAGGCTGGCCACATCCCAGTTGGTCAGGCGGATGCAGCCGTGCGACTGGGTCTTGCCGATCGAGGCGGGCACCGGCGTGCCGTGGATGCCGTAGTGGGGCTTGGACAGGTCGATCCAGGCCACACCGACGGGATTGTTGGGGCCGGCGGGAATTTTCGCTTTTGAATCACCCGGCTTGGCATCCCAGAACAGCTTCGGGTTGTACCAGAACACGGGATTTTTCGAGATGCCCGTCACCTTCCACTCGCCCAGCGGCAGCGGATCGTGATCGCTGCCTGTTGACGATGGAAACTGCGCGATGGCCCTGCCGTCCGTGTCGTACAAGGTCAGGGTTTTTGCAGCCTTGCTCACCACAATCTTGCCGCCCTTCGGCAGGGGCTCCGTGCCTTCCACATTCGGCACGACGATGACGTCGCCGGCGGCAAAACTCTTGCCGGGATTGAGGCGCTTCAAGAGCGCGGGGCTGGCGTGGAAACGTTCGCCCAGCGCTTCCTCGACACTGGCGTAGCCGAGCGCAGGCAACTTCGACTTGTCAGCCATCTCTTCGGGTACGGGCGCGAACGGGCCCGCCACATCGGCTTCGAGCAGGGTATAACTGGTCAGCGCAGCGCTGCCGTCGGCCGTGAGAGCGGCCCAGGTGGCGTCGTTCATGGTGCCGTCGCCAGCCAGGTCGTGGGCTTTCTGAAAGCCGGCGATGGCGGCGCGCAGGTTGCCGCCGGCCGCGGCATCGATTTCGCCCGAGGAAAAATGAGCGCGGTCGAGCAGCACCTGGGTGCGCAGGACGGCGGCGGGCGAACTCTTGGCCGAGGTGGTTTTGCCGGCGGCGTTGACGGCGTCAAGCGTGAGCGCGCCGCTGGCAGGCGCCGCATGGACAGCGCCGCTGGCGGCCAGCAGGAACAACAGGGAGGCAGTGGGATATTTCAAGGGGAATCCTGGAGAACAATCGGTAAGGACAGATTAGTTCTCGCAAGATATGGGGTCTGTGCGCCAGCGTACTCACACCGGCCGCCGCCCCCGACTATGGCAGCGTCAGGTATTGAGCGCGGCCATGTCCGGCGTCGACATCAGCTTGTCGATATCGACCAGGATCAGCATGCGCTCATCCAGGGTGCCGAGGCCAATCAGGTAGTCGCTGCCCACTTCGCCGCCCATGTCGGGCGCCGGGCGGATCTGGGCGGCGGTCAGGGTCGTCACGTCGGAGACGCGGTCGACCACCATGCCGATCACCTTGCCGGACAGATTGAGCACGATCACGATGGTCGAGGCATCGTAGGTCGGCGTGCCCAGTTTGAGCTTGATGCGCATGTCGACGATCGGCACGATCACGCCGCGCAAGTTCATCACGCCCTTGAAAAACGGCGGGGCGTTGGCAATGCGGGTGACCGCTTCGTAACCGCGGATTTCCTGCACTTTTAAAATGTCGAGGCCGTATTCCTCGTCGCCCATTGTGAAGGCGAGAAACTCCTGGCCCGTCTCATCATGCGCCGGTGGCGCGTGGTGCAGGGAAGTGGCGTCGGAAGATTGGTTGCTGAGCATGATTGTCCTGCTGGTAAGTGGCGCTGGGGCGAATGGCGTGGCCGCGCAGATCGCGGCCCAGCCTCCAGTTTAGCTTGCCCAGTGGAAATATCAATGCGGCCTGTCGCATCGGCCGGCCAATTCGGCTTATTTGTTGTGCGCCGGTGACATTGGCGGCATACCCAATGCGGCGCGGATGGCCGGCAGCACCAGTTCGAAAGCGGGCGAGGCGGGCGCCACTTCATCGTAATGGCTCGCGCGCGGCAGGATGATGACCTCGGCGCTGTCGCCGGCCGCGGTGGCGCGCGCGGCGTAGTCGTGGGCCACGCGCGGCGGCGAGACGGTGTCGAGTTCGCCCGTGATCAGGACCGTGTGGCTGCCATTGGGCATCAGCTCGGCCGCGTTGGTATCGGAAAAGACATCGGGGCGGCTGGCGCTGGGCAGGCCCGTCAGATCAATCATGTCCCGCTCGCAACTACTTTTGATCAGGGCTTCCTCGCGGCGCAGGTCGGCCAGTCCGCCCAGGCTGATGATCTGGCGCACTGGTAAAAAATGCGGCTGGAACAGGGGACTCGTCGGCGCGATACGGCCGCGTCCCGCCAGCCATTGCACCAGCTGACCGCCGGCCGAGTGGCCGATCGCCACCACCCGCTCGACGTCCAGCTGCTGCTGCTTCGCCTGCGTGCCCAGCGACTCGATGGCGGCGTTCACATCCTGGTAGGTGCCGGGATAGCCGCCGCCGGCTTCGTCGACCCGGCGGTATTCCACATTCCACACCGCAATGCCCTGGCTGATCAAAGCCCCGGCCAGGCTGCGCAACTGGGTGATGCCGCCATATTCCTTGGTCCAGCAGCCGCCATGGACCAGCACGGCGACCGGGAACGGCCCCTTGCCGGCAGGGCGGAACAGTTCGGCGTACTGGGAGGGCGCCTTGCCGTAGGCGATGATGGCGCTGGGCGCGGGGCCGCTCAGGGCCATGTAATCGGCCAGTTTCATGGGGGCGGCGGGGGCGGCGTGGGCGAGGCTGGCGGCGGAGAGCAGGACGGGCATGAGGGCGTGGGCGAGTTTCATGGGAAAAATTGGTTGGCTTGCAGGTACAACAATATACCCGAGCGATGGCGCTGGCGGCGGCCTGGCGCGAGGCGCGCGCACGCCAGCGCCGGCGCAGCATGGCCCCTTCATGCTACTCTGCCAAAAAACCAGGGAGCTTTCATGTCATCGCCAGAAAACAGCACCGAATACCGCGGCTACCGCATTGTCGTTACGCCAAAACAAGACCACGAGGACCTGTGGGACTTCGATTACACCTTGAGTCCGCTCGACGGCAAGGGCGAGACGCGCCAGCGCAGCGATACCATCCGCGGCCACGCCAGCGCCGAGGTGGCCAGTCTGGCGGGCATGGAAACAGCCCGCACCGAGGTGGACAATCTGCTGCGCATGCAAGGCCAGTAAGCGGCCAAACCAAAAACGCAACAGCCTTCACCGGTTTGATGTTTAACAAGCAAACGCCGACGGCGCTTTGCTACGATGCATTTCGCCCGCACGGGCTGAAGAGACCACACAATGTTGACGACGCAAATGATTGAGGCCGCACAGAACGTCGCGCGGGCAGGGGAACAGGCACCCACACACACCAGCGCAGAGCATGCGCGCCTGCACTCCACGCCCGATCCCGATATGCCGCCGCCTGGCCCGAATCCCAATCCGGACGACGTGCCGCCGCCAGCCAACGCGCCCGTACAGGAACCGCGTCAGCCAGCGCCGCCCATCAAGGCCTGAGGCTGGCCGGGGTGTTAGGGGGGAGGGCGCTTAGGACGGTGAGGTGATCGGCGGCTGATCCGCGCCGTCGTCCTTGCCGCTTTCCCTGTCCTTGTCGGACGGCAGGGGCGGGATCTGGCGGATCATTTCCTCCGTCTCGTGCTGGGCCGGGGTTTTTTCGCCGCTGCCGATGTCCGCTTCATTCATCAGGGGCGGGGCGGTTTTGATGTTCTTTTGGGGTGCGGGGGTGCTCATGGCGGGACTCCAGGAAAGTGTCATGCCATCCTAGCAGGTGGCTGCGACATGCTGGCGTCTCTTATGTTTTGGCAATTATTGCGGCCGGTTGCGCACGGCGAGCAATGCATCCAAGAAACTGTTGTTGCGTGAAGCCTACATAACGGACATTTTTGTGAGCCCATCCGTGCGCACAATTGTGGCGGTTCTATAATGGATTTGTCGGTTCTACAAACAAGCAATGGAGAGCGTCATGGGCAATTCCCTGCACAACAAGATCCAGCTGGGCCGCGGTTCTCCCCTGGCTTCCCGCAAAGTGCAGGCCGTCCTGGGCCTGGGAATGTCGCTCACCATCGCGATTATCTGGCTGGCGCTGTCCGCCTTCCGCTAAGTTCGCGAAGTTCGCTGCTTTCGCTGCCCTTTCCCGCGCCGCCTTGCCCTTGTGACCCGCGGCGGGTACCATGGCCGCCGACCATGCAAACAAGAAAGCGGCAATGAAGAACGAAAAACTCACCACCGACGAACTCGACGCCCTGGGCCACCTCGAGCGTGGGCCCGTGCCTGAACGAATCAATGCCTGCGTCGGCCGCAACGCCAAGCGCCTGTCCGGCCTGAAACTTCTGCAATATGGCAAAGATGGCCGGGTCAGCCTGACTGACAAGGGCCAGGAAACCCTGTTCCTGCGCCGCTGCGTGCTGGCACTGCGCGCGCTCTCGGCCGATCCGGCAGCAAGCGTGCCGCCTGAAGTGGCGGCGTTTTTGGGCAAGAAATCGCACATCGCGCCGCGCGAAGAGGGCGGCTACGTGGTGACCGACAAGGGCCGCGAATCGCTGGCCGACATCGAGTCGCGCGCCTAGCAGGCGATTGACACATCCGGAATACAAAAATGGCGCCCGGTGGCGCCATTTTCATATTCCATTTACATCAACTGGCGCCGCTTGTTCGGATACACCAGGGTGCGGATCGCCAGTTCCGCCGGCACGTTCATGGCCGAGAGGAATTCGGCGGCGCGCTGCAGGCCGACCGTGGGGATCGAGGCAATTGCCTGGTTGATCACGTCGCGGGTGCGGAAGTCGCTGCGCACCTGTTTGACGGAACTGCGCTCTTGTTCTGCGGTGATGAAAGTCATGTTGGTTCTCTTGGGCAGTTTCGAAATGGCCACGGCCGCGTCTGAGCGCGTCTCGCGTTGATTCAGATCATAAACCAATTTCTACGGATGATGTCGATATGTCATTCAAGATGACAGATATTTCATGAAAGTTCGTTCAGGCGACCAGTGTTCCGACCAGATCGTCTGCGGGCACATCGCGCCTGGCCCTTACCAGCGCCTCGAATTGCGCGGCCGGCAGGGGCTTGCTGAAATAATAGCCCTGCATCTGGTCGCAGCCTTCGCGCCGCAGGTAATCGAGCTGGTCGAGCGTTTCCACCCCTTCCGCAATCACCGACAGCTTCAGGTTATGGGCCAGCGCGACAATCGAGGAGACGATGGCGGCGTCGTTGGAATCGCGCGCGATGGCGGCGACAAAGGAGCGGTCGATTTTCAGCACATCGATCGGGAAGCGCGACAGGTAGGACAGCGAAGAATAGCCGGTGCCGAAGTCGTCGATGGCCAATTTGACGCCCAGCGCCTTCATGGCGTGCAGCAGGTCGACCGCCACCCCGACGTCGCTCATGAACAGGCTTTCCGTCAGTTCGATCTCGAGGCAGGCCGGCGCCAGGCCGGTCTCATGCAATACCGTTTTCAAGTCGTCCACCAGGCCTTCGGCGCCGAACTGGCGCGCCGACAGGTTCACCGCCACCCGCAGGTTGCCCAGTCCCGCCGCGTGCCAGGCGCGCGCCTGCTCGCAGGCCGCGCGCAGCACCCAGGCGCCGATCGGCACGATCAGGCCCGTCTCCTCGGCCACGCCGATGAAGCGGCTCGGGGCGACCATGCCCATCTCCGGATGCTGCCAGCGGATCAGCGCTTCCATGCCGACGATGGCGCCGGTTTTCAGATCGACCTGGGGCTGGTAGTGCAGCACGAATTCGCGCCGCTCCAGCGCGCTGCGCAGCGCGCTTTCAATCCGCACCCGCTCCATCGCCTCGTCGTTCATGGACGGCGTATAAAACTGGAAGTTGTTGCGCCCCAGTTTCTTGGCGCGGTACATGGCGATATCGGCCGTCTCGATCAGGCCATCGGCGGGCGCGCCGTCGAGCGGATAGACCGAGACCCCGATTGAGCAGGTCACAAAGAATTCCGTGATGCCCAGCATGACCGGCTGCGCCACCGAATCCATCAGGCGCTGCACCACGTCCACCGACAGTTGCTGGTCCTCGTGCTCGGTGAGGATGACGACGAATTCATCGCCCGACAGGCGCGCCACCGTGTCGGTTTCGCGCAAGGCGCTGCGCAGGCGCGCCGCCACCGTCATCAACAGCACGTCGCCGGCCTTGTGGCCCATCGAATCGTTGACGAACTTGAAGCGGTCCAGGTCAATCAGCATCACCCATACCGGGTGCCGGGTGCGGTCCGAATAGGCCACTGCCTGCTGCAAACGGTCCTGCAGCAGGCTGCGGTTCGGCAGTCCCGTGAGCACGTCGTGCTGGGCGACGTGGTGGATGGCTTGCTCGGCGTGTTTGCGCGAGGTGATGTCGGTGCCGGTGCCGCGGTAGCCGGAGAACGCGCCGTCTTCGTCGAACACGGGCTCGCCGTTGACGCTGAACCAGCGCGCGTCGCCCGCGTCGTCGCGCACCGCGTATTCAAATCCCGTGTAGCCCTGGCGCGCCGCCACCTGCGCCAGGTGGGCCCGGCCGATGTCGCTGTCGAGGCCATCGCTGGCGATCTGCTGGTGGGTCTGGCCCAGCAGGCGCTCGGCCGGCAGGCCGGCCTTTTCGCGGAAGTCGCCCGTGATGTTGGTGAAGCGCCCCGCCGCATCCTGCTCCCAGTACCAGTCAGAGGACATCGACACCAGCTGGCGGAAGCGCTGCTCGCTTTGCTGCAGGGCCTTCTCGGTACGCTGACGCACGGCGACATCGTCGCTCAGCCGCTGGTTGGATTTCTTCAGGTCGAAGGTGCGTTCCTGCACCAGCTTTTCAATGCGGCGCGAGCGCTGCGCCAGCGACTGCACCAGCGCCGCCAGCATCAAGGTCAACAGCGCACCGCCAGTCGCCACCAGCAGCGAACCGAGATGGTCAGCCAGTTGCAGGCCGGGCGCCGCGCGCACCTCGATGCGCCACGGCTGGCCACCCACATCGACTGCGCTGACGTGGCGCAGGGATGCGCCGAAGATGCCGCGGGCAGCGTCGTTATCGGCGCCGTCAGCCAGGGCGCCGGCCTTGCCGCCGCTGCGTTCGAGGGCGCGCGTCACGGCCAGCGCGGCCGCGCGCGGATACACCGTCTGCAGCCGGCCTTCGCCAGCGCCGATCGCCACCGTGACCTGCAGGTTTTCGTCGGCCGCCTGCCCGGCCAGGATCACTTCCACCAGGTCGGCCGCGCGCATGCTCACGGCCGTGTCGCCCAGCATGGCGGCGCGCCGCTGCGCCGCGTCGTTCAGCGGGGCGCCCAGGCGGTAGACCGGCATCACCAGCAGGAAGCCCGGCTCCGTGCGCGCGCCCTGCGACAGGTAGATCAGGCTGGTGGCGGCCAGCTTGCCGCTGGCGAGCGCCCGTTCGATCGCGCCGTTGAAGGATTTGCTGCCGTTGACATCGAAGCCATAGGCCGACTCGTTTCCCGCGTAAGGCTCGACGTAGGCGGCCGGGTTGTAGCTGGCATGGGGCAGGGCGGCCTGGCTTCTGCCGTCCCGCATCTCGTGCACCATGCTGCCGGGATGATTGCGCTGCAGGCCGGCCTCGAAGGCGGCGCGATCGGCATCGGCAATGCGGCGGTGAAAAGTGAAAGCCTTGATGAAGCGGTTGCGTTCCGCCAGCGGCGCGGTGAAGCTGTGAAATTCGGCTTCGCTGACCGTGCCCATGGTCTTGAACAGGGTATTGGTGACGGCCGCCACCTCAGCCGCCTGCGCCAGGCCGCGGCCGATGGCGGCCACCCGCACGCCGGCCTGCTGTTCGAAGGCCAGGGCAAGTTTATCCTGCTCCAGGCGCAGCACGCCGGCGGCCAGGATCGCGGTGACAGCCACACCGGCGGCCAGCGTCAGCACGCTCGATGCGGCCAGGCGCTGCGGCGAAAAGCGGTGAGGGGGCGTACGGCGGCGCGGCAAATCCACGTTCATCCTTGCAAGAACAAGGAACCTGCGCGGCCCCTTCGACGATCAAGCCGCTAGTGTGTCACATGCTGAATAAATTGAGCAAATAAATTGTATTTTAGAAAACTAAATTGTTGCTAGCCATCACTTCGGTATGGCTCAGCCGCAACGCCGCACGCGCATCCACCACAGTACGGCATGCACCAGCAGGCGGTTGAGCAGGTTGGCGCCCAGGCCATTGCGGCGCCCCAGGTAGCGCTGCACGGCCAGGGCCCGGCCCGGGCGCGTCGGATCGCCGCCCGCCAGCGAGGAGCGCACGGCGAACACGATGCGGTTGTTGCCTGCCACCCCGGCCAGGCGGGCCAGGCGCCCGCCGAAGATCAGTTCGAGCCGGCCCATCATGGCGCGGTAGCGGGTGTCGTAGCTGAAAATATTCGCCACCAGCACGCCGCCATCGGCCAGCAGGCGGCGGCAGTCTGCATAAAAGCGCGCGCCCACCAGCGCCGCCGGCAGCCCTGCTGCATCAAAACCATCGACGATCACGACATCGGCCGGGTCGGCCCTGGCCTCGGCGCTGGCGATCCACGCGCAGGCGTCGGCATGGATCACCCGCAGCCGCGCATCATCGGGCGGCACGCGGAACTGCTCGCGCAGGGCGATCACGTCGGCGCGCACCTCGATGACGGTGATGCGCGCGCACGTCAGATGGCGGTGGCAGAATTTGACCAGCGAGCCGCCGCCCAGGCCCACCATCACGATATGACGGGGCCGCGGCACGAACAGCACGAACATCATCATGGCCCGTACATACGCCAGCACCAGGCGGTCCGGCTGAGACACGCGCATCTCGCTTTGCACTTCGCCGGGCCGGAACGCCAGTGTGCGCACGTCGCCGCAGGTGGTGACCAGCGGCGGCGGCGCGGACTTGTCGTCAAAAGGGAGTGGGGCCATCGCAGCAGTATAAAACGAATCGCGGCGCGGTCCCGCGGCCTTGTTCCCGCCCGCGGTTTCCTGCTAAGCTGCCGTCTCGCCAATGGAGAAGCCATGTTCCTCGATCACCCAACGCTTACAGCTACCAACAGTCAAACCGAGTCGGATCGCCTCGAACGGCTCAACCGGGTCTACGGTTATGCCACGGCGCTGGCGGACCGGGACGGCGCGCTGCAGCTGGCGGAGAAGGTGACCCAGCTGCACGACCACAAGGGCACCCTGATCGTGTTCTGGAGCGTGGCGCCCAGCGAGACGGAAAAAGCCTACTTCACCACCGCCTGGTCCAGCAAGATCGGTGACGGCAGCAGCAACGTCGAACACGAAATCTGACCCGCGCGGCGATGGACATCTCGACCATGCTGCTGGCCCTGGCGCTGGGCAACCTGAGTTTGTGCGCCGCCCTGTTTTTCTTCGATCATGGCCGTCCCCGCACACTGGCCCTGCGCACCTTCACCACCGCGCGCCAGCTGCAGGCGGCAGCCTGGCTGCTGCTCTACCTGCGCCTGGGCGCCATCGTGCCCGATGCGCTCACCATCGTGCTGGGCTACACCGTCCTGTTCACCGGCGTGGCGCTGGAAGCGGGCGCGCTGTGGGAGCAGCAGGGCCACACCCGCTGGCGCCGCCCGACCCTGTGGGCGCTGGCGGCGGCCATCGCCGTCTTCCTGGCCTGCTACGCAATTGACCCAACGGGGCTGCGCCAGCTGGCCGGCTCGCTGATATTGAGCGGCGCCTACCTGTCCGTCTGCGCCGCCTTCGCGGCCGACTGGAAAGCGGGCAGCATGCTGCAGCGCTTCCTCGCCGTCGCCGTTGGCGCGCTGGCCCTCCTGCTCGCTGCGCGCGGCGCCCTGGTGCTGGTCGCCCCCGGCGGCTGGGGATGGATCAGCAACAGCGTGCTGCAGCTGCTCTCGTCGGCCGCGTTCTACGTGCTGATGCTGCTGGGGGCCTTCGGCTTCATGCTGCTGGGACGCGAGCGCCTGCAGCAGGATATCGAGCGCCTCGAAGTGGTCGACATGGCCACCGACGTGCCGAACCGGCGCGGCTTTTTCATGGCCCTGGCGCCCTGGCTGGCGCTGGCGCGCCGGCCCGGCGTGCCGACCGCGCTGGTGCTGTTCGATATCGACCATTTCAAACGGGTCAACGACAGCTACGGCCACGCCGCCGGCGACACTGCGCTGCGCGCCGTCATCGACGTCTGCAAGCACCAGCTGCGCGACAGCGACCAGCTGGGCCGCCTGGTCGGCGTGGAGTTCGCCGTGCTGCTGCCCCGCACCGAGCTGGCCGCGGCCGTGGTGGTGGCCGAACGGATCCGCGCCGCGGTGGCTGCCACGCCGTCGAAAAGCGCGCGCGCCATGATTGCGCTCACCGCCAGCTTTGGCGTGACGACCGTGCGCGCGGAGGACAGCACGACCAGCCTTTTCAAACGCGCCGACGACGCCCTGCAGGCGGCCAAGGGAGCGGGGCGCAACTGCGTCGTGGCCGCGCCCGAGACGCAGAACATGAGCGCGACCAGCGTGCATACTGTATAGCTTGGTCGCCTTGCGTCATCGGCCTGTCACGTAACTGGGTTACAGTGATACTGTTTTCAGTTTAACGGTAAAGAGTCCGGTATGTATGCAGCGGTCGATCTCGGCTCCAACAGCTTTCGCCTCCACGTCGGCAAGCACGATGGCGACGCCATTCGCGTCGTCAAGAGCCTGCGCGAGCCGATCCGGCTGGGCGCGGGTCTGGACAAATCCGGCAACCTCTCGCCCGCCGCCCAGCATGCGGCGCTGGCTTGTCTGACCGCCTTTCGCGCCGTGCTGGCGACCTATTCGCTCGATGCCGTGCGGGTGGTCGGCACGGCCGCCCTGCGCCAGGCCGGCAACGCCGAGCAGTTCCTGCCGCGCGCGGAAGCCGCCATCGGCCACCCGATTGAAATCATCTCGGGCGAGGAAGAAGGGCGCCTGATCTACATGGGCGTGGCCAATGCGCTCGCCGCCCCCAGCGAGCGCCGCCTGGTGGTCGATATCGGCGGCGGCTCCACCGAAGTGATGCTGGGGCGCGGCCTCGATATCGAACGGGTCGAATCGTTCAGCGTCGGCACGGTGCGCCAGAGCCTGTCGTTTTTCCCCGGCGGGCGGATTGAAGCGGCCGCCTTCGAGGCCGCCATCCTGTCGGCGCGCAGCCAGTTCGAGGATGCCGCGCCGCCGTTTCACCGCCAGTTCTGGCGCCAGGCCTACGGCTCCTCGGGCACCATCCGCTCGCTCGCCGAAGTCATCGCCAGAAACAGCATCGGCGACGGCCGCCTGACGCTGGCGTCGCTGCAGGCGCTCAAGCAGCGATTTATTGCGCTGGGCGAAGTGGCGCGCATCGACCTGCCGGGCCTGAAGGCCGACCGCGCCGGCACCGTCATCGGCGGGCTGGCGATCCTGATCGCGGTGATGACGGAAATGGCCGTGGACGAGTTGCTGCCGGTGGAAGCCGGGCTGCGCATGGGCGTGATGTGGGACCTGTACGCGCGCGCGATGCACCGCGACCGCCGCGATGAATCGGTGCGCCTGATGGCGGCCCAGTTCCAGGTCGACGCGGTGCGGGCCAGCCGGGTTGCCAGCGAAGCGCTGGCCCTCTACACCCAGCTCAAACCCGCCGGCGAAACCTACACCAAGCTGCTCGCCTGGAGCGCCCAGCTGCATGAAATCGGCATGCTGGTGTCGCACACGGGCTACCACAAGCACGCCGCCTACATCATTGAAAACGCCGACCTGCCGGGGTTCACGGCCAGGGAGCAGAAGGCGATGGCGCGCCTGATCGTCGCCCAGAAGGGCAATCTGCGCAAGATCGGCGAGGCCTTGCAGGACCTTGAATTCGCCAAGGCCGTGCTGGCCCTGCGCCTCGCCATTCTGTTCATGCACGCACGCATCGAAGCTGATTTTTCCGAACTGCGCCTGCGCATGAAGCAGCGCATCGACCTTGAAATCCGCCGCGCCTGGGTGGCGCACCATCCCACCGTGTCCTACTGGATCGAGAAGGAACGCGAGTGGTGGGACGAGGTCGATGTCGATTTCGTGCTCAAGGTAACGTGATACAGAACACCGTTACAGTCGTTTTTTATTGAATCATCTATACTGTTTAATTCGTTTATCGCCATTTTTTCGGAGAACCCATGCGCAAGCCAGCAGCGACCAAAGCCACCGCCACCCCAGCCACCAAAACCGCGCCCGCCAAAGCCGCCGCCGCGCCTCGCAAGCGCGCCACGGCCGCGGCCAGGCCGGCAGCCAAGCCTGCGGTGAAGCCGGCTGTTAAAACGGCGGCCAAGCCGGTCGCGAAAGTGGTCAAGGCGGCGGCCAGGCCGGTAGCGAAACCGGCGCCGAAAGCGCCCGTCAAAGCGGTCAAGGCCGTCAAGCCAGTGAAACCAAAAGTCGTCAAGGCGCCCGCCGCCGAAGAGCAGGTGCGTGAAAAAGCCGCCAAGTCGGCCCTGGTGCGCGACAGCTTCACCATGCCGGCACACGAGTACGAAGTGCTGGGCAAAGTAAAAAAAGCCTGCCTGAAGGCGGGCTTTGAGATCAAGAAGAGTGAATTGCTGCGGATTGGCGTGGCCCTGATCAGCCAGATGGACATGGCGACCCTGCAGCGCGTGCTGGGGGATTTGCCGCAGTTGAAGACTGGCCGGCCGAAGAAGGTCTGATCGGGGTAGGCTTTTTCGTCGCTTTTGTCCAGTGAAAATCATCTGGCTCTGCCAGTGATTTTCACCTGTTCCCAAACAAAAGTAGGGGTGTACTTTTGTTTGCAGCGTTTAGTGCATCGAAGCGTTGGCCAATTCTTTAAGGTCCCGGATACTCAGCTCCGACTTCTCGTGCATCCGCAATAAAATCGTCGCCCCCACCGCCAGCTTGCGGTGACGGATCTTGCTGACGATGGGCGGCTGCACTTCCAGCACGCGGCACAGTTCCGCGTCGTTTTTCAGCTGCATTTTCTCAATCAGGGTATCGAGCAGCCGGTTCGGCACAAAGCTGGACGGTTCAAGCGCGCGCGCCCGGTTCATCGCCTCGATCAGTTCCTGTTTTTTTTGCCGTACGTTCATGGTGTCCTCACTTTGCTCGAGCTTGGGCTTCGATTCGATGTGTTGGCGGGACGTCGTTACATTGCGTGATAATTGATGCGCCCCGGGTAGTTGCGATAATACTAGTTTCGTACTGTTTTGGCAGTATTTCAACACAATATAATCACAAATTCACACAAAGAACTAGTTATTTGGCAATATTTCTAAGCCGGAGTGTGACAATACGAGGATTTTATCGGCCTGCGCGGCGGCAGCGTGGGAGTGGGTGACCATGATGGCGCTGGCCCCGGTGGCCTTGATTTCACGGCGCAGCAAGGTCAATATGGTGTCGGCGGTCTCGGGATCGAGGTTGCCGGTAGGTTCGTCCGCCAGCACCAGGGCGGGGCGGTGGACCAGGGCGCGGGCAATCGCCACCCGCTGCATTTCACCGCCCGAGAGCTGACGGGGGAAATCGTCGCCGCGCCCGGACAGGCCGACGGCTTCCAGCATCTCGCCGGCGCGTGCGAGATCGTGGCCGGCGCGGTTGAGCAGCAGGGGCAGGGCGACATTTTGCGTCAGGCTCAGGTGCGGCAGCACGTGGAAGGCCTGGAAAATGAAGCCCATGCGGGCCCGGCGCAGGCGCGTGGCGGCGTCGTCGTCGAGCGCCGCCATCACCTGGCCGTCGACGATGACGTCGCCCTCGTCGGGCGCATCGAGCCCGGCGATGAGGTTCAGCAGGGTCGACTTGCCGACCCCCGATTCGCCCATGATGGCGACAAACTCGCCCGGCGCAAACAGGTGCGACAGGCCGCGCAGGACGGGGCGGCCGTTGTAGGATTTGCGCAGTTGGCGAAGTTCGAGCATGGGAAAGACGCAGTCAAAGCGGGCAGCATAGCACCCGCGCCTGAATCCTTAGCGGGTGAGCGTGCGCCGTAGCAGGAAACTGATGGCGTCGACCAGCGCCACCAGCGCCAGCATGGCGATGATCACGGTGGCGGCGTCCTGCATCTGGAACAGCGACAGGTGGTACTTGAGCATCTGGCCCAGGCCTCCCGCGCCGACCACGCCCAGCACGGCCGCGGCGCGGATGTTGTTCTCCCAGCGGTAGAGGGTGTAGGACAGCATCTGGGGCAGGGTTTGCTGGAACGTGGCGTACCAGAAGGCCGCCAGCGGCGTGGCGCCATTCGTCAGCAGGGTTTGCTGAGGCAGGGGATCGGCGTTTTCCAGCGCGTCCGCAAACAGGCGTCCCAGCACGCCGCTGGTATGAAACGCCAGCGCCAGGGTGCCGCCAAACGGTCCCAGGCCGGCCGCCACCAGCATCAGCGAGGCCCACACCAGTTCCGGCACGGCGCGCAGGATATTGAGCAGGACACGCACCAGCGCGCGCGGCGCGGCGCCAAAGCGGCCCGCCGCCGGCAGCGCAAAGGCCAGGCCCGCCACCACGGCCAGCAGGGTGCCCAGCGCCGACATCGACATGGTTTCCAGCGCCGCGTAGCCAGTCTTGACCAGGAAGGGGGGGGCGGCTTCGGGCGGCGCGAAGCCGTCCAGGAATTCGGCGGTGGTGGTCCAGGCTTCGGCCGTGAACAGGTCGCCGAACTTGAGCGGCAGCGAGGCAAAGCTGGCCGCGACCAGGGCGATCAAACAGGCCAGCAGCAGCCAGGTGGATAGCTGGCGGGGCGGCGGTGGAGGCAGAGATGGAGACAACGGCGCGTCCATCAGCCCAGCCTCCTGCGCAGCAGTTTCGACACCAGGTCGGCCAGGCCCACCAGCAGCACAAACACGATCAGCATCGTCGCCACTTCCCCGCCCACCATATTGCGCGTCGATTCATCCATGCGCTGTCCCAGTCCGCCCGCGCCGACAAAGCCCATCACGGCCGAACCGCGGATGGCGCACTCCCAGCGGTAGACGGTGTAGGAGACCAGTTCGGCGGCCGATTCGGGCAGGGCGCCGTACAGGAAGGAGGCGAGCCGCCCGCCGCCGTTGGCCAGCAGGGTATCGGTGCCGTGGGCGTCGGACGATTCGAGGATCTCGGCATAGACCTTGCCCAGCATGCCGCTGTAAGTGAGGGCAATGGCCAGCACGCCGGCGGTCGGACCCAGGCCGATCACGCGCACGAACAGCAGCGCCCACACCAGTTCGGGCACGCTGCGCAGCAGCACCAGCACGCTGCGCACGCTGTGGCGCAGCAGGGCGGCGGCAGGCCGCATGCGGCCCCGTCCCAGCCGGGAAATCGACAGACGTTCGGTGATGATGAGGGTGGCGGGCACCGCGCCCAGCATGGCCAGCGCCAGGCCCGCGGTGGCAATCGCCACCGTCTGCCAGGTATTCACCAGCACCAGCGTGAGAAATTCAGTATTGACGACGGGGTGAAAAAAAGCGCCCAGGAAGCGCCCGCTGGCGGCCATGCTCTGGCTGTCGAACAGGATCCACGGTTTGAATTCCGAGAACACCAGCATGGGCCAGAGCAGCACGATAAAAACGACGGCCGCGTTGATGCGGCGGCGCCAGGCCGGATCAGGTGGTGCGCGGCCTGCTGGCGGCGCGAATACTGTGGCGGAGCTCACGGCGTCAATCAGAAGCAGGCGCCCACGGCCAGCCGGGCCGGGGTTTCGTGCGGCGCCGGCAGAGGCGTGTCGACCGCTTCGTTCTGGTACAGGGCCGCGATCATCGCATCGGTGACGGCTTCACGCGGCAGGTCGAACACGATCTTCCCGGCGCGCAGGCCGACGATGCGGGGGAAGTTGGCGCGCGCGATCTCCACCTGGTGCAGGCTGCACACCAGGGTCGCTTTGCGGCTGGCAGCCTCCTGCTGCAAGGTGGCCAGGGTCAGTTGCGACAGGGTGGGATCGAGCGCGGACAACGGTTCGTCGACCAGGAACACTTCGGCGTTCGACAGCAGCAGGCGCGCCAGGCCGCAGCGCTGCCGCTCGCCGCCCGACAACCTGTCGACGCGCGCATACAATTTGTCGCCCAGGCCAAAACGCTGCAGGGCCTCGAAGGCGGCCTGCGGATCGGCAGGCTTGACGAGAGATGCGAGCGACTGCCACAAGCTCCACTGAGGCAGCCGAGCCGCCAGCACGGCGGTGACAACGCGCTGGCGCGGCGGCAGCGGCGGGGTCTGGGGCGCCAGGCACTGGCGCGCGCGCAGGCGGTGGCGTGCGCCTTCAGTGAGCTTCCAGGGGTCTTCCCCAAACACCTGCAGGCTGCCTGCGTCGGGCGCGCGGGTGCACGACAGGGTCGCCAGCAAACTTGTTTTGCCGGCGCCGGAGGGACCGATCACGGCCAATTGCTCGCCCTGGGCGACGAGCAGGTCGATCGCGTCCAGTGCGGGGGCGGCGCCGGGCGCGGCGCCGGGATGGCGCACGCTCAGCTGGTCAAGCCTGTAAGTCATTGCAGCAGTACTTCCTTATTTCAGCAGGCCCGCGTTGTGGGCAGCTTTTTCAATGTCCCCGTAGTTCTCGGCTCTTGTGGGAATAAATTTGCTGGCGCGCTGCAGGTCCAGGATTTCCTTGCCTTCAGGGGTGGACTTGTCGAGCGCCAGGAAGGCGTCGCTGATTTTTTTCTTCAGCGCCGGGTTCATGTCCGAGCGCACGCTCCAGTTGTAATCGTAGTAGCCGGGGGTGGTGTAGAACACGCGCACCACGGCCGGGTCGACCTTCTTCTCGGCCACCAGCTTTTCCCACACCGAGATATTGAGGGCGCCGGCATCGACCTTGCCGCCGCCGACAGCGGCGACGGTGGCGTCATGCGCGCCCGAGAAGGCGATGCGTTTCAGGTCCGTGTCCGGATTGATTTTCGCGGCCAGCAGGTAGTAGCGCGGCATCAGGTGACCGGAGGTGGACGACTCGGCGCCGAAGGAGAGCGTCTTGCCCTTCAGGTCATCGAGCTTGTTGATGTCCTTGTTGGTGGTGACGAACACGGAGCGGAATTTTTCATCTTCGGCGCGCTGCACCAGCGGCGTGATCTGGCCCTTGCTGCGCACATTGGCCTGCACGAAGGTAAAGCCGCCAAACCAGACCATGTCGAGCTTCTTGGTGATCAGGCCTTCCACCGACGCGGCGTAATCGGTCACCGGGGTAAATTCCACTTTCAGACCAGTGGCCTTGGCCAGATAGTCGCCCAGCGGCTTGAACTTGCGCTGCAACTCGGTCGGGTTTTCGTCAGGAATGGCCGACACGCGCAGCACGCCAGGCGTGTTCTGGGCGGCCGCCGGGCCAACCGCAAAGATCGTACTGCCAGCGACGATGGCGCTGGCGCCGATCAGGGATTTGAGGCTGTCGATGAACGAAAAGGGGCGCATAGGGCCTTTCTGGCGAAGTGAGGAGGTGGGCGGCGCACACAAGCGCGTGCGCGTTCAAACATAATTATTCAGCTATCATAACAAAAACAAAGCAGTCACTTTCCTGCCAGTCAGTTTTGCACGCACGCGCGGTGCGGCGATCCCGTCAGGCCTGTTGTAAAGCTTGCCCGTGTGATTTTTCCTGCCAGTGCCACGAAGCAGCCTCCCTACAAGACGACGCGATCACCGACAATCCGACACCATGCAGACATTATCCCAGCCTGTCCCGACTTTGACCCGCCATGATCGCAGCGATAACTTTGTTCACGCCGATCACTTTGATCGCACCGACCGGCACAGTGCTGCAAGTCCGAACCGGGCCCACGGCAGCGCGGAAGTGGTCGCTGAAATCGCTGCCGGCCTGTCCGCGCCGCATGCGGCCGTCTCGCCCAAATTTCTGTACGACGGTCTCGGCTCGCGCCTGTTCGAGGCCATCTGCGAACTGCCCGAGTACTATCCGACCCGCACCGAGGCCGCCATCTTCAGCGAGCACGGCGCCGACATGGCCCACGCCATCGGCCATGACACCACGCTGATCGATCTTGGCGCCGGCAATTGCGCCAAGGCGGCCCGCCTGTTCCCCCTGATTCACCCGGCCCAGTACGTGGCCATCGACATTTCGGCGGACTTCCTGCGCGAGTCGCTCGAACGCTTGCAGCAGCGCTTCACCAGCATCGAGATGACGGCGCTGGGGCTGGATTTTTCAGGCAGCCTCGAACTGCCCCCCACCGTACGCGCCGAAAAACGCCTGTTCTTTTATCCCGGCTCCTCGATCGGCAATTTCACCCCGGACCAGGCGCGCGTTTTCCTCAGCCGCGTGCGCGCCCAGTGCGAGCTCGATGGCGCGCTCCTGATCGGCATCGACCTGGTCAAGGACAGCGACGTGCTCGACGCGGCGTATGACGATCCGCTCGGCGTGACCGCGGCCTTCAACCTCAATCTGCTGCGCCACCTGAACCACCTGGCCGGCGCCGATTTCGACGTGCGCCAGTGGCGCCACCGGGGCCGCTACAACGCCGCCGAATCGCGCATCGAAATGCACCTGGAAGCGCGCCACGAACTGACGGTGCGCTGGCAGGGTGGCCAGCGCCTGTTCGATGCGGGCGAGGCCATCCACACCGAGAACAGTTATAAATACCGCACCAGCACCGCGGTGGGGCTGCTCGAGCAGTCGGGCTTCCAGGCGATGAATGTGTGGACCGACCCGCAGGGCTGGTTTGCCGTGATCCATGCGCGCGCCATTGCATAAAGACCTGCCATGACCGCCCACGACGACTTCACCTGCCGCCAGCGCTACGCCAGCGTGCGGACCCATTCGCTGGCGCTGGCAGCGCCCCTGTCGGTGGAGGATTGCGGCGCCCAGTCGATGCCCGACGCCAGTCCCGTTAAATGGCATCTGGCCCACACCACCTGGTTTTTCGAGACCTTTATTCTGGAAGCGATGGAGCCCGGCTTCGCGCCGTTTCACCCTTCCTTCCGTTTTCTGTTCAACTCGTACTACAACGGCATCGGCGCGCGCCATCCGCGCGCGCAGCGGGGCTTGCTCACGCGCCCGTCGATGGCGGAAGTGCTGGCCTGGCGGGCCGATGTCGACGCGCGCATCGCCCGCTTGCTGCAAACCCAGGCCGACAACGGCGATCTGGCGGGCCTGATTGAACTGGGACTGCAGCACGAACAGCAGCACCAGGAACTGCTGCTCACCGATGTGCAGCACCTGCTGTCGCACAATGCGATGAACCCGGCCTACCGCAGCGACGCACCTGTCCCGATGGCGGCGTCGCCGCTGCAGATGCTCTCCTTTGAGGGCGGCGTGGTGGAGATCGGCTTTGATGGGGGCGGTTTTTGCTTCGATAACGAGTTGCCGCGCCACCGCCAGTTTCTCGAGCCGTTTCAATTGGCCGACCGCCTCGTCACCAACGGCGAATTCGCCGAGTTCATCGCCGCCGGCGGCTACCGCGATCCTTCGCTGTGGCTCTCCGAAGGCTGGGATGTCGTGACGGCGCAGGCGCTTGAGCACCCTCTGTACTGGCGACGGGAAGAGGACGGGGAAGGGCAGCAGTGGGAAGAATTTACCCTGCACGGCCAGCACGCGCTGGACCCGCATAAACCCGTCACCAGCATTTCATTGTACGAAGCCGACGCCTACGCCAACTGGCGCGGCATGCGCCTGCCCACCGAAGCGGAGTGGGAACATGCGGCGGCTCGTGAAGAAGCGCAAATGCGCCAGATGATGGGCCACTGCTGGCAATGGACCAGCAGCAGCTACGCACCGTATCCCGGCTACCAGCCCGCCAGCGGCGCGCTCGGTGAATATAACGGTAAATTCATGCTCAATCAGTATGTGCTACGCGGCTCGTCCACGGCCACACCCGCCGGCCATGCGCGCGCCAGCTACCGCAACTTCTTCCCGGCCGGGGCGCGCTGGCAGATGAGCGGCTTGCGCCTGGCCGCATCCGCATCCGCATCAAGCTCCAAGCCCGCGTGAAGTCGATCAATCCGCGCCGCGTGCGCATCCTCAACCGCCGCGCCAACGCCTACATCCTCGCCCACCCGCTCGACTTCGTCTGGCAGGTACTAAAAGCCTTCCGCGCCAACCAGGGCCTGCTGCTGGCCGGCGCCGTGGCCTATTACGCGCTGCTCTCGATCGTGCCTTTCCTGATGCTGGTGGTGGTGGTGCTGTCCCACTTCATCGACCAGGACGTGCTGCTCTCGACCCTGATGCGCTACCTGGAATGGCTGGTGCCCAGCCAGAGCCGCTCCATCACGGCGGAGGTCAAACATTTTCTCGATCACCGCGACCTGATCACCTGGGTGCTGGGCGCCACCATGGTGTTTTTCAGCTCGCTCGCCTTTACGGTGCTGGAAAAGGCCATGAGCGTGATCTTCGTGCACCGGGCCGACGTCAAGCGCCGCCATTTTCTGGTCTCGGCGATCCTGCCGTACTGCTATATCCTGGCGCTGGGCGCGGGGGTGATGCTGGTGACCCTGGTGGCGGGCTCCCTGCAGGTCATCGGCACCGAAAGCGTGCGCCTGTTCGGGGCGGACTTTTCGCTCAAGGGTTTTTCCGGCATGCTGCTGTACCTGCTGGGCCTGACCGGTGAGATCCTGGTGCTGTCCTCGATCTACCTGGTCATGCCGGTAGGGCGCCTCTCGCCCGTGCACGCCCTGATCGGCGGCGTCACCGCGGCCCTGCTGTGGGAAATCGCCCGCCATGTGCTGGTCTGGTATTTCACCACCCTGTCGCAGGTCAACGTGGTGTACGGCTCCATGACGACGGCAATCGTTGTGATGTTCAGCCTGGAAATCGGCGCGACCTTGCTGTTGCTGGGCGCCCAGGTGATTGCCGAGTACGAGCAGGTGGGGCGCGACGGCAAGGCGAGCGAGCCGGCGCCCCTGGCTGCTGCGCCACGCAAGTGAGGCAGTTTTGCCGCGTCAAAAAGAATTTGCTGCATCGCACAAAAGGATGCTATACTGCGTTCTGTGGTGAGGGAGTTTGCGCTCTTTCACCCAACCCGGGCGCCACGCCTTGGGGCGCGCGCATGTAACGCAGCGTTCCATAAAGTTGCGGCAGGCCAGGTTTGTGATTCCGGATACGTTAGTCGATTTACATATCAAAAGCACTTGGCAGATAGCCTTGGCGACTGAGAGACGATTGAAGCATTGGTACTACATTGGAATAGAGCTCGCTTCGGCGAGCTTTTTTTTCGTCTGCAGCAAGCTCAGCCATGCCGCAAAACGACTAACAGTGCGCTGGGGCAAGCCTTAAAATGGTAAAGTCACCATCTTCTGAACTGCACGTCCTTCCATGAAACCTTATCGCGGCATTGTTTTCGACCTCTACGGCACCCTTTACGATGTCCACTCGGTGGCCGCCGTGTGCGAGCAGGCCTTTCCCGGCAAGGGCATGGCCCTGTCGACCCTGTGGCGCCAGAAACAGCTCGAGTACACCTGGCTGCGCAGCCTGATGGACAAGTATTGCAATTTTGAAGTACTGACCGGCGACGCACTGGGCTTTGCCTGCGCCGCGCTGGGCCTGCCGCTGGAAGAAGACATGGCCATCGTGCTGGCCGACCATTACCTGCGCCTGCTGCCCCATCCGGACACGGAGGCCGCGCTGCACCGCCTCAAGGACGCCGGCATTCCCCTGGCGATCATCTCGAACGGCTCGCACAAATCCATTGCCCAGGTGGTCAACAATTCCGGCATGGGCTGGGCTTTTGACGAACTGATCAGCGCCGAAGACGTGCAGGTGTTCAAGCCCCAGGCCAAGGTCTACGAACTGTGCGAACGCCGCATGGGCCTGCCACGCGACCAGTTGCTCTTCGTCTCCGGCAACGGCTGGGACGCCAGCGCCGCCAGCCTGTTCGGCTTCGCCACCTGCTGGGTCAACCGCGCCCTCGGCCCCTTCGATGTGCTGGGAGCCACGCCCACGGTGGTCACGGAAGACCTCATGTCGATGGCCGACTGGGTGCTCGAAGATTTCGAAGCTCCGGCAGAAGAAATCCCCGCAGCCTGAACAGCAGGGGGGACTGGCCCTGCGGGGCTTCAGGTCCGGGGGACCTGAAGCGAGCGCGAAGCGCCTGTCCCCATTCTAAAATCAAGCCCGCAACTTATACCCCGTCCTGAAAATCCACCAGATCGCCGCCATACAAACCACCAGCAACGCCACCCCCATCCCCACGCTGACCGCAATACTCACATCGGCCACCCCGTAAAAACTCCAGCGAAACCCGCTGATGAGATACACCACGGGATTAAACAGCGCCACCTTCTGCCACATCGGCGGCAGCATCGACAGCGAATAAAAACTTCCGCCCAAAAACGACAGCGGCGTAATGACCAGCATCGGCACGATCTGCACCTTCTCAAAACCGTCGGCCCAGATCCCGATAATAAAACCGAGCATGGAGAACGCAATTGCGGTCAGCACCATGAACAGCAGCATCCAGAACGGATGGGCAATCTCGAAGGCCACGAAACACCGCGCCGTAATCAAGATCAGCACGCCGAGAATGACGGACTTGCTGGCCGCCGCTCCCACATAGCCCAGCACGATCTCCAGCGCCGACACGGGCGCCGACAGGATCTCGTAAATCGTCCCGGAAAACTTCGGCATGTATATCCCGAACGAGGCATTGGCCACGCTTTGCGTCATCAGGGACATCATGATCAGGCCCGGCACGATAAAGGCGCCGTAGCGCACCCCGTCGACCTGCACCATGCGCGAACCAATGGCGGCGCCGAACACGACGAAATAGAGGGACGTGGAAATGACGGGAGAGGCGATCGATTGCATGAGCGTGCGCCACATGCGGTTCATCTCAAACTGGTACAGGGCGCGGATGGCGTAGATATTCATGCGTGCTGCTCCACCAGGTTGACGAAAATTTCTTCGAGCGAGCTTTGCTTCGATTGCAGGTCCTTGAAGTCGATCTGGTGCTCGCCCAGGCGGCGAAACAGATCGGTGATGCCGGTGTCTTCGCCTGCCGCATCGAAGGTGTAAACCAGTTCATTGCCATCGCTGGATAGGGCCAGTGCATCGCTGACCAGCGCCGCCGGAATCGCCGCCAGCGGTTTTTGCAGGTGCAGTGTCAGCTGCTTCTTGCCCAGCTTTTGCATCAGGGCGCGCTTGTCTTCCACCAGGATGATTTCACCCTTGCGAATGACGCCGATGCGGTCCGCCATTTCCTCGGCTTCCTCAATGTAATGGGTGGTGAGAATGATGGTGACGCCCTGTTCGCGCAAGCCCCGCACCATGTCCCACATATCGCGCCGCAGCACCACGTCCACGCCGGCCGTCGGTTCATCGAGAAACAGGATCTGCGGTTCGTGTGACAGCGCCTTGGCGATCATAACCCGCCGCTTCATCCCGCCCGATAAGGTCATGATGCGTGCATCGCGCTTGTCCCACAGCGACAACTGGCGCAGCAGCTTTTCAATATGGGCGGGATTGGGCGGCTTGCCGAAAATCCCGCGGCTCAGGGCCACCGTGGCGCGCACGGATTCAAAGGCATCGGTGGCCAGTTCCTGCGGCACCAGGCCAATCTTGGTCCGTGCCGCGCGGTAATCGGTGACGATATCATGGCCATCGGCCAGCACGGTGCCGCTGCTGGGATTGATGATGCCGCAAATGGTATTGATCAGGGTGGTCTTGCCGGCGCCATTGGGGCCGAGCAGGGCGAAGATTTCGCCTTTGCGGATGTCCAGGTCGACGGATTTCAAGGCCTGGTGGCCGGATTCATAGACCTTGGAGAGTTGTTTTACTGAGATGATCGGTTGCATGTGCTGCCCTGCGGGTATGGGGCTTCGATTGTAGACGAAGTTGCCATATGCAGCATCGGGGACTGGCCCTGCGGGCCTGTCCCCATTTTGACTGTGCTTCTGATCTGAAAATGGGGACAGGCCTGCAAGGCCAGTCCCCGATGCTTCAAGCCACTTGGCGGTTATCACCAAGGGCAAGCTGCCGGTTCACCGCCGACAGCACCGCCTTGAACGAGGCGGTGACGATGTTGCTGTCGATGCCGGCACCGAACAGGGTGGGGCCGTTGGCCAGGCGCAGTTCGACGTAGCAGGCGGCGCGGGCGTTGGCGCCGGAGCCGATCGAGTGCTCGTGGTAATCCATCAGCTTGATATCGAGGCCGAGCGCATCGACAAAGGCGTCGATCGGGCCGTTCCCGCCGCCTTTGCGGGTAATGGCGGCGCCGTTTTCCGTGAGCGCCACCTCAATCTGCACTGGTTCGCTGGCGCTGGAGTCCTCCGCCATTTTGTGGGCGCCGTAGGCAAATGGCGTCGTCTGCTCGAAGTATTCGCGTTCAAAAATGGCGTGGATATCGGCGGCGGCCACTTCGCGTCCGCTGGCATCGGCCACTTTCTGCACGGCGCGGGAAAACTCGATCTGCAGGCGGCGCGGCAATTGCAGGCCGAATTCCTGTTCCAGCAAATATGCCATGCCGCCTTTGCCGGACTGGGAATTGACGCGGATGACGGCGTCGTAACTGCGTCCCAGGTCGGCCGGATCGATCGGCAGATACGGCACTTCCCAGATCGCATCGGGTTTTTGCTGCGCAAAGCCTTTTTTGATCGCATCCTGGTGCGAACCCGAAAACGCCGTAAAAACCAGGTCGCCCGCATACGGATGGCGCGGATGGACGGGTAATTGATTGCATTCCTCGACCACCTGGCGCACCGCGTCGATATCGGAGAAATCCAGGCCCGGATGTACGCCCTGGGTGTACAGATTCATCGCCAGGGTGACGAGATCGACATTGCCGGTGCGCTCGCCATTGCCGAACAGGCAGCCTTCAACCCGGTCGGCTCCCGCCATCACGGCCAGTTCGGCCGAGGCAATCGCGGTGCCGCGGTCATTATGGGGATGCACGCTGATGACGATGGCGTCGCGCTGGTTCAAATTGCGCGACATCCACTCGATCTGGTCCGCATACACGTTCGGCGTGCTGCATTCCACCGTCGAGGGCAAATTGAAAATCATCTTGTTGTCGACCGTTGGTTGCCAGACCTCGGACACGGCATTGCAGATATCGCGCGAAAAATCCAGTTCGGTGGTGGAAAACGATTCGGGCGAATATTCAAAGCCCCACTGCGTTTGCGGATGCTGCGCCACCAGTTCTTTGACCAGGCGGGTGCCGGTAACGGCGATATTGGTGATCTCTTCGCGGCTCATGTTGAACACCACCTTGCGAAACACCGGGGCCACCGAGTTATACAGGTGAACGATGGCGCGTTTTGCGCCCACCGCCGAATCGACCGTGCGGCGGATCAGTTCATCGCGCGACTGGGTCAGCACGATGATGGTGACGTCGTCGGGAATGTGCTTGTCGTCGATGAGCATGCGCACGAAATCGAAGTCGGTCTGGGAGGCCGAAGGAAAACCCACTTCAATTTCCTTCAGGCCGATCTGGACCAGCATCTGGAAAAACCGCAGTTTCTTTTCGGGGCTCATCGGTTCGATCAGGGCCTGATTTCCATCGCGCAAATCGGTGCTCATCCAGATCGGCGGCGCCGTGATGGTTTTGCCGGGCCAGGTACGGTCGGCCAGGTCGATGGCGGGGAAGGGGCGGTATTTGGCGGCGGGGTTTTGCATCATCATGGTGCTGCTCCTGAAATTCGGCGGGTGGTGAAAGGGCTTGCGGCTGTGGCGGGAAGGCTGCCGGGCGGCCACGGAACGCTAGGCCAGGCAACCGATCGGTAGCAGTAGCAGGCGAGCCGGCGCAGCAACACCACGAGCCATGATGGGCCGGGAGGATGCTGCGGATACGTCAGGGGTGGGGAACTTGCACATGGTCTGGTCTTTTCCTGGGTGCTCCGGGAGGAGCTTCGATACCGGCCCGGCGGGTAGCCAGGCGGCGCACTGCACGTGGATTACGCGAGGGCGGCAGGTAGCGTTGCCAGCCATAGCAGGCGAGCAAGCGGTAGGGAAAGCGACAGGTGCGAAGTCGAGGACATACGAAGAATGTACGGCAAGCGCGCGCGGCTTGTCAAGCAAGTGTTTGCCATCGTCAGTACGTTATGATGGACTTGACTGATCACTAAGACCCGCGGACTTATCCGGCAAGCAAGAAAGCTTATCACCCATGCACCACAACGTCTCCCTCATCACCACCATCGCCGCCGCCCTCGGTTTCGGCCTGCTGTTCGGCATGCTGGCGCTGCGCCTGCGGCTGCCCGCCCTGGTCGGCTACCTGGCCGCGGGGGTGCTGATTGGCCCTGCCACGCCGGGCTTTGTGGCCGACGTGGCCCTGGCCGGGCAGCTCTCGGAAATCGGGGTGATGCTCTTGATGTTTGGCGTCGGCCTGCACTTTTCCATCGGCGACCTGATGGAGGTGAGAAAGGTGGCGCTGCCGGGGGCGGTGCTGCAGATCGTGGTCGCCACCGCCATGGGCGCGGCGCTGGCGCACTGGTGGGGCTGGAGTCTCGGCGCGGGACTGGTGTTTGGCCTGGCCCTGTCGGTGGCCAGCACGGTGGTGCTGCTTCGCGCGCTGGAAGACCAGGGCCTGCTCGATTCCTTCAACGGGCGCATTGCCGTCGGCTGGCTGGTGGTGGAGGATCTCGTCACGGTGCTGATGCTGGTGCTGCTGCCGGCCCTGGCCGGGGTGCTGGGAGGGGAGGGAGGTGACCCCGCCATGCCGCTGTGGCAAACTATCGGCATCACGCTCGGCCAGGTGGCCGCCTTTGTCGCCTTCATGCTGATCGTGGGGCGCAAGCTGTTCCCCTGGCTGCTGTGGCGCGTGGCCAAGACCGGTTCGCGCGAGATGTTCACCCTGTGCGTGATCGCCGCCGCCGTCGGCATCGCTTACGGCGCCTCGATCGTGTTCGGCGTCTCGTTCGCGCTGGGCGCCTTCTTCGCCGGCATGGTGCTGCGCGAGTCCGAATTGAGCCACCGCGCCGCCGAAGAGTCGCTGCCCCTGCGCGACGCCTTCTCCGTGCTGTTCTTTGTCTCGGTGGGCATGCTGTTCGATCCCCGCGTGCTGGTGCAGATGCCCTTGCAGGTGCTGGCCGTAATTGCCGTGATCGTGTTCGGCAAGTCGCTCGCCGCGGGCCTGCTGGTGCTGCTGCTGCGCTATCCCCTCAACACCGCGCTGACCGTCTCGGCCAGCCTGGCCCAGATCGGCGAATTCTCTTTTATCCTGGCCGGCGTCGGCATGCAATTGAAACTGCTGCCGGCCGAGGGCCAGAGCCTGATCCTGGCCGGCGCCATCATCTCGATCGCCATCAATCCCCTGCTGTTTGCGGCCGTGGGGCCCTTGCAGAACTGGATCCGTTCAAAGTCCGAACTGGCGCGGCGCATGGAGAGAACGGGCGATCCGCTGGCCGAACTGCCGATGGCGACGCCGCACACCAAACTGGCCGGGCAGGTGGTGCTGGTTGGTTACGGGCGGGTAGGCAAGCGCATCGCCGCGGAACTCGCCGCGCAAGGCCTGCATTTCGTGGTGGTGGAGCAGAACCGCGAGATGGTGGAAGCCTTGCGGCTCGAAGGCGTGCCCGCGGTGGCGGGCGATGCGGGCGAAGCGGCGGTGCTGATCCAGGCCCATATCACGCGCGCAGGCTTGCTGGTGGTGGCCACGCCCGACACGGCGCGGGTGCGCGCCATGCTGGAGACGGCGCGGGCACTCAATCCCGGCATCCGCACGGTGCTGCGCTCGCACAGCGAAAGCGAGGCGGCGCTGTTGCGCCGCGAGCAGGCGGTGGAAGTGTTTGTCGGCGAGCAGGTGCTGGCCGGGACCATGGCGGCCCGGGTCAGCGACCTGCTGCGCGAGGGTCAATCGAAATAGTTCAGGCCCAGCGCCGCCTTCACTTCCGACAGGGTTTGCGCCGCGGTCTCGCGGGCGCGCTCGGTGCCGCGGCGCAGGACGTTGAGCATTTCGCCCCGGTCCTTCGCCAGCCGTTCGCGCTCGGCGCGGATCGGTGCGATCACTTCCTGCAGGCGCTCGTTGAGCATTTTCTTCAGCACGCTGTCACCCAAACCGCCGCGCCGGTAGTGGGCCTTCAGTTCATCGATCCTGGCCGTATCGGGGTCGAACGCGTCGAGGAAGGAAAACACCACGTTGCCCTCGACCTGGCCCGGATCGTCCACGCGCAGGTGGTTCGGGTCCGTGTACATCATCTTGACGGCCTTGCTGATCTCGTCGGCGGAGGCGCCCAGCGCAATCGAGTTGCCCAGTGATTTGCTCATCTTGGCCTTGCCGTCGGTGCCGGGCAGGCGCGTCACGCTTGACAGCACAGCCTTCGCTTCCACCAGCACTTCGCGTTCGACAGTGGCGTTAAATTTGCGCACCAGCTCATTGGTCTGCTCGATCATCGGCAACTGGTCGTCGCCCACCGGCACCAGGGTCGCCTTGAAGGCGGTGATGTCGGCCGCCTGGCTGACCGGGTAGACCAGAAAGCCCGCGGGGATGTCGCGTTCAAAACCGCGCAGCACGATCTCCTGCTTGATGGTGGGGTTGCGCTCGAGCCGCGCCACGGTGACGAGGTTCATCAGGTACTGGGTCAGCTCGGCCAGTTCGATAACTTGCGACTGGATGAAGATGGTCGATTTTTCCGGATCGATGCCGGCGGCGAGGTAGTCCAGCGCCACTTCGATGACGTTGTCCGTCACCTTCTGGTGCTTGCCGACGTTGTCCGTCATGGCCTGGGCATCGGCCAGCAGCAGGTACTGCTTGTGGGTGTGCTGCAGGTCGACGCGGGTGCGCAGGGAACCAAGATAGTGGCCCAGGTGCAGCGGCCCGGTGGTACGGTCGCCCGTGAGGATGATGGCTTGCTTGGCTGTGTCGGACATCGGAACTCCAGAGTAGGGACCCGCCGGGGGCTGCAGGTCGCCAGAAACGACAATGCCGCCCATTCCGGCGGCATCACATGATTAATCGTGCGTGTGAAAACGGGCCGCCAGGATCAGGCGCGCCACCAATATGCTGTTGTGTGCAGGGTTTTCATGGCGGGAAGTATAGCACGCAGACCCGGCGCAACCGGCGGCGCCGGCCTGGCGTTTGAACGAATTTGCACATTTTTGAATCCGGCCCGGAGCGTGTACGTATAAGCGTAAGATCATTCCACTATTGTTCATACGAGGGGCGCATGAAATCCGTACCGCAGCCAGGCCAGCTTGCCTTCCTCATCGCCAGCCTGCTCGCGGTTCCCGCCTTCGCGCCCGCTTTTGCTCGTGCTGCGCCCGAGGACGAGGGCGCCAGCCTGGCGCGGGTGGTCGTCGAGGGTTCGCGCCCCACCCAGCTGGGCGTGGCCGATACTGCCAGCGCTGGCATCGTCACCCAGAAGCAGCTGGCCGCCCGCACCGTCTACCGGCCCGGCGAACTGCTGGAAGTGACGCCCGGCCTGATCGTCAGCCAGCACAGCGGCGAGGGCAAGGCCAACCAGTTTTATCTGCGGGGACTCAACCTCGATCACGGCACCGACCTGCGCACCAGCATCGACGGCATGCTGGTCAACCAGCGCACCCACGCCCATGGCCAGGGCTGGACCGATGTGAATTTCCTGATTCCAGAACTGGCCTCCTACCTGGAATACGCCAAGGGACCGTTCAGCGCCGAGCAGGGCGACTTTGCCGCCGCCGGCGCTGTCAGCGTCAACTACGTCAACACCCTGGCCGCCGGCATCGCCAGCGTCGGCGTGGGCGACCATGGTTACGGGCGCACCCTGCTGGCTGATTCGCCCAGGGTCGGCAATGGCAACCTGCTGTACGCGCTGGAGCTGTTCCGCAACGACGGCCCCTTCATCAACAAGGACGGCTATCGCAAGATCAATGGCGTGCTGCGTTACAGCGAAGGCAGCGAGACCAATGGCTTCAATGTGAGCCTGATGGGTTACAAGGCGCACTGGAACGCCAGCGACCAGATCCCCCAGCGCGCCGTCGACGCGGGCATCCTCAGCCGCTTCGGCGCCATCGATCCCAGCGACGGCGGCAGCGCCCACCGTTTCAGCCTGTCGGGCGCGTGGATTCGCAGCGATGAAGACAGCGCGACAAAAGTGAATGCCTATGTCATCAACAACCAGCTGGACCTGTATTCGAATTTTACTTATTTTCTCGATCACCCCGACACGGGCGACCAGTTCAGCCAGCCGGACCGGCGCATCACCCTGGGCCTGAACGGGAGCCACAGCTGGCGCCACAGCCTGTTCGACCTGCCGTCCGAGACCACGGTGGGCCTGCAGCTGCAAAGCGACGACATCCACAACGGCCTGTATGACACGCAAAACCGGGTGCGCCTGGCGACCACCCGCGAAGACCATGTGCGCGAGCGCAGCGCCGGGGTGTATGTCCAGAACGCCCTGAAGTGGACCCCGTGGCTGCGCACCGTCGCGGGCCTGCGCACGGACTATTATCACAACGATGTGGAGAGCAATCTCGCCATCAATTCCGGCACAGCCAGCGCCAGTCAAACCAGCCCGAAACTGAGCGTGGTGTTCGGGCCGTGGGACAAGACCGAGTTGTACCTGAGCGCGGGACGGGGCTTTCACAGCAACGATGCACGCGGCACCACCATCCGGGTCGATCCGAAAAACCCGGACACGCCAGCCCGGCCGGAAGCGCCGCTGGTTGCCGCGAGGGGACTGGAAGCAGGTGTGCGTAGTGAACTGGTGCCGGGCCTGCAATCGAGCCTGGCGCTGTACCGGCTCGACGTCGACTCCGAATTGCTGTTTGCGGGCGACGCCGGATCGACCGCGGACACGGGCCGGCCCAGCCGCCGCACGGGATTTGAATTTTCCAATTACTACAAGCTGGCGTCCTGGCTGACGGTCGATGCGGATCTGGCCTACGCCCGCACCCGTTATCGCAATGCTGATCCGGTCGGTCAGTACATACCCGGTTCGGTGGAGGGCGTCGCTTCGCTGGCGCTTACGGTGGACAATGTGGGCCCGTGGTTCGGCGCCGTGCAGTTGCGTTATTTCGGGCCCCGTCCCCTGATCGAAGACAATAGCGTGCGCTCGCAAGCGACCGGCACCGTCAATGCGCGGGTCGGCTACAAGTTTTCGCCGAAGCTGCGCCTGGCGCTGGAAGTGTACAACCTCACCGACCGGCGCGATTCGGCCATCGATTACGCCTACCAGTCACGCCTGCCAGGCGAAGCGCCCGAAGGCAAGTTCGATGTGCACTTTCACCCCATTGAATCGCGCTCGCTGCGGCTGAACCTGAGCGCGAACTTTTAAGGGCAGGGGCGGCGCCTCAGGCGACCTTGATGCGCGCTTCGCCGGCGGCCATCTTGCCGATCACGGCCGCTTCGCCGAAGCCTTCGCGGCGGAACAGGGCCAGTACTTCATCGACCGTGTCGGCGGCGCAGGAAACCAGCAGGCCACCCGAAGTCTGCGGGTCCGTCAGCAAAGCCTGCTGGGCAGGTTTGACCGACGCGGCCAAATCGACGTCCTTGCCATACGCATCCCAGTTGCGGGTCGAGGCGCCGGTGAAAAAGCCGTCGTGGGCCAGTTGCTCGACGCCGGGCAGCAGGGGAATGGCCGCCATGTCCAGTTGCGCCGAGAGTTTGGCGCCGCGTGCCAGTTCCAGCAGGTGCCCCAGCAGGCCAAAGCCGGTGACATCCGTCAGCGCATGGACGCCTGCCATATTCGCCAGCGCCGTGCCAGGTTTATTCAATTTCGTGGTGTTCTCGATCATGGCCTTGTAGCCGTCGTCACCGAGCATGCCTTTCTTGAGTGCGGCCGAGAGCACGCCCACGCCCAGCGGCTTGGAGAGAATCAGCACGTCGCCGGCGCGCGCATCGGCATTGCGCTTGACCTTCGAGGGGTGCACGAGGCCCAGCACCACCAGGCCGTAGATCGGTTCGACCGAGTCGATGGTGTGACCGCCGGCGATGGGGATGCCCGCTTCGGCGCAGATCGATTCGCCGCCCTTGATCACCAGGCCGATGGTTTCCAGCGGCAGCTGGTTGACCGGCATGCCGACCAGGGCCAGCGCCATGATGGGGGTGCCGCCCATGGCGTAGACGTCGGAGATGGCGTTGGTGGCGGCGATGCGGCCGAAGTCGAAGGGATCGTCGACGATGGGCATGAAGAAGTCGGTGGTGGCGATCAGGGCCTGCTCGTCGTTCAACTTGTAGACGGCGGCGTCGTCGGCCGTCTCGATGCCCACCATGAGCTCTTTTGGTACGGGAAAGCCGGTCGAATTCTTCAGGATCTCGGAGAGCACACCGGGCGCGATCTTGCAGCCGCAGCCGCCGCCATGGGAGAAAGAGGTGAGTTTGATGGGCTGGGTCGCTGGGCTGCTCATGCTGATTCCTGTTCGGTGGTGGGCTTGGCCTGGGGCCGGTGGCAGAGATTATCCACTAATTGCAGCAGCGCCGCTTGCTCGGCCTCGGGCGCGAACAGGGCCGCGCGCGCTGCGCACTGGCGTCGCAGGAGGGCCGCAAAGGCCCCGTCCTGCGCGATCCGGTCCATCATCCGCGCCAGCCCGGCCGCGTCGCCGACCGCGAAATAGCCCGCGTAATCCTCGCCCAGCATGCCGCGGTTGCCGCTGATATCACTGGCGATGACGGGCACGCCGCTGGTCACCGCTTCGATGATGACGTTGGCGCCCCCTTCCATTTTCGAGGCGATCACCATGGCGCAGCTTTGCCGCAGCGCCTCGCGCGCCGCGTCGTGAGGCTGGTCGCCCAGCCACTGGTAGCGGGGCAGGGTGCGCGCCGTTTCCGCCGCCAGTTCGCCCAGCGCTGGATCGAGCGCCCCGCCGATGTGCAGCAGGCGCAAGGCGGGCGCCGTGACCAGGTGCGCCGCGGCGATGAAGGTGCGCGGGTCTTTTTCATCGCGCAGGTGGCCGATCATGGTGATGACGGATGCTGTACCTTGCGCAGGCAGGGTGGGGGCGGACTGAAAGATGATGTGCGCCTTGGCGTGCAGGCGCCCGGGCAGCAGGGCGAGGCCGGCCGGCTGCAGCAGCACCAGCGCACTGGCCGATTCGAGCGAAGCCTGGGCGCTGGCGTCCACCGCGATATCGCGATACAGGTCGGTGCCGGTCAGGACCAGGATGGCGGGACGATCGGGATGCTGTGCCGTGAACGCGGCCAGCGCGGGCGCGGCGCGGCGGGCGTGCAGGGCGATCAGCAGGTCCGGGGCGGCATCGCCAGCGCGCCAGTCATGGGCGATCGTCACCGCATGGGCCGCACCGAGAAAATGCGCCCAGCGGCTGGCGGTCTGCCAGTTGCCATTGTTTTCCCGCTG
>JBJMVV010000048.1:0-20533 GCA_045810505.1 Massilia sp.
CGGGCCGCGGCATTGTGCCGCCACCGACCAGCGCGACTGCCGAGGTCGTATGGTGCGGGCTGCGGTAAGGCCGCACCTTCCAGCTCGCAATTGAAAACCCCCGCGACAGCGATTGCACGGCAGCGGCCTCCAGCGCATCGGCATCCGTCATCGGCGGCAACAAGCTGGCGAAGCGCGAGGCCAGCATGGTTTTGCCGGTGCCAGGCGGCCCCATCATCAACACATTGTGCGAGCCGGCAGCCGCGATCTCCAGCGCCCGCTTGGCCTGCGGCTGGCCTTTCACGTCGGCGAAATCGGCGCAGGGCAGCGCGGCGCCTGATACCGGCGCGCGATGACGCGCGATGCGGTCGCCCGCGCCGCTGCCAGCAAAATGGGCGCACACCTCAAGCAGGGTGTGTGCCGGATAGATTTCGGCAGCTGCCACCAGCGCCGCCTCGTCGGCATTGGCCGCCGGCAGCATGAAGGCGCGTGGCGTCGCCTCGGCATGACGATGCATCGCAAACGTCATCGCCAGCGCGCCCCGAATCGGCCGCAGTTCCCCCGACAATGACAACTCGCCGGCGAACTCGTAGCGATCCAGTTCATCGCCCGGCAACTGGCCGGACGCCGCCAGGATCCCCAGCGCAATCGGCAGATCAAAGCGCCCCGATTCCTTCGGCAAATCCGCCGGCGCCAGGTTCACCGTCACGCGCCGGCTGGGGACCTTGAAGCCCGCATTGGCCAGCGCGGCCCGCACCCGGTCTTTCGATTCGCGCACTTCGGTGTCAGGTAAGCCAACGATCGTCAGCGACGGCAAACCTTTTGCCAGGTGGACTTCCACACTGACGGCAGGCGCGTCCATACCAGCAAGGGCGCGACTGCGGAGGACGGCTAGGCTCATCGATCATCTCTTGGGGCGACTGGAGGTGCGTCGATCGTAAGCAGAAACGGGCGGATGCTGTTGAGAGCAGCCAAACGCGCGACATATCAGCACCCGATTTGCTCAGGACCAATGATGCGCTTGTCTTTAACTGTCGGCCCTGACCCGGGAACGCCCACTCACTTGTCCAAAAAGTCGGTGATCAGCTTGACGGTCTGCTGTGGGCTTTCTTCCATCAGCCAGTGGCCTGCACCTGGCACCACGGCTTGCTCAACGTTCGTTGCGGCGTTGCGCATCACGATTGCCATGTTCGGACCAAACGATTTTTCTCCACCGATGGCAAGCACGGGCATTGTCAACTTGGTCGACGATGCGACGCGGTTATCTGCAACATCCTTCGCAGCGATTGCATTGAATTGCGCAAAGGCGGCTTTCATGGCGCCTGGTTGGGCGTACAGCTTGCTGTAGTACTTGCGGGTGTCTTCATCGATCTTGCTGGGGTCGCCCGCAAAATCATTCCAGAAGCGGTCCAGGTAAATCCGTTCGCGGCCGGCAACCAGGCGTTCCGCGTCCTTGCCGCCAAAATTAAAGTGCCACAACGCGGGGCTAAGCACGATCTGATCCCACGGTGCGACGCCGGGCACGGGGGCATCCATCACCACCAGTTTGCTGACTTTGTCCGGATAGCGCGCCGCATACGCATAGGCCACCATGGTGCCGATGTCGTGGCCGACCACCGCGGCCTTGTCCGCGCCAAGGTGTTCGACCACGGTGCGGATGTCGCCAGCCTGCGATCGTTTGTCGTAGCCGCTTGCCGCTTTCGACGATTTACCCATGCCGCGCAGGTCGGGGACGATCACCGTATGGTTTTTTGACAGGCGCTCCGCAAGCGGACCCCACATCTCACCCGTATCGCCAAAGCCGTGGATCAGCACGACTGCCGGACCGGTTCCACCTTTTCGCACATAAATGTTCGCGCCGTCGGCGGTTTGCACGATCGACGTGGCAAAGCCCGCTGGCGTGGCCGGTTCCTTGGCCAACACTGGCGCGCTGAGGGTGGCGCCAATCACGAGGGCCGCGGCAAGTTGAAGTGGTTTCATGCTTATTTCTCCTGTTCGATAAAGACAGTGAAGGCCGCTACCCCGCCGGCGCCAGTGACGCTTGCCTTGATGGCTGCGGTCCATAGTAATGCGCCAGGGGATTTGCCGCTCACTGAGCAGCAGTGCCAATGAAGTTACTGTATGATTTATTTAAATGGAGAGCAAAGCCTTGGATATTGATGATTCATTCATAAAAGATGAATCATACCCGGCCCATTAGCTTGATGCATACTTTGACTTTCTGACCTTGTCCGATATGAACTCACGCCTTGTCTACTCGACTGAAACCGGCCGACTGTGTCCCGATTGCGGCCAGGCCATGGTCGCCTGCACCTGCGCGCAGGCAAAAAAGGGGAGGATCATGGGCGATGGCAAGGTGCTCGTGTCGCGCTCGACCAAGGGCCGGGGCGGCAAGACGGTGACGCTGGTAAAAGGGGTGGCGCTTGATGGGGAGGCGCTGGCGGCGCTGGGCAAGCAATTGCGTTCCCGCTGCGGGGCGGGGGGCACCGTCAAGGACGGGGTGATCGAGATCCAGGGTGAGCACGGCGAGACCGTGCTGCAGGCGCTGCTGCAGGCCGGTCACGCCGCAAAACTGCGCTAGCGGCGCAGCGTTTGTTTATTTCGACAGGATCACGGGCGGCACGGTGGGCGTCTGCGCCGCCATGCGCGCTTCGAGCGAGCTGATCTGTAATTCCAGTGCGTCCAGCTTGGCGCGGGTCTTGGCCAACACCTGGGCCTGGATGTCGAATTCTTCGCGGGTGACCAGGTCCAGCTTGGAAAAGCCCTGCGTCATCATGGCCTTGACGTTTTTCTCGACGTCCTTGACGGGCGAGTTTTCAATGGCCTGGCTGATCTTGCCCTGCAAGTCGTTGAAGAAGTTATTCATATCCATGGCAATCCTTGTGGTCGATGGCAAATGCACCAACATGGTGCATTTTTGCGTTAAATCAGTGCGTGTTCCGCGGGGCGGTGCGTGCGCCTGCAATCGGACAATTTATTACAAGCAAAATTAGGGCAAATGGCTGAAAAAACAAGCCCTGCGTCGAAAAATGCGCTGGCACGCATTCTGCTACAGCTTTCATGTCCAGGGAAAGCATTCTAGATTTCATAGCAATTTTAAACCGCCATCGCATCACACGATTCAATTCACAGGGAATGTCATGAAAAACATGCACGCACAATTGAAATTCGTCGCAGCGCTCACCTTGGCGTTCGGGGCCTTTGCATCACCGCTGGCACGGGCTGAGGATCCACCGAAGCCGGATAACGAGGTCAGCTTCAACGCCGCCGTCACCACCGATTACCGTTTCCGCGGTATTTCGCAATCGCGCCTGAAGCCGGCGCTGCAGGGTGGGGCCGACTACGTCAACAACCCGACCGGATTTTATGCGGGCACCTGGCTGTCGACCATTCACTGGATCAAGGATGCTGGCGGAGACGGCAATATCGAATGGGATATCTACGGCGGCAAGAAGGGCGAAATTGTCCCGGGCGTGAGCTACGACGTGGGTGGCCTGTATTACTACTACCCGTCCAACGGCTTGCCCACCAACGCCAACACCTTTGAAATTTACGGCCAGCTCGGCTACGGCCCCGGCTACATTAAATACTCGCACGCCACCACCAACCTGTTCGGCACGGCGGATTCCAAGCGCAGCGGCTACCTGGATGTGGGCGCCAATTTCGACATCGCGCCCACCTATGTGCTGAACCTGCACGTGGGCCATCAGAACGTTCGGCGCAACGGCGCCCTGTCATACACCGACTACAAGATCGGCGTGACGAAAGATTTCGGCATCGTCACGGTCTCGCTGGCGGCAATCTACGCCGACACCAAGGCCTACGTCAGCCCGGAAGGCAAGAACCTGGCCAAGACGGGCGCCGTGCTCAGCGTCTCCAAAACTTTCTAAGCGAGTATTACTATGAAACTCATTACCGCCATCATCAAGCCCTTCAAGCTCGACGAAGTTCGTGAGGCGCTCTCGGCCATCAACGTGCAGGGCATCACCGTCACGGAAGTCAAAGGCTTTGGCCGGCAGAAGGGCCATACCGAGCTCTACCGTGGCGCCGAGTATGTCGTCGACTTCCTGCCGAAGACCAAGATCGAGGCGGCGGTCGATGACGCCATCGTGGAGCAGGCCATCGAAGCGATCGAGAAAGCCGCGCGCACCGGCAAGATCGGCGATGGCAAAATCTTCGTATATAACCTGGAGCAGGTGGTCCGTATTCGTACGGGCGAGACCGGCAACGACGCACTTTAAGGGGAACCCTGATGAACAAACCGATCACCAAGTGGCTGGCCAGTCTGGCCGTGGCCGTCTCCCTGTGCGGCGCCTTCAGCGCCTCCGCCCAGGATGCGGCCAAGCCGGCTGATGCGCCTGCCGCTGCAACGGCCGCGCCCGCAGCCAGCGCGCCCGCAGTCACCGCCGCGCCGGCAGCGCCAGTAGCCGCACCGATGGCTGCCGCTGCCCCGGCCGCCGCCACACCCGCCACCCCCGCCGCACCAACCCCGAACAAGGGCGACACCGCCTGGATGTTCATCGCCACCGTCCTCGTCATCATGATGACCATCCCGGGCCTGGCGCTGTTCTACGGCGGCCTGGTCCGATCGAAAAACATGCTGTCCGTGCTGCTGCAGGTGTTTTTCATTTTCGCGGTGATCATCATCCTCTGGTGCATCTACGGATATTCGCTCGCCTTCACCGAGGGCAACGCCTTCTTCGGCAAGTTCGATCGCGCCTTCCTGGGCGGCATCTGGGATCCGGCCAAGGCCTCGTTCACCACCGCGGCCACCTTCAGCAAGGGCGTCGTCATTCCCGAGTTCGTCTACGTGGCGTTCCAAGGCACTTTTGCCGCCATCACCTGCGCCCTGATCGTGGGCGCTTTTGCCGAGCGCGTGAAATTCACCGCCGTGCTGCTGTTCATGGTGCTGTGGTTCACCTTCGGCTATCTGCCAGTGGCCCACATGGTCTGGTTCTGGACTGGTCCTGACGCTATCACCAATGCCTCGACCCTGGCCACTGAGACGGCCAAGGCCGGCTGGTTGTGGCAGAAGGGGGCGCTGGACTTCGCCGGCGGCACCGTGGTGCACATCAATGCAGCCGTGGCTGGCCTGGTCGGCGCCATCATGATCGGCAAGCGGGTCGGCTACGGCCGCGAATCGATGGCTCCCCACTCGCTGACGATGACGATGATCGGCGCTTCGATGCTGTGGGTCGGCTGGTTCGGCTTCAATGCCGGCTCGGCCCTCGAAGCGGGCGATGTCGCCGCCCTGGCCTTCATCAATACCTTGCTGGCAACGGCCTGCGCCACGGTGTCGTGGGTGTTCGGTGAATGGATTACCAAGGGCAAACCGTCCATGCTGGGCGGCGCATCCGGCGCAGTGGCCGGCCTGGTGGCCATCACCCCCGCTTGCGGTTATGTCGGTCCGATGGGCGCGCTGGTCATTGGCCTGTTGGCCGGTGTGGTCTGCCTGTGGGGCGTCAATGGTCTGAAACGCCTGATCGGCGCGGACGATTCGCTGGACGTGTTCGGCGTGCACGGCGTCGGCGGCATCCTTGGTGCCCTGCTGACGGGCGTGTTCGCCGCACCGCAACTGGGCGGGCAGGGAATTTTTGATTACGTCACCAACAAGATGTCGACCGATGCCTACTCGATCGGCTCGCAGGTGATCACCCAGGCCACCGCCGTGGGCACCACGATCGTCTGGTCGGCCGTGGTATCCGTGATCGCCTATAAAGTGGTCGACCTGATCGTTGGACTGCGCGTGCCGGAAGAGGAAGAGCGCGAAGGCCTGGACATCACCAGCCACGGCGAGTCTGCTTACCACGCGTAATATTGTCTTAAAAGCAATACTCAGTTATCTGCTGGATAAAAAGGCGCCCCCGGTGGGCGCCTTTTTACGTTGCACTGCGCAATGAGTCCTTTAAAATACTGGTTTCGTCCCGATGTACGGTTTTCACAAATACATCTTTACAGTAGCTTCAAGGACATCATGGCTCCCCACCTCGTCACCGCCCTGACCGGCCCGCTTCTCGACCTCGAGAAAAAGATTTTGCAGGCCACGCCTGCAATCGAGCGCTGGTTCCGTCTCGAGTGGCAGGAGCACACACCGCCATTCTACTGCTCGGTGGATTTGCGCAACGCGGGCTACAAACTGGCGCCGGTCGATACCAATCTGTTCCCGGGCGGTTTTAACAATCTTGCCACAGAGATGTTGCCCTTGTCGGTGCAAGCCGCCATGGCCGCGATCGACAAGTATTGTCCGGATGCGCGCAACCTGTTGATGATCCCGGAAGAGAGCCACCGCCACCCCGGATACATGCAGAACGTGGCGCGCCTGATGCAGATTTTCCGCCAGACGGGTCTGCACGTGCGCCTCGGTTCGCTGTCGCCCGAGATCACCCAGCCGACCCCGTTGGCATTGCCAGACGGCAATATGCTGGTGATCGAGCCGCTGGTGCGCTCGGCCAACGGGCGCCGCCTGGGCCTGAAGGATTTCGATCCCTGCACGATTTTGCTGAACAACGACCTGTCGGCCGGCATCCCGTCGATCCTGGAAAACATCCACGAGCAATCGCTGCTGCCGCCCGTGCATGCGGGCTGGGCCGTTCGCCGCAAGAGCAACCACATGAACGCCTACGACGAGGTGGCGAAGAAATTCGGCAAGCTGATCGACATCGATCCCTGGCTGGTCAATCCCTTCCACGCCCGTTGCGGCGAGGTCGACTTCGAGCAGGCCGACGGCATCGAATGCCTCAGCGACAGTGTCAGTTCCCTGCTGGCCAAGATCCGCAAGAAATACAAGGAATACGGCATCAAGGACCAGAAGCCCTTTGTGATCCTCAAACCCGACGCCGGCACCTACGGCATGGGTATCCTGACCATCAAGGACGCCAGCGAACTGAAGGACCTGAGCAGCGCCCAGCGCGCCCGCATGTCGGTCGTCAAGGACGGCCTGCGCATCAGCGACGTCATCATCCAGGAAGGCGTGCCGACCTTCGAGCACATCAAGGATGCGGTGGCCGAGCCCGTCGTCTACATGATCGACCGCTACGTGGTCGGCGGTTTTTACCGAGTGCACGCGGAAAAAGGTGTCGACCAGAATTTGAACGCGCCCGGTTCGGAGTTCGTGCCGCTCGCGTTTGCCCAGCAGCATGCGGTGCCCGACCTGAAAGCCAAGCCGGGTACGGCGGCGCCGAACCGCTTCTATGTATATGGCGTGGTGGCGCGGCTGGGTCTGCTGGCGGCCTCGCTGGAGATGGAACGGACCGATCCGAACCCAGAGGTATATTAAGGTTTTGGCAAAAGCGCGGGCAGCCTGAGCCCGCGCCGTTTGGCGTTTCGGGCTAAAATCAGGCATTCGTCCTATTGGAAGCTCCATGAAAATTGCTTTTCTCGCCGACCCGCTGTCATCTTTCAAGATTTACAAGGATTCGACCTTCGCCATGATGCGCGAAGCGGCGCGGCGCGGCCACACCCTGTACGCATTTGAACAGCGCGACATGTCGCTGGAAAATGGCATTGTGCGGGGCGAAGTGACGCATATTGAAATGACCGGCGAAGCCGACGCCTGGTACAAGGTCGTCAGCCAGCAAAGCCACCGCCTGGAGTTTTTCGACGCCATCATCGAGCGCAAGGACCCGCCGTTCGACATGGAATACGTCTACCTGACGCAACTGCTCGAACTGGCGGAAAAGCAGGGCGCCCGCATTTTCAACAGCCCCGCCGCCATCCGCAGCCACAACGAAAAGCTGTCGATCGCCCAGTTTCCGCAATTCACCGCGCCCACTCTCGTCACCTCCAGCGAAACGCGTCTGCGCGCCTTCCACGCCGAGCATGGCGACGTGATCTTCAAGCCGCTCGACGGCATGGGCGGCGCCGGTATTTTCCGCGTCAAGGACGATGGCATGAACCTGGGCTCGGTGGTGGAAATGCTGACCGAACTGGGTACCCGCACCATCATGGCGCAAAAGTACATCCCCGCGATTGTCCATGGCGACAAGCGGGTGCTGGTCATCGACGGCAAGCCGGTGCCGTTCGCACTGGCGCGCATTCCCCAGGCGGGCGAAGTGCGCGGCAATCTGGCCGCCGGCGGTACCGGCCGCGCCCAGCCGATCTCCGAGCGCGACCGCGAAATCGCCGAAGCGCTGGGGCCTACTCTGGCCGCGCGCGGCCTGCTGCTGGTGGGCCTGGACATCATCGGCGAGAACCTCACCGAAGTGAACGTGACCAGCCCCACCTGCTTCCAGGAGATTTTTGACCAGACCGGCTTCGACGTGCCGGCCATGTTCATCGATGCGGTGGAAGTGCATGCGGCCAGGGCGCGAGCTTGACCATGGTCGGCATCCTTCTGCTCACCCACGCACCGCTGGGTCAAGCCTTCATCGCCGCCGTCGCCCACGTTTTTCGCGGCGAGACGGAGCGCTTTGAAGCCATCGACGTCACCGCCGACCAGGACATCGGCCAGGTGCACGATCTCGCGCGCGACGCCATCACCCGTCTCGATGACGGCGCCGGGGTGCTCGTCATCACCGACATCAAGGGCGGCACGCCCTCGAATTGCTGCAATTCGCTGACCATTCCCGGCCACGTCGAAGTCGTCGCCGGCATCAGCCTGCCGATGCTGCTGCGCGCGATCACCTACCGCCGTGACACGCTCGACGTCGTGGTAGAGATGGCGCTGGCGGGTGCCCAGAGCGGCGCCGTGCGTGTCGATAACCGCATCCGTCTGTAGTTGCACTAGGCAGTAGCGCCAACTCAGGGTAAAGTAAAACGTGGTCGAGAGGGAAGGGCGCGCCGCGTCCTTCGGGTAGCAGATGCTGGCATAAAAATACAAGACGAGAACATGATCCAACAAGAGCTGGAAATCATCAACAAACTGGGACTGCACGCGCGCGCGTCCGCCAAGTTCACCCAGCTGGCCGCCAAGTACAAGAGTGAAATCTGGCTGACCCGTAACGGCCGCCGCATCAATGCCAAATCCATCATGGGCGTGATGATGCTCGCCGCCGGCAAGGGCGCCAAGGTGCTGCTGGAAGCGGACGGCCCCGATGAAAACGACGCCCTGCTGGCGCTGACCGCCCTGGTCAACGACAGGTTCGGCGAAGGCGAGTAATGCCGGGCTTCGGCATGCGCTTCAATCCGGGACCTTCCATGGCGTCGTTCACCCTGCATGGCATCCCCGTCTCGCGCGGCATCTCGATCGGCCGCGCCCACCTGCTCACGCCCGCCGCCCTCGACGTCAAGCATTACCTCGTCAGCGAGGAGCAGCTCGAAGCGGAGGTCAAGCGCCTGCAGGACGCCATCGCCGAAGTGCACCGGGGCCTGCAAGCGCTGTGGCAGGAGCTGCCCAAGGACGCCCCGACTGAACTGGGCGCCTTTATCGACGTGCATGCGCTGATCCTGTCGGACCCGATGATTTCGGAAGCGGCCATCGACATCATCCGCACCCGCCATTACAACGCCGAATGGGCGCTGGTCACCCAGATCGACGAACTGTCCGCGCAGTTCGACGAGATCGAGGACGAATACCTGCGCGAGCGGAAGGCCGACATCCAGCAGGTTGCCGAGCGCGTTTTAAAAGTGCTGATGGGGACTGCGCAGCTGGCGCCGCCGCGCGCGCCCAACGACGAATACCAGCCGCAGATGATCGTCGTCGCCCACGATATTTCACCGGCCGACATGCTGCAGTTCCGCGACCGCTCCTTCATCGGCTTCGTCACCGACGTGGGCGGGCAGAACTCGCACACGGCCATCGTCGCCAGGAGCCTCGATATTCCCGCTGCGGTGGGCATGTCGCAGGCCTCGCAGCTGATCGAGCAGGACGACTGGGTCATCATCGACGGCGACGCCGGCGTCGTCATCGCCAATCCCAGCGCGCTGGTGCTGGAGCAGTACCGCGCCCGCCAGACCACCCTGCTCAAGGAACGCAAGAAGCTTTTAAAGCTGAAGAAAACCCCGGCCGTCACCAAGGACGGCACGCCGATCACCCTGCTGGCCAATATCGAACTGCCCGACGACTGCGGCCCGGCCATGGAGGCGGGCGCCAACGGCGTCGGCCTGTTCCGCTCGGAGTTCCTGTTCATGGGCCGGGGCGGGCACGCCCACCTGACCCCGTCCGAGGACGAACAGTTCGAGCAGTACCGCAAGGCGGTGGTGGCGATGAAGGGCCGCCAGGTCACCATCCGCACCCTCGATATCGGCGCGGATAAACCGCTCGACCAGACCGAGCACACGGCTCTCAATCCCGCGCTGGGACTGCGCGCGATCCGCTACTGCCTGGCCGAGCCCCAGCTTTTCCTCACCCAGTTGCGGGCGATTTTGCGCGCTTCCGCCTTCGGCAAGGTGCGCCTGCTGATCCCGATGCTGGCGCACGCCTTTGAAATCGACCAGTCGCTGGCCATGATCGAACAGGCCAAGGCGCAGTTGCGTGAGGCGGGCCACAAGTTCGACGAGGGCGTCGAAGTGGGCGCCATGATCGAGATTCCCGCCGCCGCGCTCGCGCTGCCCATGTTTGTGCGGCGCATGGATTTTCTGTCGATCGGGACCAACGACCTGATTCAATACACGCTCGCCATCGACCGCGTCGATTACGAAGTGGCCCACCTGTACAATCCCCTGCACCCGGCCGTGCTGCAACTGATCGCCATGACCATCGCAGCCGGGCACAAGGCCGGCATCGATGTCGCCGTGTGCGGCGAGATGGCGGGCGATGTCAAGCTCACCCGCCTCTTGCTGGGCATGGGTCTGCGCGAGTTTTCCATGCATCCGGCCCAGCTGCTGGCAGTGAAGCAGGAAATCCTGCGCTGCGACCTGCCTGGCCTGACACGCCAGACCGGCAAGATCCTCAAGGTGATGGAGCCGCAGGCGATCCTCGATGCCGTCGAGCAGATGCAGTTGATGTAGTCACCCCTTCAGCGGCCAGCCCGGCCGCCGTCTTTCCTTTTTCGAGTCCCATGGCGTCCATTGGCATAGTCTCACCGCAAACCATGTCGTTCACCGAGCCCCTGCGCCTGCAAAGCGGGGCGCAGCTGGCCGACTACACTTTGATGTACGAAACCTACGGCACTTTAAATGCCGACAAGTCCAATGCGGTGCTGGTCTGCCACGCCCTGAACGCCTCCCACCACGTGGCCGGCGTGTACGCCGACGACGCGAAAAAAGTGGGCTGGTGGGACAATATGGTCGGTCCCGGCAAACCGCTCGACACCAACCGGTTTTTTGTCATCGGCGTCAACAACCTGGGCTCCTGCTTTGGTTCGACGGGTCCCATGCATACCAACCCCGCCACCGGCAAGCCCTATGGTGCGGCCTTTCCCGTCGTGACAGTGGAAGACTGGGTGGCCGCGCAGGCGCGCCTGGCCGACAATCTCGGCATCGAACAATTCGCCTGCGTGATGGGCGGCTCGCTCGGCGGCATGCAGGCGCTGGCCTGGTCGATCATGTACCCATCTCGCCTGCGCAACTGCATGGTGATCGCCTCGACGCCCAAGCTCACCGCCCAGAACATCGCGTTCAACGACGTGGCGCGCCAGGCCATCCTGTCCGATCCCGATTACCGGGGCGGCGATTTTTACGAACACGGGGTGGTGCCGAAAAACGGCCTGCGGGTGGCGCGCATGGTCGGCCACATCACCTATCTGTCAGACGACGACATGGCGGAAAAATTCGGCCGCAAGCTGAGGAACGCGGCGGAATCGAACGACTACAAATTCGACTTCGGCATCGACTTCGAGATCGAGTCCTACCTGCGCTACCAGGGCGACAAGTTCTCCGAGTACTTCGATGCCAACACCTATTTGTTGATCACCAAGGCACTCGATTATTTTGATCCGGCCCTGCCGCACGGCGGCGACCTGACGCGCGCACTCGAAGCGACGGAGGCGAAGTTTTTCATCGCCTCCTTCACCACCGACTGGCGCTTCTCGCCCGAGCGCTCGCGCGAAATCGTCCAGGCCCTGATCTCCAACCAGCGCCAGGTGACCTATGCCGAAATCGACGCGCCGCACGGCCACGACGCCTTCCTGCTGGAAGATGCGCGCTACATGAACATGGTGCGGGCGTGGTATGAGCGGATCTGGCGCGACGTGGATACCCACGGCGCGCTGCCAGGCGTTGCGGCGGGCGAGGCAGCATGAACTTCGATCAGCTCTCCACCGTCCGGCCCGACCTGGCCTTCATTGCCCACTGGGTCAAGCCGCGCGCCCATGTGCTCGATGTCGGTTGCGGCGACGGCGCCATGATGGCGTTTTTGCAGGCCGATAAAAGCTGCAGCGGCTACGGCATCGAGATTGCCGACGACAAGCTGCTTGAATCGGCCCAGCGCGGCATCAACGTGATCCAGCAGGACATGGAAAAGGGCCTCGGCCTGTTTGGCGACAATTCATTCGATACGGTGCTGTGCCTGCAATCGCTGCAGATGATGCAGCATGTCGAACCCCTGCTGCGCGATATCGTGCGGGTGGGCGCCGAGGCGATCGTCTCCTTTCCGAACTTTGCCTACTGGCCGCACCGGGTCGCGCTCGCGCGCGGGCGCATGCCGGTGTCGAAGTCCCTGCCGTACCAGTGGTTCGACACCCCCAACGTGCGCTGCGCCACCATCTACGATTTCGAGGAACTGGCGGCCGACTGCGGCCTCGAAGTGCTCGAGCGGGTGGCGCTGGCCGAAGACGGTTCCGTCGTCTCCTTCCTGCCCAATCTGCGCGGCAGCCTGGCCGTGTTCAGGCTGCGCAAAAAAGCCCGTCCGGGCCTGTAAGGATTCCCATGACCACGCAAACCGACGCCTTCGTCTGGCGCAGCCTCTTCAACACCCGCATGCTGGCCGTGCTGTTTCTCGGCTTTTCGTCGGGGCTACCGCTGTTCATCATGCTCTACCTGATCCAGGCCTGGCTGGCGAAATCGGGCGTGAACGTCAAGGCCCTCGGCCTGTTCGCCCTGGTCGGCTTTCCCTACACCTTCAAGTTTCTGTGGGCGCCCTTCATGGACCGCTACAGCCTGGGACCACTGGGCCGGCGGCGCGGCTGGATGGTGCTGACCCAGCTGGCGCTGTTCCTGGTGATCGGCGCCATGGGTTCGCTCGATCCCAACACCGAGCTGTCCTGGATCGTGCTGGCCGCGGGCGCGATGACGTTTTTATCGGCCAGCCAGGACATCGTTATCGATGCCTACCGCAGGGAGATCCTGGCCGACAACGAGCAGGGTCTGGGCGCGGCTGTCAGCGTCAACGCGTATAAAGCGGCCGGACTGGTGCCTGGTTCGCTGGGCCTGGTGCTCGCTTACACGCTGCCATGGTCGACCGTGTTCTGGATCGTCGGCGCCTTCATGCTCCCCGGCCTGGTATGCGCCCTGCTGGCGCCCGAGCCGACCGTGTACGGCGCGCCGCCGCGCAATATGCGTGAAGCGATCATCGAGCCGTTCCGCGAATTCATCAAGCGCGATGGCATCAAGAAGGCACTCGTCATTGTCGCCTTCATCCTGCTGTATAAAATCGGCGACAGCATGGCCACGGCGCTCGCCACCAAGTTCTATCTCGATATCGGCTTTACGACGATGCAGATCGGGATCGCCGCCAACGCCACCGGCATGTGGGCCAGTCTGGCAGGCGGGGTGGTGGGCGGCATCTGGATGATCAAGCTGGGGATCAACCGCGCCTTGTGGGTGTTCGGCGTGCTGCAGGCGGTGGCCATCCTGGGCTTTGCCTGGCTGGCGCAGGTGGGGCCGGATCCGTATGTGCTGGCCGCGGTGATCGGCTTCGAAGCCTTCGCCAGCCTGGGCCTGGGTGCCGCCGCACTGGTGGCCTTCATCTCGCGCTCGACCGACCCGCGCTATACGGCCACGCAGTACGCCCTGTTTTCGAGCCTGGCCGCCGTTCCCCGCACCTTCATCAACTCCATTACGGGGTTTATCGTGGCGGAGACAGGCTGGTTCATGTTCTTTATTGTGTGCTTTGTGCTGGCGATTCCTGCGATGATGATGTTGCCAAAAATCGCCCCCTGGAACGCCGCGCCGGGCCGCGTTCCTGCCTGAGCCATGGGCTGGCAAGCGCAAAAGAACGCCTTCGTCCCCCTGCCCGTGGTGGCAGGGCTCGCGCCCAGCTACCTGTGGATCCCGCCCGGCCACTGGCCCCATCTGCTGGCCTGCCTGCTCGACCAGTTCCCGGCGATCGACGCCGCTTCCTGGGAGCGCCGCATGGCGCGCGGCGAAGTGGTCGACGGCGAGGGCAGGGCGCTCACCGCCGCCAGCGCGGCGCGGCCCGGCATGCGCATCTGGTATTACCGCGAACTTGACGCCGAATCCCCGATCCCTTTCGAAGAAAAAGTGCTGTTCGAGGACGCCCACCTGCTCGTCGTCGACAAGCCCCATTTTCTTCCCATGACCCCATCCGGCCGCTTCCTGCGCGAGACGCTGCTGGTGCGCCTGAAGGACAAACTGGGTCTGCCGGCGCTCACACCCATCCACCGGCTCGATCGCGAGACAGCCGGCGTGGTCGTGTTTTCAAAGGAGCCGGCCACGCGCGGCGCCTACCAGTCGCTGTTCCAGCAAAGAAGTGTCAGCAAGGTCTATGAGGCCCTCGCGGCGCCCCTGGCGCTCGATTTCCCGTTCACCTACCGCAGCCGCATGGTCGATGGTGATCAGTTTTTTGTGATGCGCGAAGAAGCCGGCGCGCCCAATTCCGAGACCGTCATCGAACTAATTGAAACGCGCGGCGCGCTGGCCCTGTATCGACTGCAGCCGCACACGGGGCGCAAGCATCAGCTGCGGCTCCACATGGCTTCACTGGGTGCGCCCATCGTCAACGACGCGTTTTATCCGGTGGCGCTGGCGTGCAAGGGGGATGATTTTTCGGCGCCTTTGCAACTGCTGGCGCGGTCGATTGCGTTTGTCGATCCCTTTACGGGGCAAGAGCGGCGCTTTACCAGCCAGCGGCAGTTGTCGGAGGCGGGGACTGGCCCTGCGGGCCTGTCCCCATTTTGACTTTGCTTCTGAATTAAAAATGGGGACAGGCCTGCAAGGCCAGTCCCCGATGCTATCAACGCTTGCGGTAATCAATGATCAACGGCGCATGATCCGAAAACCGCTCATCCTTGTACACTGACACCGTATGCGCCTGCGCCGCAATCCCCGGCGTAGCGACGTGGTAATCGATCCGCCATCCCACGTTCTTGGCATACGCCTGCCCGCGGTTGCTCCACCAGGTGTACTGCTCCTCGCGCTTGTCGAGGCCCCGGTGCACGTCGACGTAACCGACTTCGTCGAACACGCGCGTCAGCCAGGCCCGCTCTTCGGGTAAAAAGCCGGAGTTCTTCTTGTTGCCCTTCCAGTTTTTTAAATCGATCTCGTTGTGGGCGATGTTCCAGTCGCCACAGATGACCACTTCGCGGCCTTCCGCTTTCAATTCCAGCAGGTGGGGCAGGAACAGTTCCATGAAGCGGAACTTGGCTTCCTGGCGCTCGGGCGAGGAAGAGCCGGAGGGGCAGTAGACGGAAATGATGGAGATGTCGCCGCAATCGACGCGGGTGTAACGGCCTTCGGCGTCAAATTCCGGGCTGCCGAAGCCGATGACGACGGCGTCCGGTTTCACCCGGCTGTAGACGCCCGTGCCCGAGTAGCCCTTCTTCTCGGCGTAGTGGAAATGGCCGTGGTAGCCGTGCGGCGCCAGGAACTCCTCGGTCATGTCGTCCTGCTGGGCCTTGAGTTCCTGCACGCAGATGAAATCGGCGTCCTCGGTGCCCAGCCAGTTAAAAAAACCCTTTTTGTGGGCGGAGCGGATGCCATTGAGGTTGGCGGAGATAATTTTGGGCATGGGCGGTCAGTGCGTGGCGGGTTTACAATACAGCCACTTGTTTTTTGATAGGGGTCATTGTGGACAATTTACGGCAGCAGTTTATCGCGTTTTCGGTCAAGGCGGGCGTGCTGCGCTTTGGCGAGTTTACGACGAAGGCAGGGCGCCAGTCGCCTTACTTTTTTAACGCGGGCCTGTTCCACGAGGGCGCGACCCTCGCCCAACTGGCCCAGTTCTACGCCCAGACCCTGCTCGATTCCGGCGTCGAATTCGACATGCTGTTCGGCCCTGCCTACAAGGGCATTACCCTGGCCAGCGCCACCGCAGTCGCCCTTGCGGGCAAGGGGCGCGATACCTCGTTTGCCTTCAACCGCAAGGAAGCGAAGGATCACGGCGAAGGCGGCACCATCGTCGGCGCCAAGTTGCAGGGGAAGGTCGTCATCATCGACGACGTGATTTCAGCCGGGACTTCGGTACGTGAGTCGGTCGACATGATCCGTGCGGCCGGGGCGGAGCCGTGTGCGGTGCTGATTGCGCTGGACCGGATGGAGAGATCGGGGCCGGATGGGGCGCTGTCGGCGCGCTCGGCGGTGCAGGAGGTGAGCCGGGAGTTCGGGATTCCTGTGATCTCGATCGGGAATCTGGAGGATTTGTTTGGCTATCTGGCGGCGGATCCGGCGTTGGCGGAAGCGCGCGAGAAAGTGGCGGCGTATCGGGGACGGTACGGGGTATAGGGTTAAAAAAGGGGTCAGGCACCTTCGGCGCCAGACCCCGCCCGATTTAAGCGCTGAGTTTTTTCTTCAGCAGTTCCGTCAACTGCGCGGGATTGGCCTTGCCCTTCGAGGCCTTCATGGCCTGGCCGATCAGGGCGTTAATCGCCGCTTCCTTGCCGGCGCGGTATTGTTCGACCGATTTGGCGTTCGCGGCCAGCACCTCGTCGACGATGGCTTCGAGCGCGCCCGTGTCCGAAATCTGGCGCAGGCCTTTCTGATCGATAATCACATCGGCAATGGCGGCGTCGTTCGACTTCGCTTCCCACATGGCCGCAAAGACTTCCTTGGCGATCTTGTTGGAGATGGTGCCGTCGGCGATGCGCTTTAACAGCAGGGCCAGTTGCGACGCTTCCACGGGCGAGTCGGCGATGTCGACGTTTTCCCGGTTCAGGGTCGAGGCAACGTCGCCCATCAGCCAGTTGGCGGCGATCTTGGCATTGGCCTGGCCGGCGCTGGCGACGACGGCTTCAAAGTACGAGGCCATCTCGTGCGAGGACGTCAGGATCAGGGCGTCGTACTCGGGCAGACCGTAGTCGGCCGCGAAACGGCTGCGCATTGCGCCCGGCAGTTCCGGCATGTCGGCTTTGACGCGCGCGATCCACTCCTCGGAGATTTCCAGTGGCGGCAGGTCGGGGTCCGGGAAATAACGGTAATCCTGCGCGTCTTCCTTCGAGCGCATCGAGCGCGTTTCTTTTTTGTCCGGGTCCCACAGGCGCGTGGCCTGCTGCACCTTGCCGCCGTCTTCGATCAGTTCGATCTGGCGGCGCACCTCGTAGTTGACCGCTTCCTCGATAAACCGGAAGGAGTTCAGGTTCTTGATTTCGCAGCGGGTGCCGAATTCCTTCTGGCCGACTGGGCGCACCGAAACGTTGACGTCGCAGCGGAACGAGCCTTCCTGCATATTGCCGTCGCAGACGCCCAGCCACATCACCAGTGAATGCAGGGCCTTGGCGTAGGCGACTGCTTCCTGGGCGCTGCGCATTTCCGGTTCGGAGACGATTTCCAGCAGCGGGGTGCCGGCCCGATTGAGGTCGATCCCCGTCATGCCGTGGTAATCCTCGTGCAGGGATTTGCCGGCGTCTTCTTCCAGGTGGGCGCGCGTGAGATTGATGGTGCGCGTTTCGAACTTGCCATCCTTTTCAAAGCCGAAGCTGACCTGGCCGCCGATGACGACGGGGTCCTCGAACTGGCTGATCTGGTAACCCTTGGGCAGGTCGGGATAAAAGTAGTTCTTGCGGGCGAAGATGGACGCAGGCGCGATTTTCGCTCCCACCGCCAGGCCGAAGCGGATGGCCCGCTCGACGGCGCCGCGGTTCATCACGGGCAGCACGCCAGGCAGGGCCAGGTCGACCGGGCTGGCCTGGGTGTTTGGCTCAGCGCCGAAGCGGATCGCGCTGCCGCTGAAGATTTTCGAGTTGGTCGTGAGTTGCACGTGGTTCTCGAGACCGATGACGATTTCCCATTGCATGGTGTGTTCTCTCTTATGAATTCTTAGACGCCAGCGGGCGCGCGGCTGTGCCAGTCAGTCACCTGCTGGTACTGGTGGGCGATGCCCAGCAGCTTGGCCTCGGCAAAATAATTACCGATGATTTGCAGGCCGACAGGACGCTTGCCGTTGATCTCGCCTGCGCCGAAGCCGCAGGGGATCGACATGCCGGGCAGGCCGGCCAGGCTGGTCGACAGGGTAAAGATGTCGGCCAGGTAGTTGGCGACCGGGTCGTCGGTTTTCTCGCCCAGGTTCCAGGCGACCGTGGGCGCCACGGGCCCCATGATGACGTCGCAGGTTTTGCCGAGGACGGCCTGGAAATCGTCGGCGATCAGGCGGCGGATTTTTTGCGCCTTCAGGTAGTAGGCGTCGTAGTAGCCGTGGCACAGCACATAGGTGCCCACCATGATGCGGCGCTGGACTTCGGCGCCGAAGCCTTCCGCGCGTGACTTTTTATACATGTCGGCCAGGTCGCGGTATTCGCTGGCGCGGTGGCCGTAGCGCACGCCGTCAAAGCGCGACAGGTTCGAGGACGCTTCGGCCGGCGCGATGATGTAATAGACGGGAATCGACTGCGCCGTTTTCGGCAGCGAGATATCGACCAGGGTGGCGCCCAGTTTCACGAACTGGTCGAGCGCAGCGCGCACGGCAGCTTCCACGTCGGCCGCCAGGCCTTCGCCAAAATACTCTTTCGGTACGCCGATGCGCAGGCCCGCCAGGGGCGCATTCAGATCGCGCGTAAAATCCTCGCGCAGATTGCCCTGTTCGGCCGTCAGGCTGGTCGAGTCGCGCGTATCGAAGCCCACCATTTCATTGAGCAGCATGGCGCAGTCCTCGGCCGTCTGGGCCATCGGGCCGCCCTGGTCGAGCGAGGACGCAAACGCGATCATGCCAAAGCGCGAGACGCGGCCATACGTCGGCTTGATGCCGGTGACGCCGCAGAAGGCGGCCGGCTGGCGGATCGAGCCGCCCGTGTCGGTGGCGGTGGCCGCCGGCGCCAGGCGCGCGGCAATTGCTGCTGCCGAGCCGCCCGAGGAGCCGCCCGGCACAGCCAGCGTATCCCACGGGTTCTTCACGGGACCGAAGGCCGAGTTCTGGTTCGACGAACCCATGGCAAATTCATCGCAATTGAGTTTGCCCAAGGTGACCATGCCGGCGGCGGCGAATTTGTCGACCACGGTGGCATTGAAAGGGCTGATGTAATTCGCCAGCATTTTCGAGCCGGCCGTGGAGCGCCAGCCTTCGGTCACGAAAATATCCTTGTGGGCGATGGGAATACCCGTCAGGGGGCCGGCGCTGTCGCTGGCGAAGCGCGCATCGGCCGCTTTCGCCTGGGCCAGCGATAAATCGGCGTCAATATGCAGAAAGGCGTTCAAATCGCTGGCCTGGGCGCGCGCGAGATAATGCCGGGTCAGTTCGGTGGCCGAGATTTCTTTGGCGTGCAGCATGGTGGAGAGCTGCTTGAGAGTTTTTGTATGCATGGCTGGAATTCGGTTCCGATGATAGCTGGCGAGGATGGATGTTATTAGTCTGAAAAGACTTTATTCGATTACCTTTGGCACCAGATACAAGCCGTCTTCGGTTTTCGGCGCCGGCGCCTGGTAGGCCGCGCGGTGGTTTTCTTCCGTCACCACGTCATCGCGCAGGCGCAGGGGCAGGGTGCCCAGCACAGCGGCCAGCGGCTGCGACAGGGGCGCCACGCCCTCAGTATCGATGGCCTGCATTTGCTCGGCCAGCGCGAAAATGCCATTCAATTCACCCAGCGCGACTGTGGCGTGGGCCTCGTCCATATCGAGTTGGGCCAGGTTGGCGATCCGTTTTACATCAGCGAGTGTGAGGGACATGGAAGGTGCGCGGCGCAGACCGCGGTTTATGATTGGAGATTGAGAAGAAGTTTATACAACGCCACGCAAAATAGGCATAAAACCTTGGCAATGCCGCCGATTCAAGCGTTGCACCGCCCTGCAAAACAAGGGGGTTTTCGGCATATATCAGGCAAATTATAAGGTAGAATGGCGGGCTATTGCGTAGCCGGCTCCCCAAGCAGCCTGCTTGCGCTCCGGCTTGACCGCCACAGCAGCGCGCTCGTTCGCGCCCGTGGCGACGCAGAACCAGCAGTTCCCTCGCAGTTCCCTATAATTGTTTCGCGCCTTCGCTAGCGCATCAGGACACACATGTTTGGTTTCTTACGCAGCTATTTTTCCAACGACCTGGCCATCGACCTGGGCACCGCAAACACCCTGATTTATGTCCGTGGCCTGGGCATCGTACTTGATGAACCTTCGGTGGTGGCGATCCGTCAGGAAGGCGGCCCGAACGGCAAAAAAACCATCCAGGCAGTGGGCAAGGAAGCCAAGCAAATGCTTGGCAAGGTACCTGGCAATATCGAAGCGATCCGCCCCATGAAGGACGGCGTGATCGCCGACTTCACCGTCACCGAGCAGATGCTCAAGCAGTTCATCCGCATGGTGCACGACTCCAAATTCTTTCGTCCGTCCCCGCGCATCATCATCTGCGTCCCCTGCGGCTCCA
>JBJMVV010000049.1:0-18539 GCA_045810505.1 Massilia sp.
GCTGCACGAATAGGAATAATGCACGGTGTTGCCCACCGCCGGGTCGAAGCGGAAGCTGCAACTGCCCTTTTGCTGTACCGGCATCTGCTGGCGGGCCGCCATTTCCGGCGTGATGCAGACCTTGGCCGTGATGGCCCCGTTATCGATCACGACGCCGTTTTTCGACATCATCGCCTCGATCCTGGCGCGCTGGGCCGGGTCCATGCTGGCCATCTGCTGCTGGGCCGCCGCCATCATCGCCTGCATCTGGCCGCCGCCGGCGCCGCCTGCCTTGTTCCTGATTTCCCACAGACCCGGTTTGAACAGGGGCTTGGCCGGCTGGGCAGGCTGGGCAGCCTGTGCGGCCAGCGGAGCGAGGGCGATGCACAGGGGCAGTAGAAGGGCTGGCTTGGAACGCATCATGGGGCAACTCCGCGGTAAAAGTGATGGTCCAGCATAGCGGAAAGGCATAGTCGCTGTCGCAGCGCTGCAGGCGATGACGTTTGTCACTGGCGCGCCGGTGCGCTCGCACGCATACTTGCGTTATCGCTACTCTGACAAGATTGAACATCATGTCGATTCTTTCCTCCGCGCGCCTGGTTCGACTGCTGCGTTGGCCCTGGGTGCCGCCGGAACGGGGCAAGTCGCCCTATGTCTGGGTGATCATGCTGGCTTTCCTGTGCCTGAAGTATTTTTATGCGCGGCCCGATCGCTTCGAAATCGTGCTGCTGGCCGCCACGGTGCTATGCTTTTTGCCCCTGTATTTTTACAGCTACTGGTGCCGCGGACCGAAAAGTTTCGCGGTGATTGCCGCCACCTGCGGCTTTGGCGCCGTCTGGGCAACGCAAAACGCCGGCGCCTCGACCTTCTTCATTTTTGCCAGCGGCATGTGCGCCGGTATCGCCTCACTGCGCCTGGCGTTTGCGGCACTGGGCGCCGTGCTGGCCGGCGCCGTGCTCACCGCCCTGGCGCTGCCTGCGCACGCCACCGAATTTGTGTTCCCGGCGCTGCTGGTAGGCAGCCTGGTCGGGGGCGCCGCCATCACCGACGCCCGCCTGAGCCGTTCGCGCACGCAATTGCTGCGCAAACAGGAGGAAGTCGAACAGATGGCCACCATCGCTGAACGTGAGCGCATCTCGCGCGATCTGCACGATTTACTGGGCCACACCCTGTCCCTGATTACCTTGAAGGCTGAGCTGGCGGGCAAGTTGTTCGAGCGTGATCCGGAGGCCTGCCGCCGGGAAATCGGCGACATCGAGCGCAGCGCGCGCGCCGCGCTGTCGGAAGTGCGCAGCGCCGTCAGCGGTTACCGGCAGAGCGGCTTTGCGCACGAACTGGCGGGCGCGCGCGCCAGCCTTGCCGCGGCGCAGGTGACTTTGCACGCCGAGGTGCAGGTGCTGAGCCTGCCGCCAGCGGCGGAAAACGTCATGTCGCTGGCCCTGCGCGAAGCGGTGACGAACATCGTGCGCCACGCCGGCGCCAGCGAGTGCGAGCTGAGCCTGTCGGAAGTGCAGGGCATGCTGGTGCTGCGCATCGCCGACAACGGCCAACGCCTGGCCGCCAGCGGCAACATCCGGCGCGGCAATGGTTTGTCGGGCATGGGCGAGCGGGCAGCGGCGCTTGGCGGTGAACTGGCGCTGCGGGTCGAGCGCGGCCTGGCGCTGGAATTGCGCCTGCCGATTGCGGCCGCCACCACTGGGGGCCTGGCATGAAGCCCATCCGCATCCTGATCGCCGAAGACCAGGCCCTGGTGCTGGGCGCGCTGGCGGCGCTGCTAAAACTGGAAGCCGATATCGACGTGGTTGGCTGCGCCCGCAACGGCCGCGAGGCGCTGGACCTGTGCGCGACTTTGCAGCCCGACATCGTGCTGACCGACATCGAGATGCCCCAGATGACGGGCCTGGAACTGGCGGCCGCGCTGGCCGGATCGAGCACCGCCAAGGTCATCATCGTCACCACCTTTGCCCGCAGCGGCTATCTGCAGCGGGCGCTGGCGGCCGGGGTGCGCGGCTACCTGCTCAAGGATGCGCCCGCCGAAGCGCTGGCCGCGGCAATCCGCACGGTTCACCAGGGCGGGCGCGCCGTGGCGCCGGAGCTTGCCCTGGAAGGTATCAAGAGCAAGACTGATCCGCTGACGGAACGGGAGCGCCAGATTCTGCGGGTGGCCGGCGAAGGCAAGAGCACCGCCGATATTGCGCGCCTGATTCACCTGTCGGAGGGGACGGTGCGCAATTATCTGTCGGAGGCGATCAGCAAGCTCGATGCGGTCAACCGCATCGATGCCTTCCGCATCGCCAGGGAAGCCGGCTGGCTGTAAGCGTCAGCCGCGGTTGTCGCGCTCCGCCACATAAATCTCCACGCGGCGATTGCGGGCCCGGCCGGTCGGATCGTCGTTCGAGGCGATCGGCTCGCGTTCGCCCCGCCCGTCGATGATGATGCGCTGGGGTTCGACGCCGCGCATGGTCAGGTAGTCGCGGGTTCTGGCGGCGCGGTCGAGCGAGAGAGGATCGTTGATGGCCGGGCTGCCGGTACTGTCGGTATGGCCGATGATGGTCACGGTGGTGCCGGGATTGCTGTTGAGGGTGCCGGCGAACTGTTCGAGCACGGGACGGAAATTGTTCTTGATGTCGGCCCGGCCCGTGTCGAAGGAAATGTCGCTGGGGATATCGAGTTTCAGGCGGTTGTCCTGGGTCTGGCTGACCTGGACGCCGGTGCCGCGGGTGGCCTGCTCCATTGCCTGCTTTTGCTGTTCCATGCGCTTGGACCAGACGTTGCCGATCAAGCCGCCCGCTGCCGCGCCGATCAGTGCGCCGCCGGCAGCGCGCCCGCCACCGCCGCCGCCGGTGGCGCTGCCGATGATGGCGCCGAGGCCTGCGCCGATGCCGGCGCCGGTGGCGGTGCCGCGCTGGGTCGCATTCATGTCAGCGCAGCCAGCAAGAGCCAGTGACATCGCCGTGGCTGCGGCGATCGATTTGATGGTGATGGTTTGCATTGCGTTCCCCCAATGAAAAAATCCGTTTCGTCGTCGTGCCCGGCTACCCGGAAACACGACCGCGAAACGGATCGGGCATCGCAGGCGATGTCCGCATCGTACCAAATTTTTAACTAGATGCCTCGACCGCTGATCAGTTTGACCAGAATCATGATGACAGCAACGACGAGCAGGATGTGGATAAAGCCACCGACGGTGTAAGAAGTGACCAGGCCCAGTACCCACAGGATCAGGAGAATAATAGCAATGGTATAAAGCATGATGGAGTCCTCGTTGGTTTTAATGGCGACAGGTGCGTCGTGAATTCAGTGTCGTCGAAAGTTGTTATTTGTTCCGTTCGCTGCCGTACATTAAAGATAACTTTTTTGCTCGCTCTGCGGTTTTTCCAGCCATCCCATGAAGCCGCACAAGCCGACCAGACCGACGAGGCAGGTCAACAGGCCGCCAGCGAGCAGGAATACGACATCCTGTGGCTGCGGCCCGTCGCCGGACGCCGCGCTGCTGATACCGCAGCCGGCGACGAACAGTCCCCACACGATCACGGCTATCCAGACCAGTTTGTTCATGACGTCTCCTGTAGTGTTGAGGGCAGGGCTACCAGGCCCCTTGAGGTGATTCTCCCGTCAGCTCAGCAGTGAAACCGTGCGCTGCCGCACGTTGCCAGAAAGAAAAAACGCCACGGTCAGCGAAGCCCGTGGCGTTGTTGTTTTTTTGCTCAGCCGGCGATGCGCCGGCGTGGATCAATGCACCGAGCGCAGCCCGCCGTTGACCACTTTGACGCGGTCGCCAGTGCGCCAGCCTGGGGCGCTTTGCTGATGGAAGGTGCGGAAGCCGCCGTCATCCATGCGGACGCGGATTTCAAAGCTGTGGTTGGCTTTCATATTGCCTTCGACCTGGTTGCCCACCACGGCGCCGCCGACTGCGCCGGCAACGGTGGCCAACTGGCGGCCGTGACCGCTGCCGACCTGGTTGCCCAGCAGGCCGCCGAGGATGGCGCCGCCAGCCGCGCCCACGCCGCTGCCCTGGGCGCGGGTGGTGATTTCACGCACCGACTCGACATTGCCGCAATGGTTGCACCAGTTTTTCGCTGGTGCTGCCGCGGCCACTTCGACAGGACGGTACGACGCTTCGCGCATCGATGGCGCCTGCGCCGGCGCAGCCTGGGGCATTGGCTCGGCTGCATAGTTGGAAGGCGCCTGTGCGCCGCCGTTGTCAGCCAGCAGGGCGCGCGGCTGGGCATTGGCAGGTGCATCCAATTTGGCGGCAAGCAGGGCGCGGTCCGCTTCGCTCAGGTCGCCGCGCGGTGCGCTGGCGACGACGCCGTTGTTGGCGACACTAGCGGCGCCGATCGAGGAAGGAATCCAGCCCATGATGGCGGCAATCGCGACGCCACAGAACAGGACGACGGCGATCGATGCCAGGATCATCAGTGGGTGCTGGCCGGGACGACGGACTGCTTGGTTGATAGGGGTTTCCATAGTTTGTTCCTTTTCATTGTTGTTAATGCCGGCGTTGATGCGCGCGGCCCAGATCGAGCTGGAGCGCAGGTGTTTCACGGCCTGCTTTCGTCTGTTGAAAACATTCTCTCCTGAAACAAGACAGCGCTCCGTGCGTCACCGTACATACTTTCACTAATCGAGGCCGTAAGCTGGACTAAGTTGTTTGCAAATGTAAATGCCAAACATCCACCGCTTGATTAAAACATGCTGGAAAACCGACGAGACTCATGCATCAATCTACGCAACACGGACCACAAGGTCCGATGAGCGTTGTGTCCACCCCAGGACCGGTGGATACAACGAGCAATCAACTGCTGGCCGCGCTCCCGCCGGCAGACTCCGAACGTCTCGCTCCCTTGCTCGAATTGGTGCAGGTGGAGGTGGGTGACGTGCTGTTTGAACCGCGCGACCCCATCCGGGCGATTTATTTCCCCCACGATTGCCTGATCTCCCTGCTGGGCGTGGCTGAAGGGCGCATGACGCTCGAAGTCGGCCTGGTGGGCCGCGAAGGCATGCTCGGCGCCACCGTTGCGCTCGGCCATGACACGGCCCAGGTACGGGCCGTGGTGCAGCGCGCCGGCAGCGCCAGCCGCATGGACAGCGCCTGCTTTCGCGCCGAGTTCGCCAGCAATCCGGCGCTGCAAAGGGTGCTTTACCGCTACACCGACACCCTGCTGGCGCAAGCGATCCAGATTGCCGTGTGCAGCCGTTTTCACGTGCTGGAAGCGCGCCTGGCGCGCTCGCTGCTGGTCACGCGTGACCGCTTGCAATCGGACAAATTTCATCTCACTCACGAGTTTCTGGCCCACGCCCTGGGTGTGCGCCGGGTGGGTGTGACCAAGGCCGCCAGCGCCTTGCAGCAGCAGGGCTTGATCATCTACAGCCGCGGCAATATCGAGATTCTCGATATTGATGGGCTGGCTGCGGCGTCGTGCAAGTGCTACGAGATTGTCAAGGAAGCGGGAGAGGCGGCGTTGGCGACGGCGTTTGTCTGAAGCGCGGTCCCCTCGCTATTTCGGCGGGTCTTGTCGAAACGCCTGCCGTAATACATCCATCTGATGATTGAAGCGGGTGCAGGCAACGCACACCAGGAGGTGCACGCCGACCCGGCCGCGCTCGATCATGGACAGTTCGCGGTCCAAGCCTTCCGAGACGAGGCGATGGACTTCGCGGCAGGTGGGTTTGAAGGTTTTGCGGTATTGCATCGCTATCCTCTCAGGGTGTCTTGCCGAACCAGTTCAGGTCGAGGCATTCGCGCAGGCGCAGCCGGGCCCGGTACAGCACCACCCAGACGTTGGCGCTCGTGACCGCCAGCTCGGTGCAGATTTCATCGGTGTCGAACTCGAGCCACTCGCGCATCATGAAGATCCGCGCCGTCTGCGCCGGCAGCTTGTCGACGCAGACCTCCAGCACGCGAAAAAAATCCTGCTGTTCAAACACGCGCTCGGGATCGCCCCACTGGGCCGGCATCTCGCGGGTGTGGCCGTCGGGCAGGAACAGGCCATCGATGGCCTCGTCTTCGGCGCGGGCATTGGCCAGCAGTTCGACGTCTTCGACGGCCTGCTCGCGGCTGCAGGCCCGGATGGCGTCGATGATCTTGAATTTCAAAATGCCGGTGACGTAGCTGCGCAGCGAGGCGCGGCCGGCGTAGCGTTCGGGCTGCTCCAGCACGGCGATCAGCGCGTCCTGCACAGCGTCTTCCGCGCGCGCCTGGTCGCGTAGCTGAAGCACGGCAAAGCGCAGCAGCTGGGGCCGCAGTGCCTGCAATTGGGTGGTCAGTTCAAACGGAGCAGGCATGGGCGGGCTGGGCAGGTAGCGTGCGCCGGCTGGCGCTGGGCAAGACTCTAGCACAGCCGTTCCCGTCCTACTCAGCGTTGCGGCGGTGCGCACAAGGGCAGGGAGTAGGCCTGCAAGATCTCGCCCTGGTCCGACTGCACGAAGGCCGTCAGCGCCAGGTCCGCGCCGGCCACCGGCTTGATCACGGACGACTGGCGCGCCGTCCCTGCGGCGCCGATGCGCCCCCCTTCAAACCACTGTCGGGCGACGAAATCATGGTGCAGGGTGCGGCCCGCGTTTTCGCCCCGCTTGACTGCGCTGACCAGGCCGTTCTGCACCAGCGCGACCTGCAGCAGCGCACCCGCGGGGCCGGTCGCTGTGACTTCGGCCGCAAGTGCGCCGCCCTCGGCCGGCCGCATGGCGATGGCAATGCCGGCCCGGGCCACTGTAGCATTGCTGCGGCGAATCGCATCCAAGGCGCCATCTGGCCAGCGCCGTTGCTCCCTGCCGCCGACAAATATTTCGGGCGTGTAGACGGTGCGGGAATTGGCCAGCGCGGACAGGCGGCGCTGTCGCTCCGTGAAATCGGCGCTGGAATACGGGTCTTTCCAACCGATATCGTTCCAGTAATCCACATGCAGAGACAGGGGCACGACTTGCTGAGACGTCAATCCGCCAGCGCGCAGGCCCCGCACAAACTGGTCGGCCGGCGGACAACTGCTGCATCCCTCGGAGGTGTAGAGCTCCAGCAGGGCGATGGTGTGGGCGGGGCTGTGGCCGCTGCAAGCTGGTGCGACGGGTGGTGACGTGGCGGCTGCGCTTGCAGCAAGCAGCAGGGCGGTGGCGAGTGTTGTAGGCATTGGTAACTCCGATCCGAATAATGCTTGGTCGTGGCAGGAGGCGCAATCCTTACAGTGACTATCCAACAAAAAAAAGCGCCCACACGTGGGCGCTTTTTTTCAGCAAGGCTGAAATTACTTGGTGGTTTTGACCTGGTTGCCGATCACGCCGCCGACGGCTGCGCCGCCCACTGCGCCGACAGCGCTGCCGCCAGTCAGTACGCTACCGGCAACGGCGCCAACGCCGGCGCCGACTGCGGTGTTCTTGTCCTGGTTGGACATGCCGGCGCAGCCGGTGGCGCCGATTGCAACGGCGATCAGGGAAGCGCTGACAACGATTTGTTTGATGGTTTGCATGAGATATCTCCTGGTGTGGTTAATGATTACTTCAGACGCAGGTCGTTCTTGACCGATTTCACGCCGTTCACGGAACGCGCCACCGACGTGGCGGTCGCGATGTTTTCTGCCGAGCTGACGAAGCCGCTCAACTGAACAACGCCTTTGTAGGTTTCGACGTTGATTTCTGCCACTTTCAAGCTGGGCTCCTTGACGATGGCTGCCTTGACGCCGGTGGTCACTGCCGCGTCGTCAATGTATTGGCCAGCCGTTTCGTGCTTCTCGGTCGAGGTCGAAGCGCAACCGACGACGCTCGTCATCATCAGGGCGGCGATCAGGGTCGTTGCGATTTTCATGTTTTTCATCTTGTGATCCTCAGTGGTGGGTCGATTATTGTTTTTGCCTTGCCATGTACTCAAAGCGGCGGCGCAGGCGCCGGAACCGGTGAGGTTCCAACAACTTGTCCGCCGATGAGTCACACAATACGCCCGAGTCTGATTCTGGTCTGTTCGTCAACGCACACAACGTTGCCGCGCACACATTTTGTTACAAACTTGCTCAGCTCAGCGCCGGGCGCCGGTATCTGGCACGGCTTTTTCGCCGGTGCGGGTGCCGGGAGCGGCGCGGTTGGCGGGCACGGCCTGAGGCGCCGTCTTCACTGGCGCGGCCTGGGTGGGCGCCGTCATCTTCATCTGCTTGCCAGGCGGCGGCGCGACCGGCTTGACCCGGGCGTTGGCCAGCAATTGGCCGCAGGGGCTGTCCTGGCCCGGGCCGGTGTTGATCAGGGGCAGCAGGGCTGCCACCGGCGCGGCAAGGGCCAAGGCGGCGGCGCCGCCAGCCTTCAATGCCACCACGCCCTTGTCGACGCCAACCCGCGGTTTGCTGAACGGGCCATCGACATGGAGCGGCGCGCGCAGTGAGAAAATGCGGAAACTCTTGGTCTGCGGGTCGAGCGTGAGATTGAGCTGTTCGTCGGCCAGGTTGATCGTGCCGCCGGCCCGGATGGTGGCTTCGTCCGTGTCGACCAGGAACACGCGCGTTTGCATCAGGCCATTGGTGACGGCGAAATCAGTGGCCATGCAGTTGAGCTTGACGTCCTTGTCACCGAACAGCTTGGTGAGAACGATGTTGCCAACGTTCAGGCCCATTTCTTCCAGCAGCAGCTTGCTGACCGTGCCCTGGTTGATCAGGGTTTTCAGTTCGCCGTTTGAATGGGCCAGCAGGGTGGAGACGGAATTGCCGACTGCCGAGAGCTGGGCGTCGCCGTCGATCTGGCCGACCGTGGCCTGCATCTTGTCGATGGTCGGGAACAGCTGCTTGATCTGCAGGTGGCGCGCCGTGACCTTGGCGGTGGCCTTGATGCCATTGACGCCATCGGCGCCGCTGCCGTCGAGGCGGATGTTGGACACCATGGTGCCGCCGGCGATGTTGAAGTTGAGGGGATTCATGGTCAGCACACCGGCTTTCATGACGATGTGGGTGTTGACCTTGCTGATCGGCAATTGCTTGTCGCGCACGATCTGGTCGGCCGTGAACTTGACGTCCGCATCGACTTTTTTCCAGCGGTCGGTGCGGAAGGTTTCAACCGGCAGCACCTTGCCGCTCGGCTGCACCGCTTCGACCCCGCGCGCGGCCTTGCTGGCGTTGGAGTCGGCGCCCACGATCGGGCCCAGGTCGGCCAGGCGCAGCAGGTGCGAGTTCACTTCGCCGGTCAGGATGCCGCGCGGCTCGCTGCTCTGGAATGTCAGCTTGCCGGCAATATCGCTGCCGCCCACCTTGCCCTTGAACTGTTCATAGGTCCAGCGGCTGCTGTTCTTGTCGACCGTGCCAATCAGGCGCCCCGAGGTGGAGAAGGCCGGGGTTTCCGGCAACAGCACGCCGATGAAATTGTAGAGGCGGGCCATGCTGGCGCCGGCCAGTTTCAGGCGCAGGTCGATGGCGATGGATTCGTTTGGCCTCGCCACGGTGCCTTCCGCCTCGACGCTGCTCAGGCCGGAATGAAACTCGGCCTGGACCGGGAAGGGCTCGCTCTGGTTTTTCAGCGACAGCACGGCGCCGGCTTTGCCGCCGCCTTTGACGGGCGCGCCGTTATAGCTGCCGCCCAGGGCCCAGGCGATGCCGTATTTCGGGTCATTCTGCACGGTGTCGACATCGGCCTTGACCTTGATTTTCTGGATCTCGTCCTCGTAGCGGACCACGCCCTTGGCAAACACGACCCGTTCCAGGTCGAGCGTCCAGGGCGATTTTTTCTGGTCGTGGTGAAACGTCCAGTTGTTGCTGCCATCGGCCTTGCGAATCAGGTCGATTGAAGGCGCCTGGAACTGCAGCAGGGGCACCGAGATGGTTTTATGCAGCAGGGCAAAGGGGTTCAGTGAAAACGAGAGCTGGCTGACGCTGGCCGTGTCGCGCGCCGGCATGTCAGGCGGATTGCTGACGTGGACATCGCGTGCGATCAAGTGCGGCCAGGGAATATGGTCACGCCAGCTGGCGCTGCGGCCGGTGACGGCATCGGGCTTTTCCCACTTCAGGGACAGGTCGCCACGGATGGCGAACGGGCGCCCCATGGCGTCGCTGGCCTTGGCGTTGAGCCACGGCCGCGCCTTGTTCCAGTCGTAGTTGAGCAGCACGACCAGCGCAATGGCAATGATGGCGACCAGCGCGGCGACAATCCCCAGCAGCACCTTGGCGATGCGGGGCAAGCCGTGTTTGCGGCTGGTGGCGGGCGCGCTGGAGGGCGCAGTGGTGTCCGGCATGGTATTCCCTTGTTGAGCTTGCATAAAAATCATCTGTAAAAGTCAGCGTAGCGCAATCGCCCTGACGACGATGTGCGCTGACGCACGAAGGACAATGACGGCATCGTGTAGGCGCCCAGCGATATGTGCGTCAGCGAACCGAACTTGCCAAAGAATCAGCATATAACGTTAAATATCAAAAGTTAACAAAAAAGGAGCATCACATGAGTATGGAAACTGTCACCCCCCGCCTTCTGAACATCCTGGGCGTCGCCGCCATGCTCTCGCTGGCCGCCTGCGCCAGTTCGCAAAAGGCGACCGCCACCGCGGATGTGGCCGTCTCCCGCAACGCCGTCGACAACGCCGTCGGCGCTGGCGCCGCTGATGTCGCGCCAGCCGAAGTCAATGCCGCGCGCGCCAAGATGCTGCGCGCCAACGAGGCACTGGCCGCCAAGGATTACACGCTGGCCCGCCAGCTGGCCACCGAAGCCCAGGCTGACGCCAAGCTGGCCCAGAGCAAGGCCAACTCGGCCAAGGCCAACGCCACGGCCAACGCGCTTGACGCAGATCTGCGTGTCCTGCAGCAGGAAGTCGACCGCAACCGTTAAGCAGCATTCGGTCGCACGCCGCCGTCAGTGCGCGGCGCGTCAAACCCGTTTCCCCCTTCGGCCGTCGGCCGGAAGGATTTGCACCGCCAATCGCATCGCAGGCACCAACTCAAACAAGAACAGGAATCCATCATGAAACTACTTCGCATCGCCGTCCTCGCCAGCGCCGTCGCGCTCGCCGCTTGCAGCAGCACGCCGACCGCCACCGCCAGCCTCGACCAGGCCCGCGGCGACTTCATCGCCGCCAGCAATGACCCACAGGTGGGCTCGTTCGCGCCGCTCGAATTCAAGCAGGCCAGCGACGCCCTCGACGCGGCCAACGTGGCCGCCGCCAAGCGCGAGAGCCTGGAGACGATCGACCGCCTCGCCTATATCGCCAAGCAGAAGATCGCCACGGCGCGCCAGGTGGCCAGCCAGAAAGCGGCCGAAGCGGACATCGCCAACGCCGGCCGCCAGCGCGACCAGCTGCAGCTGCAGGCCCGCACTGCCGAGGCCGACCGTGCCCGCATGGAAGCGGACCGCGCCCGCATGGACGCCAACGCGGCCCAGGCCAGCGCCGAGGATGCCCAGCGCAAGGCCATGAACGCGGAGTCGCAGACGCGCGAAGCCCAGGCCAGGGCGGCACAACTGGAAGCACAGATGGCAGACTTGCAAGCAAAAAAATCGGAGCGGGGTATGATCATCACGATCGGTGACGTCTTGTTCGACACCGACCAGGCCCGGCTGAAGCCGGACGGCATTGCAACGGCGCAGAAACTGGCCGATGTCCTGGCGCAGAACCCGAACCGCACGGTGCTGATCGAAGGCTTTACGGATAGCACTGGTTCGGCCGCGCACAACCAGGAATTGTCGGAGCGCCGTGCTGGCTCCGTGGCCGCCGCCCTGACCGGCATGGGCGTGGCGCCAAGCCGGGTGGCAATGCGTGGCTACGGCCAGGCCTTCCCGGTGGCAGGCAATGACACGGCTGCAAACCGCCAGCTCAACCGTCGCGTGGAGATTGTGCTGTCGAATGAAGGCGTGGCAATTCCGCCTCGCCGTTAAAATTTTGAACTAAGGGATCATCATGGAACAGCAAGAGCAGCAACCGAAATTGGACAAGCAGCGCGCGATGCACCACGGTTTTGACGTCGAGGCGATCCGCAAGGCCGCCGCCAACCTCGATGACGGCGCCGTCACCGAAGGTTATGCGGCCGACCGCGAAGCCGTCGTCAAGATGCTCAACGACGCCCTCGCCACGGAACTGTTGTGCGTGCTGCGCTACAAGCGCCACTACTACACCGTCAGCGGACGCGACAACGCCGCCGCCAAGGCCGAATTCCTACAGCACGCCCAGCAGGAACAGGAGCACGCCGATTCGATCGCCGAGCGCATTGTGCAACTGAACGGCGAGCCGAACTTCAATCCCGCCACGCTGACCTCGCGCAGCCACGCGGAATACGACGATTCGCTGGACGTGGACGCCATGGTGCGCGCCGACCTGATCGCCGAGCGCGTGGCGATTGAATCCTATCGCCAGATGATCGATGCAATCGGGCATACCGACCCGACCACGCGCGCACTGCTGATTTCGATCATGACGGTCGAGGAAGAGCACGCGGACGATATGCGCGATCTGCTTAAAAAATAAATGCTGAAAACCGGCGCGCCAGCCTGTCGGGCGGGCGCGCCGCCACACAAGAACACCCACCACCACCAGGAGAACACTATGTTGGACAATATCCGCACGAACAGTAACGTCAACGACGCCATCAATTCCACCTCGACCGACGTCAAGACCCTCGTCAAGGACGCCCAGGCCCTGCTGACGGCCGCTGCCGCCCTGACCGGCGAAAAAGCCGAAGAGCTGCGCGGCCGCGGTATGGCCATGCTCGATGTCGCCATGGGCAAAGCCGGCCAGGTGCAGGAAAAGGCCACCGTCAAAGGCAAGGAACTGGCTGCGTCGGCTGATGTCTACGTAAAGGACAACCCATGGCGCACCATCGCCGCCGCTGCTGGCGTCGGCCTGCTGGTCGGTGTCATCCTGGGCCGCAAATAACTTACGCCGGGAGCTGCCATGGAAAAAGCTGAAACGGTTGTTCATGGCCCCGGCCTGATCGGCGGGCTGAGCGGGCTTCTCAAGAACCTGTTCGGCCTCTTGATGTCGCGCGTTGAACTCGCTGCCGTCGAGCTGGCGGAGGTGCGCAATCACCTCATCGAGCTGGTCGCCCTGTTTGCCGGCGCCGTGATGGCCGCCTGGTTCGCCATCGCCTTCGGCACGGCCACCATCGTGGCCGCGGCGTGGGAAGCGATGGGCTGGAAAATCCTCTTGATCATGTTCCTCGTGTTTGCCGTGATCACGGCGGGCCTCGTGTTCAAGGGTCTGTCCATGCTCAAGCAGGGCAAGCTGGCCTTCCCGGAAACGATGAACGAACTCAAAAACGATCGCGACATGCTGCTGTAGGCACTGTCCACCCCGGAGCAACCATGGAAAACCAGATCATCGAAGTCAAAGACAAGCCCGGCAACGAGGACGACAAGCTGAGCGTTGCGGAACGCAAGGCAAAGTACGTGCGCCAGGGAGAAATTTATCGCGTGGGCGTGGTGCGCTGCAAGGCCCAGGTGCTGCACGAAGCGCAGCCCCAGGCCCTGTTTCATACGGCCGTGGACCACGCCACCTACGCAGTGCGCTCGCGCGTCGACAGCCTGCTCAGTCCAACCGGTTTCAGCATGGGCGCCTTTTTGCCATATGCGATGCCGGTCCTGCGCCTGTTGCGCAACCGCCGCTTCGGCCGCAAAAGCAAGCTGGCGCTTGGCGCCGTCGCCCTGTTGGGCGGCATCGGCGTGTATTTCCAGCAAAAGCGTAGCCGGGAATCGGCCTACTAAGGTATGGAAACCCGCGTGCCGGTTGTTTGCCGGCCGCGATAACAACGCTTCTTTTGAGGCGGCCTGTCGAATCAATGGTGGGGCTTGAGCGGCGCGCGATCTGTGGATTGTGCGCCGTTTTTTTATCCCATCTCCGCCCATGCTCCTGCCGCGGCGCTTTCACCGTTAAGTGGTGAAAACGCCCGGCGCCGCGCTGAGAATCCGTGGCGCAGTTTGGGCTGCCGGTCGACTGCCCAGCACCGATTCAGCTAATTCCAGGTTTGACCTCGGCAGTATCAAATGGTTCAGGGAAGAGTCCGCAGCTAACGGCGAAAGCGCATCTCCCAAGCGCAGCGGCCGCCTCGTGGCGGCCGTCTGTACTCGCGCCTGCCGGCTCAGCTGCGGTCGGCGTAAGCCTGGGCTTTCGCGCCGGCCATGTCTTTCTGGTAGGTGGCACGGGCCTCGCTCATGCAGCCAGAGCGTTCCGCCGCGGGCAACTTGCGGCAGGCGCCCTGGGCTTCCTGCAGGGCCGCTTTGATTTCTTTCTCGAGACGGCGCACGGCCGCGGCGGCGCTGGGGTTTTCGCGGTACCAGCGGGCCGGGTCGCCCTGGGCAATTTCGCGCGCCTGTTTCTGGGCGGTGGCGGGCGGCACATTGGAATCGGTCGAACGGGTGGTGGGATTCTGGGTGTCCTGCATCATGGCGGACTGGGCCTGGGCCTGTGCACCGAAGGCAGCCAGCAGGCAGCAGGCGCCGGCCAGGGCGCGCAGGGAAGGGATGGATGGCAAGCGAGGCTGTGTCATGTCAGCTCCTGTTGTTTTTCAATGAGGTCGAAAAAAAAGCCGGCGCTGGCCGGCTTCGCTTACAGCCGCCCGGTGACAAGCATGAAGATCAGCACCAGCACCAGCAGGCCGGTCAGGCTGACCGGTGCATAGCCCCAGTTGCGACTGTGATTCCAGGTTGGCAAAACGCCGATCAGAACGAGTACGAGTACGACTAACAGAATGGTTCCCATGGGGATCTCCTAAATAAAACGCGTGCCCTGCGGGAAGCCCGGCGCCACCGGGGCGACGGGTGATATCGGCGTTGCAGGCAACGCTAACGCAGCATGGAAACCGCGTCGGCGCACCCTTGTACTGCGATTAATAACGGTAGACGCGGCCGTCGACCATGCGCACGCGGTTGCCCACGCGCAGGTCGTACACGCTGTCCTGGGTCACGGAGCGGATTTCGCCGTTGTCCATGCGGATATTGATCTGATACATGTCTGCGCCGTTGGCGTTGCGGTTGGCTTCGACATTGTTGCCCAGTGCGGCGCCGCCGACAGCGCCGGCAACGGTGGCTGCAGTGCGGCCGCTGCCGCTGCCGACCTGGTTACCGACCAGTGCGCCAACCAGGCCGCCTACAACCGCGCCGGAACCGGTGGTGCCGCCCTGGCCGCGTACGACCTGGATCGAATCGATGGTGCCGTAGCCGGAGGCGACATTATTGTTGTAGCCGTTGTTATAGCCGGCATTGTTGTAGCCATTGTTGTAGGGGGTAGATGTGGTGGAAGCACAGCCGGTCAACAGGGCGGTGCTGGCTACGACGATGGCGGCGATGGTCTGGGTGGTTTTCATGTAAGTCTCCTGGCGAATGTGTGATTGCAGAATAGTTGCCAGCATCAACAGGGTCTGTGCGTTGCCGCACCATTTCGATGTTCTTTTGATATTTAGCAAAACGGCGTAAAGTTGTGTACGTACGACATTGTTGCTCAAGCAGGCACCTATGTTCGCCAGCGTACAGAAGCGGCAACGCAAAGACCGTATAACGGTATTGTTGTTTGAACAATCCCTGGAGAGCCGCTCATGAAGTATCGTCTGAACACCCTGGCCGCGCTGACTGCCGCCGTCACAGTTGCACTGTCGTGCAGCGTTGCCAGCGCCGCCGTCGACGAAGCCAAGCTCGTCTACAAGCAGGCCCAGGATAATGCGGCTGCTGCCTACAAGGTGGCGCGGGCCCGCTGCGACGCCATCGCCGGCAACCCGAAAGAGGTCTGTGTCGCCGAGGCCAAGGCGGCGCGTGTGCGCACCGAGCAGGAAGCCGAAGCGTATTACAAGAACACCCTGAAGGCTTACACGGCCTCGCGCATGAAAATCGCCGAGGCGAACTACGACCTCGACAAGGCAAAGTGCGGCGCCTTTGCAGGCAATGAAAAAGATGTCTGCATCAGCCAGGCCAAGGCCACCCTGGTCGCCACCGAGGCTGATGCCAAGGCGGACAAGAAAGCCATGGAAGCGCGGGCTGACGCGCGCGAGGACAAGCGCACGGCCGAGTACAAAGTGGCCCGTGAGAAGTGCGACGCATTCGCCGGGGCGGCCAAGGACAGCTGCATGTCCGCCGCCAAGGCGCAGTACGGCAAGTAAGCACGTGTGGCGGACCGCCACAGAATCTTGAAGCCGTTTTTTTGTTGTATATGATCGACCACCCACCAGGAGATTTACCATGACCATCGCCCGCCGTTTCGCCACCATGCTGTTTGCCGCATCGCTCGTCGCCACCATGGCCGGTTGCGCGTCCACCTCGACCAAGGAAGGCACCGGCGAATACGTCGACGACGCCGTCATCACGGCCAAGGTAAAAGCATCGATCTTCAATGAGCCGACCCTGAAGTCGACTGAAATCAATGTCGAAACCTTCAAGGGCGCTGTCCAGTTGTCGGGCTTCGTGGCCCAGCCGCAAGACGCCGTCAAGGCTGCCGAGATCGCCCGTGGCGTAAAAGGCGTAACCACCGTCAAGAACGACGTGCGCGTGAAATAATGCTTTCCAGGGCCAGTCCACAAGGGCTGGCTGCGCTGGCGGCGCATTGAACCAAGAAGTCCATCATGAAGCTAGACGCCTCACTCCCGCATGCCGCCAGCCCGACGCCGGCGCCTCCTCCAGGCGCCGGCGCGCCGGGTTCATCGGGTTTGCCGGATTCCCCAGGCACCGGGCACGGCGCCGCTTCGTCGCCCGAGAGCGCACCCATCATCGAGCTCGATCCCGGTCCGCCCGGCCACTCCTTCAAGTTTCCCCTGCACGTCAACGCGCGCGGCACTGCCATTGGCTTGATTGCGACGGTGCTGTTTGTGTGGGCCCTGCAATGGGCTGAAAAATTTCTTGTACCGATGCTGCTTGGCGTCTTCGTCGCCTACACCCTCAATCCCGTGGTGGAATGGCTGGAGCGGCGCCGTCTGCCGCGGCCGATCGGCGCCACGCTCGTCACGGTCGCCATCCTCGGTCTGCTGGGCGGCGTGGGCTACCGGGTGCAGGGAGAGATCGTCAACATCGTCGACGAGCTCCCAAACATCACGCACAAGCTGACCAAGGTACTCAGCGATGGCAACACGGGTCAGCCGAGTACCATTGCGCAGGTGCAGGCCGCCGCACGCGAACTCGAACGGGCCACCGCCAGCGTGGCGGAACCGGGCAAACCTGCCGCCCGCAAGACGGTCGTCGCCGTCGCCAGCGTACCGCCTAACCCGAACAGCAATATCAAGATCATGGACTGGGTGCTGGCCGGCTCAATGGGGGTGGCCACCTTCATCAGCCAGGCCACCATGGTGGTCTTCCTGGTGTTTTTCCTGCTGCTGGCCGGCGACACCTTCAAGCGCAAGCTGGTCAAGCTGACCGGTCCCTCGCTGACCCGCAAGAAGGTCACGGTCCACATTCTCGATGACATCAACAGCTCGATCCAGGCCTATATGTTCATGCTGCTGGTGACCAACGTATTGCTGGCCCTGCTGATGTGGGCGGCCCTGTCCGCCATCGGCCTGGAAAACGCGGGCGCCTGGGCCATCTTCGCCGGTCTGATGCACATCATGCCTTACTTTGGGCCTCTGCTGATTACGGCGGCGACGGGCGTCGTCGCCTTCATGCAATTCGAATCGCTCAAGATGGTGCTGCTCGTATCCGGCGCCTCACTGGCCATCGCCACCCTGGTCGGCACCGTGGTCGCCACCTGGATGACAGGGCGCATCGCCCGCATGAACCCCGCCGCCGTGTTCGTCAGCCTGTTGTTCTGGGGCTGGCTGTGGGGCGTCTGGGGTCTGCTGCTGGGCGTACCCGTCGTGGTGGTGCTGAAGGTGGTGGCCGAACGGGTGGAGGGCATGGAAGTGCTGGCGGAATTGCTGGGAGAGTAGGGCGGGGTGAGGTGGGCCGGGCGAGCGGCCTTGGGCCCCAGCGTGCCCGGCGCTTGCTGCCGATGGCCCATGTTGCGGTCGTTTCGATCGCGCCTGGTGCGGCTCTCGATGAATGGCCCCGGCATTCCTTGGCACGGGGCTGGCCCGCACGCACATGCGCGTGCTGCCTGTCCCGGTTTTTGGTCGGTGTCGTGGATTTCATCGGCGCCATCCAATCCGCAATTAAATGAGCCGTGCTATCTGCTGCGTGCTGTGCTTTCCCGAGCAAGACGGGCAAAGGCACTACCCTATGTCCGCGCCAGACCCTCCTTGCGACAAACGCGGCCAATGTGGTCCCGTTTCTTGCCCGCGGTATCCCTATACATGCTGCTGCATGGGATCCTTCGCCGCCAGCGCATCTTTCTTGTGCTTCAGACTGCCCATTTGTACGGCGTACTGCCGCGCGAATTCCGCGCCGAGGAAAAAGATCTGCGCCGAATAATAGACCCACAGCAGCAGCGCGATGGTGGAACCGGCCGCGCCAAAGCTGTCGGCCACACCGCTGTTGCCGATGTAGAGTCCAATTAGAAATTTGCCGAACTCGAACAGGGCCGCCGTCCCGAGCGCGCCGATGACGACGTCGCGCCAGGCCAGTTTCAAGCGAGGCAGCAGTTTGTAGATCACGCCGAACAAGACGGCGATGACCAGGAAGCTGATCAGCCAGGCAACCCAGCCAAGGATGACGGTCGCCTCCTTCCACAGTCCACCCACGTAATTTTCCATCACCGTCAGGGCAGC
>JBJMVV010000050.1:0-6539 GCA_045810505.1 Massilia sp.
GCCGGCCACTGCTGCAACGACTGGCACGTTCGAATACTTCATGCCCATGAAGGCGTTCTGGAGCGCCTTGATGCCTGGCTCCATCGCCTTGGCGCCGCCCTGCATGAACAGGGGCAGAGCCGACTGCAAATCCGCGCCGGCCGAGAAAGCGCCGCCTTCGGCTGCATCGGTATTCCAGATGACCAGGCCCTTGAAATTCTTTTCGGCTTCTTCGCGGGCCATTTTCAGGCCGTTGATGACGCCTTCGCCGATGACGTGCATCTTGGTTTTCAGCGAGATCACCAGCACCTCGTCGTCCATGTGCCAGATGCGCACGGACTCGTCTTCAAAGAAGGTGGTGCCGGCGGTCTTGCCATCGATGGCGCTTGCACCCAGCACGGGTGCGCGGAAGGCCTGGCGGTTATAGACGGCCAGGTCTGAACGGGGCACGAAGGCATTCTTGCTGACCGAGTAGGAACCTTCAGGCGTGTGCACGCCGCCTTTTTCCGCGACCACGCCGCTGGTCACCCAGGCCGGCAATGGCGTGTTGGTCAGGGCCTTGCCTTCGGCGATGTCCTGGTTGATCCACTCGGCTATCTGGGTCCAGCCAGCGGCCTGCCAGGTTTCAAATGGACCGACGTTCCAGCCAAAACCCCAGCGCATCGCAAAATCGATGTCGCGCGCGTTGTCGGCGATCGAGCCAGCGTGTACGGCGATGTAGTGGAAGGCGTCGCGGAAGATCGCCCACAGGAACTGCGCCTGGGGATTGGTCGACTCGCGCAGGGCCTTGAATTTTTTGACCGGGTCTTTTTCTTTCAGGATACGGCCAACGATGTCGGCAGCCTTGCCGCCGCCCGTGACGTATTCGCCGGTGGCGAAATCCAGACGCTGGATATCCTTGCCGACTTTTTTATAGAAGCCTGCGCCGGCCTTCTGGCCCAGGGCGCCGCCGGCGACCAGCTTGGCCAGCACGTCCGGGGTTTTATAGACGGCAAAGAAGGGATCGTCCTGCAGGTTGTCCTGCATGGTTTTAATGACATGACCCATGGTGTCCAGGCCCACCACGTCCGCGGTGCGGAAGGTGCCCGACTTGGCGCGGCCCAGCTTGGCGCCGGTCAAATCGTCGACCACATCCACCGACAGGCCGAATTTCTCGGCTTCGTGGATGGTGGCCAGCATGCCAAAGATACCGACGCGGTTGGCGATGAAGTTGGGCGTGTCTTTTGCGCGCACGACGCCCTTGCCCAGGGTGGTCGTCAAAAAGCCTTCCAGCTGATCAACGATGGCAGGCGAAGTCGAAGCCGTCGGGATGATTTCCACCAGGTGCATATAGCGCGGAGGATTGAAAAAGTGCACGCCGCAGAAGCGCGCTTTCAGGGCGTCGTCAAAACCTTCGGCCAGGGCCGTGATCGACAGTCCCGAGGTGTTCGAGGCGAAAATCGCGTTGGGGGCGATGTGGGGCGCGACCTTTTTATACAGGTCATGCTTCCAGTCCATCCGTTCTGCGATGGCTTCGATGATGAGGTCGCAGCCAGCCAGCAGTTCCAGGTTGTCTTCGTAGTTGGCGACCTGGATCAGGGCGGCATCTTCCTTGTTGCCCAGCGGCGCAGGCGACAGCTTTTTCAGGTTGTCAATCGCGCGCAGGACGATGCCGTTCTTGGCGCCGTCCTTGGCAGGCAAATCAAACAAAACGACCGGCACCTTGGCGTTGACGCAGTGCGCGGCGATCTGGGCGCCCATCACACCGGCGCCGAGGACGGCGACTTTCTTGACAATAAAATTGCTCATGGTTGTCTCTTCTTCTTTAAATTAGAACAGGTCGGCGTCCAGCGCCATCAGGTTGGCCGAGCCGGAACGAGCCTGGCGAATCAGCATGGCGGTCTCGGGGTACAGGCGGGCAAAGTAGAAGCGCGCCGTGGCCAGCTTGGCTTTGTAGAAATTGTCGCCGGAGTCTTCCTTGGCCAGGGCAATCTTCGCCATCTGCGCGAAGAAATAGGAATACACCATGTGCCCGACCACGCGCAGGTAAGGCACGCAGGCAGCGCCGACTTCTTCCGGATTCTGGAAAGCCTTCATGCCGATTTCCATGGTCAGTTTGGTGACCTTGTCGCCCAGGTCGCCCAGCGGGGTGATGAATTCGGACAGGGCTTCGTCGGTGCCGTTCTCTTCCACGAAGGCCTTGATCTTCTCGCCGAACTTGCGCAGCTTGGCGCCGTTGTCCATCAGGATTTTGCGGCCCAACAGGTCGAGCGATTGAATCGTGTTGGTGCCTTCGTAGATCATGTTGATGCGCGCGTCGCGCACATATTGTTCCATGCCCCACTCGGCAATGTAGCCGTGGCCGCCGTAGACCTGCATGGCTTCCGAGGTGGCGATCCAGCCGTTGTCGGTAATAAAAGCCTTGATGATCGGGGTCAAGAGCGCCACTTCATCGGCCGCTTCCTTGCGCACATCTTCGTCAGGGTGGTGCAGTTCGCGGTCGATTTGCAGGGCGACATAGGACGAGAAAGCGCGCGCGCCTTCCGCATAGGCCTTGGCGGTGAGCAGCATGCGACGCACATCAGGATGCACGATGATCGGGTCGGCTGGCTTGTCCGGCGCTTTCGGGCCGGACAGGCTGCGCATCTGCAGGCGGTCCTTGGCGTAGATCAGGGCGTTCTGGTACGCCACTTCGGTCAGGCCCAGCGACTGCATGCCCACGCCCAGGCGGGCCGCGTTCATGAACACGAACATGGCATTCAGACCCTTGTTCGGCTCGCCGATGATCCAGCCCTTGGCCGAATCGAGGTTCATCTGGCAGGTCGAATTGCCGTGGATGCCCATTTTTTCTTCGATGGCGCCGCAGGCGATGCCATTGCGCGCGCCGACGCTGCCGTCTGCGTTCGGCAGGAATTTTGGCACCACGAACAGGGAAATGCCTTTCGAGCCTTCAGGGGCGCCGGGTACGCGCGCCAGCACCAGGTGAACGATGTTTTCGCTCATGTCGTGTTCGCCGGCCGAAATAAAGATTTTCGAGCCGGTGATCAGCCAGGAACCGTCATCCTGGGGCAGCGCTTTCGAGCGCAGCAGGCCGAGATCCGTGCCGCAATGGGCTTCGGTCAGGCACATGGTGCCGGTCCAGGCGCCGGAGACGAGTTTGGGCAGATACAGTTTCTTTTGCTCGTCGGTGCCGTGTTCCTTCAGGCACTCGTAGGCGCCGTGGGACAGGCCGGGGTACATGGTCCAGGCCTGGTTGGACGAGTTGAGCATTTCATAGAACGAATTGTTCAGCACCACGGGCAGGCCCTGGCCGCCGTATTCCGGATCGCAGGCCAGTGCAGCCCAGCCGCCTTCAACGTACTGTTTGTACGCTTCCTTGAAGCCCTTTGGCGTCGTGACCGACTTGGTGGCGGCATCGAAATGGCAGCCTTCGCGGTCGCCCGAGTGGTTCAGGGGGAACAGCACTTCCTGGGTGAATTTGGCGCCCTCTTCCAGCACCTGGTTGATGATGTCGGCGTCGACATCTTCGAACTTGGGGATGGCCTTCAGTTCTTCGCTGACGTTGAACATTTCGTGCAACAGGAACTGCATGTCCCGGAGTGGCGCGACGTATTGACCCATGGTGTTTCTCCTGAAGAGGTGATGATGACGATTGATGCAATGAACGGTGACAGCCGCAACGGCGCTCTGTCAGCCGTCGAGATTGTGCGAAGCTGCGCCTTCCGGCTGGGCCGGATTGCGGTAATTTTCAATGAGGCGATCGAAACCGGCGCGGCAACGCTCGACGCTGCCCGGCATGCGCAGGAAACGCGCATCGTGGTGCAGGGCGAGGATCAGCCCGTACATTTCATAGACCAGCTGGTTGGCGTCCGTATCGGCCTTGAGGTCGCCGATGGCGATCGACTGCTCGGCGCAGCGCAGCAGCGCGCCCTGCCAGGCGCGCACCATGGCGACCAGTTCTTCGCGGATCGGGCCCTGGCGGTCGTCGTATTCGACGGCCCCACTGATATAGATACAGCCGGAAGCGATCTCGACGCTGACACGCTTGACCCAGCGCGCAAACATCGAACGCAACCGCGGCAGGCCGCGCGGCTCCTGCACGCTGGGGAAGAACACTTCCTGCTCGAAGCGGGCGTGATACAGCTTCAATACTTCGATCTGCAAATCCTCGCGCGAGCCAAAATGGGCGAACACGCCAGATTTGCTCATGTTCATCTTGTCCGCGAGCAGGCCGATGGTCAGGCCCTCGAGCCCGTCCCGACTGGCGAGATCAAGCGCCACATCGAGAATGGCTGCCCGGGTCAACTCGCCCTTGCGCATGAATTTGACTGAAGTATTGATAAAGTACCTACGAGGTTAGCAGCGCCGCAGCGCGCGAAAAAAATCCGAACGCTCGTACTATTATCCAGTCAGGGGTAAATGTCAAACGGGAACTTAGAGAGCCGATTCTAGTCCCCTGCGCGCTTTTGTGCGAGGAAACGCTGCTTTTATTCGCTGACCTTGGAAATCAGGCGACGGTCGCGCTTGGTTGGCCGACCTTTGATGGTGCTGCCCGGCTCCGGATACAGGCGCCGGCTCTCCTTCAACAACTCGCGGCGCGCCACGCTGGCGGCCTTTTCGTCGTACAGGGAGCGCGCAATGGTGGCCGAGCCGCGCTGGTCGGAAATCTGGATCACTTCGATGTCCCAGCGGTCCGAGCCATTGTCCACATTAAGCTGGTCGCCCAGTTTCACGGGGCGGGCCGGCTTGATGCGCTCGCCGTCGAGGCGCACCCGGCCATTGTCGACGGCGTCGGTTGCCAGCGAGCGGGTTTTGAAAAAGCGTGCGGCCCAGAGCCATTTATCTATTCGTACATTTTCCATCGTCATCATGTTTTAAGAGCGTCTACAAAACCTTCAGGGCAAGGCGCGACGGCGCAGACAGTACGGTTTTTGTACGGCAAGCCGAAGAAACGAAGCCATGGAGGTTTTTTAGGCGCTCAAGCGTATCCAATCGCGACAATCCGCATTGCCAGTTTATAGAAAAAATACGCCGTCTCGTAGCCCGCACGCTTGAAGCGCCCCACGTGCTTGAAATGGTCGCAGGGGATCGGCACGCCATCGGCCACACCCGCCTCGATGTGCTCGCGCATGCTGCGGGCAAAGTCCGGGTCGCGCACCACCACGTTGGCTTCCTGGTTCAGGAACAGGGACAGGCCGTCGCAGTTGCTCGAACCGACCGTGGCCCAATCCTCGTCGACCACCGCCACCTTGGCGTGCAACTGGGTCTTGCGGTATTCGACGACGTGCACGCCGCAGCCCAGCAGTTTCGGATAAAACGAGTGGGCCACCATGTCCTGCAGCTTGAATTCGCCCACGCCGATCAACAGGGTGACCTTGACGCCCCGCTGGGCGGCGCGGCCCAGCGCTTCGCGGAACTTGCGGCCGGGGGCGAAATACGGGTTGGCCATCAGGATGCTGTGTTTGGCGCGGCCGATGGCTTGCAGATAGGCGCGCTGGATCATGCGGCGGTTGCGCAGATTGTCGCGCACGACCAGGCCCGCTTGCATGGGGCCGTTGCCTGCAATCGGGCCGTCGTGCTTCATCTCGCGGAACAGGTCGATGCGGCGCAGCAGGCCCATGTGCCCCACCCGCGCCCACTGGGCCTGGGCTTCGCGGTGGATGTCGTCGACCAGGGGACCGACGACCCGCACCGCAAAATCCCAGCGGGGCGCGGGCAAGCGGGTATCCGGATCGTAGTCGCACAGATTGTCGTCGTTGACGTTGATGCCGCCCACGAAAGCGACCTTGCGGTCCACCACGGCAATCTTGCGGTGGGTGCGGGTGATGCCCTTCTTGAACCAGCGATTGAAAATGCGGCAATGCGCTCCCGCCTCCTGGAACGCCGCCGCCAACCGCTTGCACTGGGCGTTGCCGGTGCCGAACCAGTCGATCACGATGCGCACCTTGACACCCCGCCGCGCCGCGCCGATCAGGGCTGCTTCGACGGCTTGAGCGGTCTCGTCGGAAGCAAAAATATAGGTTTCAAAGTGGATTTCGTGCTCGGCCGCATCGATTTCGGCCAGCAGGGCGGGAAAGAATTCCACGCCGCTTTCCAGCAGCTTGACGTCGTTATTATGTTGATAATGTACTGAGCGCATGCAGGTGTGTGCTGGCGCCGCGCGTCAAGCGAGCTTCAGCGTTGCGACAATCGGCGCGTGGTCGGACAGCCGCGCCCACAGGGGGCCATGCAGGACTTCGGCGTGATCGACCTGGAAGCCCCGCACATAAATCCGGTCCAGGCGGAAATACGGCAAGGCCGCCGGAAAGGTCCGGGCCGGGGTGGCCTTGCGCTTGGCGCCCATCAGGCCCCGCACCATGCCGCCCAGGGCCGAGCCGGTGCCAAGCTCATCGAATACTTCGGTCACGCCCAGTTTGTCGCGCAACTTGGCTGACAAGGTATTGCGCCAGTCATTGAAGTCGCCGGCAATGATGACGGGTTCGCCGTTGCCGGCCGAGGCATTGACGCAGTCGATCAGCGCCTGGGTCTGGCGCGAACGGCCCGCTTCGAACAGGCCCAGGTGGACCACGAAGCAGTGCACC
>JBJMVV010000051.1:0-4786 GCA_045810505.1 Massilia sp.
GCTACTGTGTCAACTCCTTTGATAGCTGCGGGAGTGTGCGATGTTCGGTTTTCTGCTCTGGTTGATCGTGCTGTTTCTGTGCTGGCCGCTGGCCTTGCTGGCCCTGGTCATCTACCCCGTCATCTGGCTGCTGCTGCTGCCCCTGCGCCTGATCGGCATCGGCGTCGAAGCCGTCTTCGAACTGCTGCGCGCCATTGTCATGCTTCCCGCCAGGGTCTTGCGCGGCGCCGGCCGCTAGCCGCCGGGCCTGCTCCGCAAAGGGACTGGCACTTGGTGCCTGTCCCGGGGTGGGACCGCGGCGGCCAATTCTTTAAGATTACGGGCTTAGAGAATGCGCTTACGCCGCGGTCCCAAAACGGGGACAGGGCATTCGCATGCGAATGCAGTGCCAGCCCTCCCATGCTTTTGGCGCCGCCACTTTTTCCAAACATTTTGTCATCGCTTGCACTTCGGACAAGACGTGAAATTATTCTGGCGCACATTCATTGCGAATGCTATTATTAGCTTCATTGGTTGCATCTACAACTAATACAGACGTACTACACGGGGTCTCCAAACCCCACAACTGTCCAATTTCGAAGGAGCAACACCATGAGCAACACCTCAAAAGTCCTCTACACCGGCAAAACTTCCACCACCTCGGGCGGGCGCGACGGCGCCTCGCGCAGCGACGACGGCGCGCTGGACATCAAGCTGTCCAGCCCAGGCACGGCAGGCAAGGGCACCAACCCCGAGCAGCTGTTTGCCGCCGGCTGGTCGGCCTGCTTCATCGGCGCCATGCAGATCGCATCGGGCGTTATGAAGGTCAAGCTGCCCGCCGAGACGGCTGTCCACGCCGAAGTCGACCTGCTCAACGATACCGGCGCCTATTTCCTCGGCGCGCGCCTGAACGTGAGCATCCCTGGCGTTGCACCGGAAGTGGCGCGCCAGATCGTCGATATCGCGCACCAGACCTGCCCCTACTCGAAGCTGTCGAAGGGCAACATCAACGTCGAGATCAAGCTCGTCTGATGAGAGGCGGCGGCGCGGGGGCGCCGCCGCTTGCAGCGCCAGCGCGGTTTCGACTGCGCTGGTGCTATAGTCTGACCATGCCCGCTGGCGCCGCATCGCCGCTGCCAATGTGCATTGCCTAACAGACGCATTCACCCGTCCCACCTAAGCTGGCCCCTGGTATCCGGCGTCATTCGCACACCGGACCTTTTTTGAGGATCTATCATGCGCTTGGACATTTACCGCAGAGCGGAACACGACGGCAAGTTTTCTTACCTGGCCGTCCCCGAAACCCGCAACATTCCCGAAGAAGCCACCAATACCGACTGGCAGGTGGAGGCGAGGGCAGTGGAGGTGGAAGATGATGCCGAGCATCTTGAAGACTACATGATCGACCACGTCACGGCCCAGATCGCCGAAAAAGGCTACGCCGTCACGGCCCTGCAGTAAATACACCGGCTTGCGGCCCTGCCGTAGCCATCAAATAGCAACACGCTGCGCCCGCTTCATGCCGAACCGGGCGCTTTCGCATGGCTTGTCGCGCCCACAGGAGGCTCCGCCAGCATGACTTCTTCCGCCCTTGCACATAAAGACCCCCGCATCGACGCCCGCATTGCCGGCCTCGATGACTGGCGCGGCCCCGTTCTCGCCCGCGTGCGCGCCCTGATCCACCAGGCAGTGCCGGACGTGATCGAGGAATGGAAGCGGGAAGTGCCGGTCTGGTCGCATGAAGGCATCCTTTGCACGGGCGAGGCCTACAAGAAAGCCGTCAAGCTGACCTTCCCAAAAGGCGCCAGCCTGGACGATCCGGCCGGACTGTTCAATTCCAGCCTCGAAGGCAAGGTGCGCCGGGCGCTCGATATCGCCGAGGGCGCCAACATCGACGAGGCCGCCTTCCTTGCTTTGATCCGCGACGCGGCGGCCTACAACGAGGCCGCAGTGTTGTCAAAGCCGGCAGGACGGAAGAAATCCCGCAAGGCTTGAGGCTGCCGGCGCAATCGCGCAGGGCAGGGGCCTGACGCCCAGCCGCCAAAACACCGATAATAGCGGCTTATTCAATTTTGCTGCTGCGGACACCTGCCATGGAAATCAAAGTCAACTTTCTCGACAAGCTGCGCCTCGAAGCCAAGTTTGACGACTTCACCGTCATCGCCGACCAGCCGATCCGCTACAAGGGCGACGGCTCCGCGCCCGGGCCCTTCGACTATTTCCTGGCCTCGTCGGCCCTGTGCGCCGCCTATTTCGTCAAGTTGTACTGCGACACCCGCAACATCCCGACCGAGCATATCCGTCTGTCGCAAAACAATATCGTCGACCCGGAAAACCGCTACCAGCAGATCTTCAAGATCCAGGTCGAGCTGCCGGCCGACATTTCCGACAAGGACCGCCAGGGCATCCTGCGCTCGATCGACCGCTGCACCGTCAAAAAAGTGGTGCAGCAAGGCCCCGAATTCATCATTGAGGAAGTGGCCAACCTGGACGCCGATGCCCAGTCCCTGTTGATGGCAGCGCCCAACACGGAGCATCAGACCTGGATTCCCGGCAAGGATTTGCCGCTGGAACAAACCATCGCCAATATGTCGGGCGTGCTGGCCAGGCTGGGCATCAAGATCGAGATCGCGTCCTGGCGCAACATCATCCCCAACGTCTGGTCGCTGCACATCCGCGACGCCAATGCGCAGATGTGCTTCACCAACGGCAAGGGCGCGACCAAGGAAAGCGCGCTGGCCTCGGCCCTGGGCGAATACATCGAGCGCATCAGCTGCAATCACTTCTATGCAGGCGACTTCTGGGGCGAAGACATCGCCAATGCCGCCTTCGTGCATTATCCGAACGAGCGCTGGTTCAAGCCCGGCAAGAAGGATGCGCTGCCGGCCGGCATGCTCGACGAGCTCAGCCTGGACATCTACAACCCGGACGGCGAACTGCGCGCCTCCCACCTGATCGACACCAATTCGGGTAACAGCGAGCGCGGCGTCTGCGCCTTGCCCTTTGTGCGTCGCGCCGATGGCGAGACGGTGTATTTCCCCGTCAACCTGATTGAAAACCTCTACGTCAGCAACGGCATGAGCGCCGGTAACACCCTGGCCGAAGCCCAGGTGCAGTGCCTGTCGGAGATTTTCGAAAGGGCGGTCAAAAAGGAGATTATCGAAGGCGAACTGGCCTTGCCGGATGTGCCGGCCGAGGTGCTGGCGCGCTTTCCAGGCGTTCTGGCCGGCATCAAGGCGCTGGAAGAGCAGGGCTTTCCCGTCCTGGTCAAGGATGCCTCGATGGGCGGCCAGTATCCCGTCATGTGCGTCACCCTCATGAACCCCCGCACGGGCGGCGTGTTTGCCTCCTTCGGCGCCCATCCACGGCTGGAAGTGGCGCTCGAACGCAGCCTGACGGAACTGTTGCAGGGCCGCAGTTTCGAAGGCCTCAACGACTTGCCGCCACCGACTTTTGTCAGCCACGCCGTCACCGAACCAAACAATTTCGTCGAACATTTCATCGACTCGAGCGGCATCGTCTCCTGGCGCTTTTTCAGCAACAAGGCCGATTTCCTTTTTGTGGACTGGGATTTTTCCGGCGCGGGCGAAGACGCCAACGAGCAGGAAGCAGCCACCCTGTTCGGCATCCTCGATGACATGGGCAAGCAGGCCTACACGGCCGTCTACGATCAGCTTGGCGCCACCGCCTGCCGCATCCTGGTGCCCGGCTACTCCGAAATTTATCCGGTGGAGGACCTGGTCTGGGACAACACCAACAAGGCGCTCCTGTTCCGCAGCGATATCCTGAACCTGCACAAGCTGGGCGACGAACAACTGGAAGCGCTGCTGGAACGGCTGGAGGACAGTGAACTGGACGAATACGGCGACATCGCCACCCTGATCGGCATCGAGTTCGACGAAAACACGGCCTGGGGCCAGCTGACGGTGCTGGAACTGAAGCTGCTGGTTCGCCTCGCGCTGGGCCAGTACGAAGAAGCCCAGGACCTGGTCGAGGCCTTCCTGCAATACAACGACAACACGGTCGAGCGCACCTTGTTCTACCGCGCCATGAATGCGGTGCTGTCGATCGAACTGGACAAGGAGCTGACCTTGGCCGAGTTTGAAGGCAATTTCCGCCGCATGTACGGCGAGGCGCGGATGGACGCCGTGCTCGGTTCCATCGATGGCAGCGTGCGCTTTTACGGCCTGACGCCGACCAGCATGGCGCTGGAAGGGCTCGAGCGGCATCAGCGCAAGATCGACAGTTACCGCAAGCTGCATGCTGCGCGGGCCGCGGCGCAAGACCGCTAAGCCAGGAACGGCGTTCATATGATCAGAGTCGTCTACCGCTGGACCGTCGACAGCGCCGGGGCCGATGCTTTCGTTACGGCATGGTGGGAGGCCACCCGGTATATCCAGCAGGCTTGTCCCGGCGCCCGCGGCAGCGTGCTACTGAAAAACGCCACGCAGCCTGACGTCTACATCGCCATGGCCCGCTGGGATAGTCTCGATGCCTGGCAAGCCAGCCGCGACGCGGTGCCCGTGGTTCCTGCCGAAATCATGGAGGCAATGCGCAGAGCTGCCGGCGGCCCGCCCAGCTACGAAATTTTCGATGGGCTACGTGAGTGGATCAGTTAGTGGTTTAGTGACGACCAGGATACCGCAGTGGTAGTGCGAATACGACGCATAATTTATAAACAGTAATGCCAGCACTTAAGCTGCTATCAGCACGCGGAAAGCCTTACCCCACGCGGGCCGGCGCCCGATAGCAGTGCATCAAAACCCTCGGAAATTTTTTCCGCCAGGCGCGCCCAAATCGCCTGCAC
>JBJMVV010000052.1:0-5497 GCA_045810505.1 Massilia sp.
AATGGCGGTTGATGCGGGCCGACAGCGCATCGACGCCCTGCCCCTTGCCGGTGCGCTGGTCCCAGTCCTTCAGCTTGACGAACAGCTGGCCCTGGTTCTGGGCCCGGCCCGTGTTATTGAAACCGTTGACGGTAAAGGTGGCGTCGACCACGGCGGATTCCTGTTTGAGCAGATAGTCCGAGACGGCGTCGAGCGCCACGCCGGTCGCGCCCTGGGTCGCGCCAGGGCGGGTCTGCACCTGCACATACATATAGCCCTGGTCTTCATTGGGCAGGAAGGAGGTCGGCAGCCGCCAGAACATCAAAACCACGGCGGCGATCACGGCGCCATACACCAGCAGCCAGCGGCCGGGCCGTCCAATCACCCGGGTCACGCCGCCCACATAGCCTGTGCGGCTGCGCTCGAAGGCGCCGTTGAACCAGCCGAAAAAGCCGCGCTTGTCGGCATGGCCGGGCGCTGGTTTTTTCAGCAGCATGGCGCACAGCGCGGGCGTGAGCGAGAGCGCGACGAACACCGACAGCAGCATCGAGGCGACGATGGTGAGGGCGAATTCACGGTAGATGGCGCCCACGGTGCCACTGGCAAAGGCGACCGGCACGAACACGGCCGAGAGCACCAGGGCCACGCCGACCAGGGCGCCGCCGATCTGTCCCATCGCTTTGGCAGTGGCCTCGAGCGGCCCCAGGCCCTCCTCGACCATCACCCGTTCAACGTTTTCCACCACCACGATGGCATCATCGACCAGCAGGCCAATGGCCAGCACCAGGCCGAACATGGACAGGGTATTGATAGTGAAGCCGAGTGCGGACATGATGCCGAAGGTGCCCAGCAGGACCACCGGGACGGTCACGGCCGGGATCAGGGTGGCGCGGAAATTCTGCAGGAACAGATACATCACCAGGAACACCAGGGCGATTGCCTCGAACAGGGTCTTGACGACTTCCTGGATCGATACCCGCACGAAGGGTGTGACGTCGTTGGGAAACACCACTTTCATCGCCGGCGGAAAATACGGTTCGAGCTCGTGCAGGCGGGCATGAATGGCGTCCGCCGTCTTCAGGGCGTTGGCGCCCGGCGCGAGCTGGATGCCAATCCCCATGGCCGCCTTGTTGCCGGCCTTGAGCTCGCCATACTTGTTATCGACATTAAAATTCTCCGGGCCCAGCTCGATCCGCGCCACGTCGCGCAGGTGGACCTGGGACCCGTCCGGCTGCACCTTCAGCAGCACGGCGCCGAACTGTTCGGGGGTGCGCAGCAGGGTCGACTCGGTGATGGTGGCGGAAAACTGCTGATCCTTCAGCGACGGCGTCCCTCCCAGCTGGCCGCCGGATATCTGCACGTTCTGGCCCTGCAGGGCGGTGCTGACGTCCTGCGGCACCAGGCCGAAACCATTGAGCTTGCTTTCGTCCAGCCAGACGCGCATGGCGTACTGCGTGCCCAGCACCTGCATGGCGCCCACGCCAGGCACACGGCTCAATGGGTCCTGCACGTTCGAGACAACGTAGTTCGACAGGCCGAACTTGTCCATGCTGTTGTCGGCGGAGACAAAGCCGATCACCATCAGGAAGGCGCTGGTCGACTTGGTCACCCGCACCCCGGCCTGCTGCACCTGGGCCGGCAGGTTGGGCACGGCCAGCGCCAGCTTGTTCTGCACCTGGACCTGGGCGATGTCGGGATCGGTGCCAGTGGCAAAGGTGAGCGTCGTGGTCGACTGGCCCGTGTCGTCGGCGCTGGAGGCAATGTACAGTAGATTGTCCAGCCCGCTCATCTGCTGCTCGATCACCTGCACCACGGTGTCCTGCATGGTGCCGGCGGAGGCGCCAGGAAAGCTGGTGGAGATTTGTACAGTGGGCGGCGCCACCGGGGGAAACTGTTCGACCGGCAGGAAGAACACGGCAATCGCGCCCGCCAGCATGATCATCAGGGAGAGCACGATCGCGAACACGGGACGGCGCAGGAAGAAGGCGGACATGTCAGTGCCCCCCTGCGCTGGCAAGCTTCTCCGGCGGCGCCGGATCGGCCATGGCCACGGTCCTCACCTGCATGCCGGGACGTACCTTCAGGCCACCATCGACGATGACGCGCTCGTTGTCGGCGAGACCGGCGGCGATGATCCAGCGCTGGTCCGCCATGCCGGAGGTCTGCACCACCCGGCTGGCGACCTTGCTGTCCTCGCCCACTACCAGCACCGTGCTCTTGCCTTCCGCATTGTGCGACAGGGCCGCCAGCGGCACCGTGATCGCCTGCTGCGCAATCCCTTGCGCCAGGGTGGCGCGCACGAACATGCCGGGCAACAGCACATGGCGGGGATTGGGGAAGCGGGCGCGCAGCACCACCGTGCCCGTGGCGGGATCGACCGTGGCGCCGCTAAACTGCAGCACGCCCGGCATCGGGTAGGCGCTGCCATCTTCCAGTTTCAGTCCGACCTGCAGGCCTCCGGCGCCGGTCCCGTCCAATCCTGCCACGCTGGCGGCGCTGCCGCTGTCGATCGCCTCGCGCAGGGCCAGCGCTTCGACGCTGGACTGGCGCAGGTCAACGTAGATGGGATCGATCTGGTCGATGGTGGTCAGGAGCGTCGCGCTGGCGCCTTGCACATAAGCGCCCTGGTTGACCTGGGAAATGCCGGCGCGCCCGCTGAGCGGCGCCGTGATGGTGGTGTAAGCGAGGTTGATGGCGGCGCTGGCCACGGCGGCGCGGGCGCTGGCCACATCGGCCGCGGCCTGGCCGCTGGCAGCGACTGCATTGTCGTAGGCCTGGCGGCTGACCCCGTCGCTGCCGACCAGTTGCCGGTAGCGGTCGCGCTGGGCGCTGGTGGCGGCCAGGTTTGCCTGCGCCTTTTGCAGCGCTGCATTGGCGCCGTCGAGGGCGGCCTGGAAGGGAGCGCGGTCGACGCGGTACAGCAATTGACCCTTGCGCACATCGGCGCCATCGGTCAGCACCCGCTGCTCGATGATGCCATCGACCCGGGCGCGCACCTGCGCCGTGGCGAAGGGGGTGGTACGGCCCGGCAATTCAACGTTCAAGGGTACACGCGCCGGGTGCACCCGCACCACGCTCACTTCCGGCAGCGGCGCTGGCGGCGCAGGGTGGGAGCCGGCGCTGCAGCCGCCCAGGAGCGCCAGGGCGGCAATGGCAGCCCTGGCGGCCAGGGCGCCAGGCTGGTGGCTGCGGCAGCCACGTGGGTTGGTGTTGGTGTGCATTGCGTCCTCCTTGCATACCCGCCGGCTGACGGGGTGAGGACAGCATGCATGGGCAGGACTTACCTGCTCATGTGCGACACATTACGATTCCTTCATGTTATTGAACAGCATTGCCGAGCGGATAGACCACCCGCACGGCCCGATCAGATATTGCTCAGCCGCGCCCCCTTGGGCGGGGCGAAATCGCTGATCTCGTCGATCATGCCGGCAATGCGGGCGTCGCGCGCGTTCAGGTGCAGGTCGGAATACTGGTGGATGGCCCATTGCTCGGGCGCCAGTTCAATGTGCTTGCGCAGAATCGATTCGGTGCGGGCGTCGTCGGCGCGCAGGCCTTCGACGATGATATTCAAGGCATCGGGCCGCGCACCGGGCGAAGCGGTCGCGTGCGACTTGTGGACCATGAAGCGGGCCGTCTCGCTGGCGTAGCGGCGCTGGCCTGCAAGGTAGACGATGACGGCGATGGAGGCGACGGCGCCGCCGTTGTACATGACGAATTCGACAGGTGCATTGGACATGAAGTTGTACAGGCACAGGCCGTCGCTGACATAGCCGCCGTTCGACTGGACCAGCACGTGGGCCGTGTCGATGCCGTCTTCGGTCATGCGCGCCACCGCTTCGAAGACGCGGTGCACCATATCGCTGTTGACGTCGCCGGAAAGGGTGAACCAGGCCTCGTTCTTCTCTGTGGTTTGTGCTTCGCTCATGGATGTTCACTCGCAAAATGGATGCCCCATTCTAACAAATAGCTTGCAAGGAAGCCCGCCAAGCGCCCCATTCGTGCGGGCATTTCCCTGAGGGAAAAAGTAGGAGCAAAACGGCATCGCGGCGCTTGCCGCAGCCCTGCCCGAGGTTGACTTTAAGGCGCAGGTCGCATACAGTCGCGATCTTGATCGGGAGAGCGCAGACAGGCAACACTGCCGCCGAAGGGGCATCACCCAAAAACTCTCAGGCACAAGGGACCGATCAGGACCGGCAACAGCGTTCAGCGCACCGGTCACACTCTGGAGAGCGGCCGCGGCAACATGCCGGTGGCCCACCGAAGGGGCAGGCGGAAATCCATCTCCGCTATCTCTCAGGTAACAAGGACAGAGGGGCGCGTCATCCACGGAGTCAATCCGGGCATGGCGACGGCCCCCAATACGTCCTGTTCACACCTGCAGAGAAGCTCAATGACCTTATCGAAGACCCCGCTCAATTCCGCACACCGCGCCGCCGGCGCCAAGATGGTCGACTTTGGCGGCTGGGACATGCCCGTCAATTACGGCTCGCAGATCGCCGAACACGATGCCGTCCGCCAGGATGCCGGCATGTTCGACGTCTCGCACATGTGCGTGGTCGATATCGAAGGCGCCAACGCGCGCTCCTTCCTGCGTGGCCTGCTGGCCAATAACGTCGACAAGCTGCAGGTGAGCGGCAAGGCCCTGTACTCCTGCATGTTGAACGAGTCCGGCTTCGTCATCGACGACCTGATCGTCTACTTCTTCCGCGAAGACTGGTTCCGCCTGGTGGTCAACGCCGGCACGGCCGTCAAGGACCTGGCCTGGATCAGCGCGCGCAACGCCGCCACCAATGCAGGCTTGAGCATCACACAGCGCAGGGACGGCGCAGGCGCGATGGCCCTGATCGCCGTGCAGGGCCCGAACGCCCGCGCCAAGGCCTGGCAGGTGCTGCCGACCGCGCAAGCGGCCAGCCTTGAAATGAAGCCCTTCAACGCCGTGATCGTGAAAGACACCCCGTTCGGCGAAGTGATGGTGGCGCGCACCGGCTACACGGGCGAGGATGGGTTTGAGCTGGCCTTCCCTGCCGATCAGGCCGAAGCTGCCTGGAACGCGCTGGTCGCCGCCGGCGTCAAGCCCGCGGGCCTGGGCGCGCGCGACACCCTGCGCCTGGAAGCGGGCATGAACCTGTACGGCCAGGACATGGACGAAACCGTCAACCCGCTCGACGCCGGCCTGGCCTGGACCATCGACCTGGTGAGCGAGCGCGATTTCGTCGGCAAGGCGGCGCTGATCGCCATGGGCCAGCGCTTCCAGTTTCTCGGCCTGATCCTGCGTGAAAAAGGCGGCGTGCTGCGCGCCCACCAGAAAGTCATTGCCGCCAGTGGCAGCGTGGGCGAGATCACCAGCGGCACTTTCAGCCCGTCCATGCAGCAGGCGATTGCACTCGCGCGCGTGCCGATGGATGTGGCGATCGGCGACACCGTCAAGGTGGAAATCCGCGACAAGCAGCTCGCTGCCAGCGTGGTCAAGCTGCCATTCGTGCGAAACGGTAAAATTCTGGCTGTCTGACCCTGGTAC
>JBJMVV010000053.1:0-55554 GCA_045810505.1 Massilia sp.
CATCGGAAAAACGCTTGATATCGGTGATCTGGGTACCGTTGCCGATAAAACCATAGCCCATGTTCTGGGGCATGGTGGTGGCCTGGATGATGGTCTGGCGGCTGTAGCCCGGCACGCTGGCATTGGAGATATTGTGGCCGGTCGTCGCGAGGCCTGCCTGGGCGGCGTACAGTCCGGTCTTGCCAATATTGAGAAGATCTCCAGCCATGATATTGATACTTTCCTGAACCGCGATGCACTATTAACGGCGCAATCGGGCAAAACTTGACTTGATGGAGAGACAACACAGTCTCCCCTCGTTTGCGCCGCTTATCCGAGCGAGTTGCTAATGAGCTTGCTGAGCTTTGTGGCGTAGTGGGGATCGGTCGCATACCCGGCTTTTTGCAAGCCGTGGGCAAACTTGCTGGCATCACCCGCGCTGGCCAGCACTTTTTCGTAGCGTGGATTGCTTGCCAACATTTTCGCGTAGTCCTTGAAGCTGTCGGCGTAGGAATCGTAGGCGCGGAATTTTTCCACCCGGGTTTGCGGCACGCCGTTGACGTATTCAGTGGTGACGGCGGTCGCGACCTTGCCGGTCCAGCCAGGGCCGGCCTTGATGCCGAACAGGTTGTGGCTGCTGCTGCCGTCGGCATTCTTGATTTCGCGTTTGCCCCAGCCCGATTCGAGCGCGGCCTGGCCGATCATGAATTTCGCCGGAATGCCGGTAGCGGCGCTGGCCGCTTGCGCATCGGCGCCGACCTTGTCCTGGAACGAGCGCACGTGGGGCGCCTGCGGCTTGCCGGAGGCGGTCACGCCCGACGACAGGCCCGATGCCTGGGCTTTGGCCGCCAGCGCGCCGGGTGTCGTCATCAGCGACTCGGCGCTTTGCGGCGCGGGCATGCCGGTGCCCTCGTTGCCGATGGCGAGCGCCTGCGCATTGGCCGCCTGCGAACTCAACTGGCGCACCAGTACATCGGCCAGGCCAATGCCCCGCTTGGCCAGGTTCTGGCTGGTCTGCTGGTCGAGCATGGCCGTGAAGGTCTTGGTCTGCTGGCTGTCCATCGGCCCGTCCTGGGGCGTGGCGTCGCGCATGCTCTTCATCATCATGTTGATGAACATGGCTTCGAACTGGGTCGCCGCCGTCTTCAGGGCTTCCGGCGAACCGGCCTTGGCCGCCTGCTTCAGGCCCCCCAGGCCCTGGGCGTCGAACGCCAGGCGGGAGGAAAGATCGTTGGTGGGAGCGACCATGGCCTGTACCTCTTAAATGATCTCGAGTTCGGCGCGCAGGGACCCCGCGGCCTTGAGCGCCTGCAGGATCGACAGCAGGTCCTGGGGCGAAGCGCCGATCGAATTCATCGCTTTGACCACGTCGGCCAGGTTGGCGCCGCCCTTGACCATCAAGACCTTGCCCGGATCCTTCTTGATTTCAATGGTGGGGTTCGACACCACCACCGTCTTGCCTTTCGACAGAGGCGCCGGCTGGCTCGCTTCGTTATTCGGGGAAATGGTGATCGACAGGTTGCCGTGCGAAATGGCGCACGCTTCCAGGGTCACGGACTGGTTCATCACCACCGACCCGGTGCGGGCGTTCATGATGACCTTGGCGTTGGCGACCGCCGGGCTCACTTCCAGGCCCTCCAGGATGCCCAGAAAAGCCACCCGCTGGTCCGACGAGGACGGCGACATCACGCGGATCACGCGCCCGTCGAGCGCGGTGGCAACGCCGGCGCCAAAATGGTTGTTGACGGCTTCGACGACCCGGCTGGCGGTGAGGAAATCGGTGCTGTTCAATTCGAGGCGGATCTGGTTGTCCGCGCCCAGGCTGTTGGGCACGGCGCGCTCTACCGTGGCGCCGCCGGAAATTTTGCCGACGGAAAGGTGATTGACCTGGACCTGCGCACCGCCCGCCTGGGCGCCCACGCCGCCCACCAGCACATTGCCCTGGGCCATGGCGTAGACCTGGTTGTCGGCGCCTTGCAGTGGCGTCATCACCAGGGTGCCGCCGCGCAGGCTCTTGGCGTTGCCGATCGACGACACGGTGATGTCGATGGTCTGGCCCGGCTGCGCAAACGCGGGCAAGGACGCCGTGACCATCACTGCCGCCACGTTTTTCAGTTGCAGGCTGGTGCCGGCCGGCAGGTTGACGCCCTTCTGCTGCAGCATCGCCGTGATCGACTGCACGGTGAACGGGGTCTGGGTGGTCTGGTCGCCCGTGCCGTCGAGGCCCACCACGAGGCCGTAACCGGACAACTGGTTGGTCCGCACGCCGCCAATGGTGGCCAGGTCTTTCAGGCGCTCGGCATGGGCGGCTGATGCGAGCGCAAGGCAAGCTGCCAGCAACAGGGAAGAAATGGTAAGACGCATCGCAGATCCCATCAGAAAGGCAGCAGCGACTGGAAGAAGCGCGACACCATCGCGGTCATCTCGGCCCGGTCGATCTGGCTGTTGGTGCGGTATTCGACACGGGCGTCGGCCACCACGGTCGAGGACACGGTGTTGCCGGTCTGGATGGTGTCGGGATTGACCATGCCGGAGAAGCGGATGAATTCGACGCCCTTGTTCATGGCCACCTGTTTTTCGCCAGAGACGATCAGGTTACCGTTGGGCAGCACTTCGGTGACGGTCACACCGATCGTGCCGCTGAAAGTGTTGCTGGCGCTCTGGTTGTCGCCGTCGGCAAACTTGTTGCCGGTCGAGGCGCCCAGGGTGCCGCCAAAGCGGCCCTGCAAGAGGCCTGGCACGGTGGCGCTGACGCTGCCGGACTTGTTGCCCGAACTGGCGCCCGCTTTCACGGCCGCCGTCTTTTCGACGATGGCGATGGTGAGGATGTCGCCGATGTGGCGCGCCTTGCGGTCTTCAAACAGGGGCCGGTAGTTTGAGGCCTGGTAGATGGCGCCATTGGACGCCGCCGGCGCCTCGAGCGCCACGGGGCGCACGGGGGCGACCCGGTTGGTGATGGTGGTGGGGGTGGTGACGCAGCCAGCCATGGATGTGGCAACTGCGAAACTAGCAGCGGCAGCGACAGCGCTAAAAAACGTTTTCATAATTGGGCAAGTTTGGCCAGCATCTGATCGGACGTCGTGATCGCCTTGCTGTTGATTTCGTAGGCGCGCTGGGTCTGGATCATATTGACCATTTCTTCCACCACGTTGACGTTGGAGGTTTCGACAAAACCCTGCATGACCACGCCGGCGCCGTTGGTGCCCGGGGTGTTGGTGTTGGGGCTGCCGGAAGAACCGGTTTCCACGTACAGGTTTTCGCCTTTCGATTCCAGCCCGGCCGGGTTCACGAAGGTGGTGACCTGGATAGTGCCGATCTGGGTGGGCGCGGTGCTGCCGGCCGTGGTCACGGAGACGGCGCCGTCGCGGCCGACCGTGATGGTCTGGGCGTTGGCGGGAATCGTGATGGCGGGCTGGATGACAAAGCCGGACGAAGTCACCATCTGGCCATTGCTGTCGGCCTGGAAGGCGCCGTCGCGGGTATAGGCGGTGGTGCCATCTGGCATCAGCACGCTGAAAAAGCCCGAGCCGTTGATCATCAGGTCCTTGGAATTGCCGCTGGCCTGGGGGTTGCCCTGGGTGTGGATGCGTTCGGTGGCGACGGTGCGCACACCGGTGCCCAGCTGCATGCCCGAAGGCAGCGCGGTTTGCTGCGATGACTGGGCGCCCGGCTGGCGCACGTTCTGGTACAACAAGTCTTCGAACACGGCGCGCGAGCGCTTGAAACCGTTGGTGCTGACGTTGGCCAGGTTATTACTGATGACGTCCAGATTGGTCTGCTGTGCTTCCAGGCCAGTCTTGGCGATGTAGAGGGAACGAATCATGTGCTTCTCCAGTAACGTGGCTGACGAAAGGCGCCATGCACATCGTTACTATACGGTGGAGAGCATTAACTCAAAGCAAGGATCTGAGTCGCTTTTGCGGCGTTATTCTCGGCGTTCTTCATCATGCTCATTTGCATCTCAAAAGACCTTGCCAAGGAGATCATGTTCACCATGGAATCGACGGGATTGACGTTGCTGCCCTCGAGCATGCCGCCCGCCACGGACACCCCAGGATCAACCTCGGCCGCCTTGCCCGTCTTCAGGCGGAACAGGCCGTCGTCGCCGCGCACCAGGTCGGCTTCGGGCGGATTGACCAGTTTCAGCCGGCCCAGCACGGTGGGCGTGCCCGGCTTGGTGCCCTTCTCGATGGTGGAGATGGTGCCGTCGCCGCCGATGGCGACATTGACGTCGGGCGGCACGGAGATCGGGCCGCCGTCGCCCGCCACGGCGTTGCCGCCAATGCCAGTCAACAAGCCGTTTTCATTCATGTTGAGCGCGCCGCTGCGGGTGTAGGCCTCGGTGCCGTCCGGCATGGACAGCGCAATCCAGCCCTTGCCCTTGACGGCCACATCGAGGTCGCGCCCGGTTGCCTGCAGGGCGCCCGACGAAAAGTCCGTGCCGGCGCTGGCGTTGACCACGAAAGCGCGGGTCGGCAAGGCGCCGCCCTCCACCTGCACGGCCCGGAAAGCATCGACCTGGGCACGGAAGCCCGTGGTGCTGACGTTGGCCAGGTTGTGCGAGGCGGTGGCCTGCTGCTCGAGGATGTGCTTGGCGCCGCTGCCGGCGGTATAAATGAGACGGTCCATGAACGCGCTTCCTTCGAGCAGTGACTAGATTAACGGAGATTGACGAGGGTCTGCAGCACCGAGTCCTGCGTCTTGATGGTCTGCGCATTGGCCTGATACACGCGCTGGGCGGTGATCATGTTGACCAGTTCAGCCGTCAGGTCGACGTTGGAGCTTTCCACCGCCGACGATTGCAGCACGCCCAGGCTGCCCGAGGTGGGCACGCCAATCAAGGGATTGCCGGAAGCGGAGGTTTCAGCCCAGGCGTTGTTACCCAGCGGCGACAGGCCGTTCGGGTTGGCGAAGTTGGCCAGCACGATCTGTCCGAGCGCCTGCGACTTGCCGTTGCTGTACTGGCCCAGGATGGTGCCGTCGGCGGCAGCCGCAAAGCTTTGCAGGTGGCCGGCCGCGTAGCCGTCCTGACCCTTGGCCTTTTCACTGGTGGCCGAACCGTACTGGCTGGTGCCCGTGAACGACAGGCTCACCGGCAACACATTGGCCGCGCCCGTTGGCGGGAAAATGGTGAGGTTGACGTTCATCGGCGGCGTGGTTGCCGACAGGGTACCCTTGGCGTCAAAATTGAGGGTGCCCACCTTGGTTGGCTGCAGGTGAACGGCCTTGGCGATGTCGCGATCGACGTCTTCCGGGGTGTTGCCCGAGACGGCGCCCGAGATGTTGCCGGCATTGGTGATGACGGCCTGCTGGGCGGCGCTGGCGTTGCCGATGGTGGGATCGGCAGCCGCTGCCACCACCATCTTGAGCGCTTCGTCGGAATAGGTTTTCAAAGCGGCGGCGGTGGCGGCGGCATCGGCCGGCACGGCCTGGGCGGCGGCCTTCCAGGCGTCGCGTGCGGCGTTGACGGCGGCAAACGGCGCGGTGGTGCCCTGGGCGGCGGCGGCCACGCGCAGGTTGTTGATTTCCATGCCGTCGTTGGCGACGTAGACATCCCAGGTGCCCGCATTGGTGCGCACATAATAGGAGTTCATCGGGTGGGCATTGCCCAGCGAATCGAACACGTCGATGGGAACGACCGTGTTGTAGGTGTTCGGATCGTCCACGTCGAACGGCGCCTTGGCCGGATTGGTCTCGCGCGAATCGAGGTTGAGCTCGGTCTTGATGGCGGTGGTGGCCACCGGCTTCAGGTCGGCCGTATTGATGCGGATGGCCGCGGGCGAACCGGCCAGCAGGGTGCCGTTGGGACCGACCTGGTAACCGGTCAACTGGGCGCCCTGGGCATTGACCATATAGCCCGATTTGTCGAGCGAGAACTGGCCGTTGCGCGAATACTGGACGGCGCCGCCCACCGTGGTGCGGAAGAAGCCGGCGCCGTTGATGGCAATGTCGAGCGGGTTGTTGGACGATTCGACGTTACCCTGGGTGAACTGCTGGGCAATCTGGGACACCTTGACACCGATGCCGGCCTGGTTGCCGCCCGCGCCCGACAGCGAGTTGGCGTAGACGTCGGCGAACTGGGCTTGCGAACCCTTGAAGCCGACCGTGCTGGCGTTGGCGATGTTGTTGCCGATGACGTCGAGGGATTTTGCAGCGCCGTTCAAGCCGCTAAGACCTTGTTGGAAAGACATGGAGTGCTCCTGCTAATAAGTTGAGTTCGGTGGGTAGGCGCGCTGCTACAGAATCTGCTTGATGTCGGCGATGGTGACGATGCCCTTGGTCGGCAGGTTCAGCTTGATGCCGTCGGCGGCATTGGCGGTCACGCTGGCGACGGAGTCGAGCGAGAGCGCCTTGGCGTCTTTCAAGAGTTCACCCTTGTTGCGCGCTTCGACACGGATCAGGTATTTGCCGTCCTTCATGGTCACGGGCTTGCCGTTCGCATCCAGGTTGTTTGGGTCGACCACGCCATCCCACACCAGCGGCAGGGTGCCGGCGGGCTTACTGCCCAGGTCAAGCGTATCGACGTCCAGGCCGGTGCTTGGATCGGTGATGATGAGCTTGACGGAATCGGCAGCCGTGGCCAGGTCCACTCCCATCACGCTCTGCCCTTTCGTCAAATTCAGGTAATTGCCTTCGACCAGCACGGCATGGCCGATCATATTGCTTGCCTGCAGCGCTTCCGAGGACTGGTAGCTGGACTTGAGCGACTCCAGGGTGGTGTTGAGTTTATTCACGCCGGTCACGGTCGACAGCTGGGCCAGCTGGCTGGTGATCTGGGCGTTGTCCAGCGGATTCATGGGATCCTGGTTCTTCAGCTGGGTCACCAGCAGGGTCATGAATTTATTGGTGTCCGCTTCCACGCTGCCGTCAGCCACAACGGGCTTCTTGGCATTCATGGTGGCCATCAGGTCGTCGGAGACGTTGTTGGAGTAGTTATTGCTAACAGGAGTCGTCATGATCGTCTTGGGGTTTATTGACCGATGGTCAGGGTTTTAAGCAGCATGGTCTTGGCCGCGTTCATGGTTTCAACGTTGTTCTGGTAAGAGCGCGAGGCCGACAGCATGTTCACCATTTCATCGACCACATTCACATTCGGCATCGACACATAGCCCTTGTCGTCGGCCATCGGGTGCTTGGGATCGTAAAGCTGTTTCAAGGGGCTGGGGTCTTCCACCACCTGCGCCACCTTCACGGCGGACGAGCCGTCCTGCAGGGGCACCGCCTCAAACACCACCTGTTTGGCGCGGTAGGCCTTGCCGGAGGCGTCGGTGGCGCTGTCGGCGTTGGCCAGGTTGCTGGCGGTGGCGTTCAGGCGCTGGGCCTGGGCGCTCATGGCCGAGCCGGACACATTAAAGATATTAAATAGCGACATGATCAGTTGCCTCCCTGGATGGCCGCCATCAGGTTGCGGATCTGGCCGTTCAACATGGTGATGCCGGCCTCGTAGCGCAGGCCGTTGTCGGCAAACTGGTTGCGCTCGACGTCCATGTCGACCGTGTTGTTGTCGGCCGCTCCTTGCGCGTTCTGGCGGTACAGCACCGGGGTGCCGTCGGCCAGCGCGTTGCCGCTCTGGATCGCCTGCAGGTGCTGGGGCGAGGTTGCCGCCAAAGCACCGGGCTGGGCCGCAGGGCGGTTGAGGGCGCCTTGCAGGGCGCTGGCGAAATCAATATCGCGGGCCTTGTAATTGGGCGTGTCGGCGTTGGCGATGTTCGAGGCGAGCAATTGCTGGCGCTGGGCGCGCAGATTGAGGGCCGTTTCGTTAAACCGCAGGTAATCGTCGAGTTTGCTAACCATGCCAGCTCCGATCAATGAACTTGTGAGGACAGGATCGATAATACGTAGACGTACGGCAACTCAATCGAAGGAGGAGGCGCGCCAAAAGGGGGCTATTCGATGTTTCATGAGGGAATCACACGGCCTAAGATGGCATCATTCCCGCAAAAGCCCCATTTCCATTCGCATGCGCCTCTCAGACCTCCTCGTTTCTCTTGCTGTTGTGCTGGCGCCACCGCTGGCCCAGGCTCAGATCCAGGCCCACCAGGATCTGAACGTCCTGAAGACGGTGGCCGAACAGTTCCTGCAAAAGGAAGGCGCCGGCCTGCCGGGCGAAGTGAAGGTGGAGGTGCGTGCGCTCGACGCCAGGATGCAACTGGCGCCCTGTCCCGCCCCGGAAGCGTTTTTGCAGCCCGGCGCGAAAGTGTGGGGCAATACCACGGTGGGCCTGCGTTGCACGGCCCCCACGGCGTGGAAAGTCTATCTGCAGGCAAAAGTGTCGGTCATGGGCGATTACGTCGCCGCGGGCGTGCCCTTGGCCCAGGGCCAGCCCATCGAGCAGTCCCAATTGGTGATGCTCAAGGGCGACCTGGCGGCGCTGCCCAGCGGTGTCGTCACCGACATGGCGCAGGCGGTGGGGCGCTCAAGCAAGGTGTCGCTGCCGTCGGGTGCGCCGCTGCGCCTGGACGGCCTGAAGTCGCAGCCGGTGGTGCAGCCGGGCCAGGCGGTGCGGGTGGTCTCCAGCGGTCCCGGCTTTAAAGTGTCGGCCGAAGCGCGCGCCATCGGTACCGCCGCGGAAGGCCAGGTGGTGCAGGTGCGCACGCCGGCCGGCGCCATCATCAGCGGGATCGCCCAGGCCGGTGGCCTGGTGGAAGTGGTTTTTTAGATGCTTGTTTTTTGAATAACCCTGAAAGACTCCTTGATATGCGCTAAAGTTTAAGGGCGCTACGCCGTTACTTAGGCATATCCCGGTGCTTATTGCGCCGGTCAGAGAGGAAGACGCTGTGAAAATTAACGACACCCCAAAAAGCACCCCTGCACTGCCGACGGCCAACACGCCGGCAGCGGGCGCGCGCAATGCCGAGCGCGCCGCGGCCACAGCCCAGCCGCCGACCGACAGTGTGCGTTTGTCGTCGCAAGGCCAGGCCCTGGCCGGCGCTGGCGCCGCCACCGGCGTGTTCGACACCAAGAAAGTCGAACGCATCAAGCTGGCCATCGCCGATGGCCATTTCCAAGTCAACTCAGAGAAGGTGGCTGACGGTCTGCTGGAAACAGTCCGCGACCTGCTGCACTCTCGCAAACGTTAAACCACCATGACCAGCCCACTCGCGACCTTGCACGACGAACAACAAACGATCGGATCCCTGATCGGCTTGATGCAACAGGAACAGCAGTTCCTCGTCAGTGCGGACAGCGACGGGCTCGACCAGATCACCCCACAGAAATCGGCGCTGGTGCAGCAGGCTGCCGCCCTGGCCGGCCGCCGCCACCTGGCGCTGGGCAGCGCCGGCTTCGCTGCCAGCGAAACCGGCATGGACGACTGGCTGCAGGTCGCCGGCGCCGAAGCGCGCGCCCAGTGGACCGACCTGCTCAACCGCACCCGCGCCGCCAAGGAACTCAACCGCGTCAATGGCATGCTGATCAACAAGCAACTGAGCCACGCGCAAACGGCCCTGAACGCCATGCGCACTCCCGCCGGCAGCGCCGACGCGGGCTTTTATGGTCCCAGCGGCCAGACCACCGCGGGCGGTCCGTCGCGCCGCTACGTGGTCGGTTGAACGCCGCTAGCACAATTTTTCTCGCGCACAATTAAAGCCCGGCAGTTTCGCCAGGCTGCTGCCACGCACCATCAAATTGTCTTTACACGCTGCTGAGCCGGGATCATGATCGTCCCAGGCTTGCGGCTGCGCTGCGTTGTGCCTGCACAGGCGCCCAAGCTCCAATAAAAACCATTTTTTATCGGAGAAATCATGATCTGCAATCCACGACTGAAGGCTGCCGCCGCCGCTGTGTGCCTGGCTTTGCTGTGCGGTTCGGCTGCCGCCGCCACCTCGAACGGCGTCGTCGCTTCCATCGCCGTCGACAAGCACGCGCTGGGCAAGGCCGACAAGGCCGTCGTCACCGTCACCATCACCAACACCTCCAGCGTCCCGCAGTCGGTATTGAAATGGCACACGCCCTTCGGTCCCGAGATCGAGGAAGCCTTGTTCGACGTCACCCGCGACGGCCTCAAAGTGCCCTATCTCGGCGCCCACTACAAGCGCCAGGCCGCCACCGCCGCCGACTATTTCCTGTTGAAACCGGGCGCCTCCTACAGCATGAAGGTGGACCTTTCCAGCCTGTACGACATGAGCGTCACGGGCGACTACCAGGTCCGCTACGCTGCCGCCGCGCTTGACCTGTTTGCGCCGATCGCGGCGCAGTCTGTCAACGCCCGCGCCAGCGCGCGCGATGTCGGCGAAATCAAATCGGCGCCCCTGACCCTGTGGATCGACGGCGCACTGCCGCGCGGCACCCTGTCGCAGGGCCAGTCGATCGAGGACATGCGCAAGACCGCCCCGGGCGGCGGCGGCACGGGTGGCGGCGCCGGCCTGGCCTTCAACCGGTGCACGGTCGACCAGCAGAGCCAGGTAACGCAAGCGCTGGCCGCTGGCTCCGCCATGGCCAGCGATGGCGATGCCTACATGTCCGCCGGCAAAACCGGCCCCCGCTACACCAAGTGGTTTGGCGCCGTTGATAGCGGCCGGGTCAGCACCATCAAGGCCCATTTCGCGTCATTAAAAGATGCGTTCGCCAACAAGCCGGTGACGGTCGACTGCGGCTGCAAGAAAACCTACTACGCCTATGTCTACCCGACCCAGCCGTACACCATCTATGTCTGCAAGGCGTTCTGGACGGCGCCGATGACGGGCACCGATTCAAAAGGCGGCACCCTGGTGCACGAGATGAGCCATTTCAATGTCGTCGCCAGCACCGACGACTGGGTCTACGGCCAGTCGGGCGCGGCCAGCCTGGCCGTGAGCGATCCATCAAAAGCCATCGACAACGCCGACTCGCACGAGTATTTTGGCGAGAATACGCCGGCGCAGCAGTAAGCGCCGGGGTAAAAAACAGGCACAGGCACCTGCGGCGCCAGTCCCCACTGCTGTGGATGTCGCGATGACTCGAATAGCACGGGGACTGGCGCCAATGGGCAACTGCATGCAGTTGCGTCCCATTTTTTATTTCCGACTCATCACGCCGACGTGATGGTCGGCGCCGGCGTCAACTTGGGGCTGAACAGCAAACGCAGGGTCAACACAACCAGCACGGCGACCAGCAAATTCGCCAGCACGAACAGCAGCGGGGCCAGCGTGGCCGCCGGCGCGCTGGCGCCATCGGCCATCATGATCAGCGGGGCCTGCGCAATCGCCGTGGCGCCAAAACTGAAACCCCAGTACGAGGGCGTGAAAGCCTGCTGGGTGAGCCAGCGCAGCCGTCCCGCCAGTACAAGCACCTGCAGCAAGCCATAGCCGAGCATGGCATGCGGCAGCACGCCGGCGGTATCGCCGCTCACGCTCAGGTAGGCCACCAGGCCGACTACGGGCGGCGCCAGTTGAATGCCCATGGTCGGACGCAGCGCGGGCGGCATGGCCGGACCGATCAGCAGGCGGCGCAACAGGACCGACTCGATGGCGAGCCAGGACAGCAGCGCGCCGCCAAACGCCATCTGCCCCCATTGCGGCCAGCCCAGGGCGCCGAGCGCGGTGGCGCAGACGAAGCCGCCGGCGACGCTGGGCAGATACAGCACCGCGGTGGTGGCGCCGTCGCTGCGCTCGCTGCTCCAGAGTTTGCCCGTGCGCCAGGCGGCAAAGCCGATGGTGAATGCCGCGCCGGGCCACATCAGCGCCAGCGCCAGCGCGCGGCCGTAGGGCAAGGCGGCGAGCGCAACCAGCATGGTCGCGGCGCCCACCAGGCCGAGGAAGCAGCATTGCACGGGGTCGGTCGCTTCGCTCAGGGCCGCTTTGCGGGAGACTAACCATTTGGCGGCGTAGGCGATCAGCAGATACAGCCAGACGGCGCAGGCCAGGCCCAGGATGCTCTCGCCCACCGCTGCCGGAAGTCCCCACACCTGGTGAGCACGGCGCCACGCGCTGCCCAGGCCGGCCAGTCCCAGGGTGATCGAGAAATAGCTGGCAGACACCTGAATCCATGCGGTGGGGAATTTCATGATGCCCCTTCGGTTTGTCCAGATGCAAAATTATCATCGGGAATACTCAGCGTCAAGGCAAGCCCAGGCCCGGTCGGCGCGGCCGCGTAGGCGCCAGCAGCGTGCTGGTTTCAGGCGGCCGCAAGGGCGTGGCGCAAGCAAAACGGCCCCGTCAGCAGGATGCTGACGGGGCCGTTTTGAGGCAGGTGTCAAAGACTGAATTCAGAATTTCGCCAGCGGCGAAACAAACACGAGAACGCTTATTGACCGACGTGGGCAAACATGGCCGAAGCCGGTTCGACCGCGGTTTCCTGGTCGAGCTTGTTCACGTCGCTTAGATAGCTGCTGGCCAGGTTGATCTGGTAGGCATGGCGGCCGGTCTGGAAACGGTAGGACTGGGTGATGTCGATGGTGTTGCTCAGCCTGCTGTGAGGCTTGACTGCGACATAGTCCTGCTTGCCCGGCGGCGGACGCTTGACCATCATGCCCGTGTAGTCGAGCGGGTCGCCGTTGGAACTGTCGCGCACGTCGAACATGCGCCCTTCCGGCTCGGTCGCCGTCATCAGCGAGCGCGGCACCCAGACCGGCTTGTCGCTCTGGTTGACGACCGTGACCTTGACGAGCACCTTGCCGTCGGTCGAGGCCACGCTGACTTTTTCCGTGACCTGGGGGCTGACCCCGTCACGCGCGCCCGCACCGGCCATCATGGCGGTCATGGCGACCACGCCGGCCATGCCGGCAACGGCGGCAAGCACCTTGCCGCCCTGTTTGAAACCCTTGAACATCGACTGCTCCGAATGAAAGATGGCCGCATTGTGCACTGCACTCCAGGGTTTCGCAAAGGGCTTTGCCTTCTGTTACACAAGGCTGTTGTAAATTAGCGTGGGGAAATTTCTGTCGTGGTGTCGGGCAGCGCCGACAGGATCGTCACGGCCACCCGGCGGTTGCGCGCCCTGCCCTCTGCCGTGTCGTTCGGCGCGACCGGAATGTTGTCGCCATGGCCCACCACGGTCATGCGCGCAGGCGGCACGCCGGCATCGGCAAACAGGCGCACCACGGCGCCGGCGCGCGCGGCGGACAGTTCCCAGTTCGATGGAAACTGGGGCCGGCGGATCTGCTGGTTGTCGGTGTGGCCCTCCACCTGCAGGGCATGGGGATCGTTTTTCAGCAGCACCGCCAGCGCCTGCAGGGCCTCGCGCGATTCGACCGTCAAGGTAGCGTCGCCCGAATTGAACAGCACGCTCGCATTGATTTCCACCGACACCCCGCGGCTGTTTTGCGTCACCCGCACCTTGCCCTCCTTGACCAGCGGGGCCAGCGTCGAGGTCAGGTCGCGCGCCAGGGTGGTCAGCTTTTCCTTTTCGCGCCGCATGGCTTCCGCGCGGCGCCGCGCGACAATGTTCGGCAGGACAATCGGCTGCTGCACCTCGGTTTTGGCGGCCGACACACCACGCCCGCCAAAGGCGCTGCCCAGGGCGTCCGACAGGGTGCGGTATTTTCCCTCGTTGACGATGGAGATGGCGTACATCACGACAAAGAAGGCAAACAGGAGGGTGATGAAATCGGCGTAGGAAATCAGCCAGCGCTCATGGTTTTCGGCATCCTCGACGTATTTTTTGCGCGCCATGGCCTTGCCAGCTCTCAGTCGCGCGACAGCAGCGAGGCCACGCGCTCATCGATCACGCGGCTATGGTCGCCGCTTGAGATATCGTAAAACACTTCGAGCAGGATTTCGTACTGGGTTACTGTCTCGGCCACGATGGCTTTGAGCTTGTTGCCGACCGGGTAGAAAAACAGGTTGGCCAGGCCCACGCCATACACGGTCGAGACAAACGCGACGGCAATGCCGGCGCCCAGGCGGGACGGATCGGACAGGTTTTCCATCACGTGGATCAGGCCTAGCACGGCGCCCAGGATGCCGATGGTGGGCGAGTAACCCGCGGCGGATTCCCAGATGCGCGCGCCCTGCCGCTGCGAAAATTCGTAGGCGCTCAGTTCGGTTTCCATCAGGCTGCGCAACTTGTCCGGCGCGATGCCGTCGATCATCAGCCGCAAGCCTTTTTGAATGAACTTGTCCTGCGCCCGCGCCATTTGCGGCTCCAGCGACAGCAGGCCGTCGCGGCGCGCCGTCTGGCTCCAGTTGACGATGTCGCGCGCCAGTGCCTGCCTTCGCTGTTTTTGCTGAGGCGGCCGGAATACCCAGCGCAGCATGCGAACGCCGCGCACAAAAGTCGGCGCTTCCGTCTGCAGCAGCACCGCGCCGGCCGTGCCGACGATGACGATGGCAAACGCTGCCGGCTGCAGCAAGGAGGCGAACTTGCCGCCGTCGATGGCGTGGCCGACAAACAGCCCCGCCAGCGCCAGCGCCAGTCCGATTACGCTGGCCCAGTCCATGCCTGCTCCCGTAAGGTTGCGCGCAGGCGGGCCACGGCCTGGGTGTGCAATTGCGACACACGTGATTCGGACACGCCCATGACGGCGCCGATTTCCTTCAGATTCATTTCTTCTTCGTAGTACAAGCCCATCAGGATTTTCTCGCGCGGCGGCAGGCCGTCGATGGCATCGATGACGGCCTGGCGGAAGTCGGTGTCGAGCAAGGCACGCAGGGGATCGTCGTCGTCGACGGCGAAGCGGTCGAGAAAACTGTCGTTGCCGTCGTCATCATGAAAATCTTCGTAATACACCAGCTGGTGACCGCCGCCATCGGCCAGCATGTCCTGGTAATCGGCCAGCGACAGCTTGAGCGATTTGGCCACTTCCGATTCGGTGGGCGGATGGCCCAGCTTTTGCTGCAACGACGCCATCGCCGCTTCGATCTTGCGCATGTTCTGGCGCATCGAGCGGGGCAGCCAGTCGCTGTTGCGCAGTTCGTCAAGCATGGCGCCGCGGATGCGCAGCACGGCATAGGTCTCGAACTGGGCGCCGTGCGTTTCCTCGTAGCGGGAAATGGCATCAAGCAGGCCGATCATGCCAGCCTGGACCAGGTCGTCCACTTCCACACTGGGCGGCAACTTTGCCTTCATGTGGTGGGCGAGCCGCTTCACCAACGGCATGTGATCCGTCAGCAGCTGGTTCTTGTCGGCTTTCCCTTTGACGTTGTACATTGATCTCTTGTTTTAAACGCCGAACAGGGTAGTTCCCCCCGCGTGCGGCATGCTCGATTTTGCAAACCGGCCGGCCAGCTGGCGGAACGCCACCGACGCGCCCGCCAAAGGAAAGGCGTCAACGACGGCGCGGCCAAGACGGGCGGCGCGGTGCAGGTATTCGTCAGCCGGCACCGAACCCATCGAGGTCAGCTGGACAGCCAGGTAACGACTTGCTGCGGAACACATATTATCGTATACAAGCCGTGCTTCGGCTTCTGTTGCGCCCGTGACGAGTATGCCAAACGGGCGGCGGCCCAGCTGCTGGGACAGGCGCTTGATGAGGCTGTAGGCGGCCGTGATGGAGGCAGCGCTGGTGCCGACCTGGACGACGATTTCAGCGCTGTCCATGATGGGCACCGGAAAGCTGTCGTCGTCGCCGAATTCGCCATCGACAATCACGATGCCGCTCTGCTTGACCAGCACATCAAAACTTTTCGCCAGCCGACGGGCATCGTCGCCGCTGACCCTTTCGCCACGCTGCATGCTGGTGACGGCAAAACCCTGCGGCACCTGGCGCACCACTTCGTTGAGGGCGCATTCCTGGCGCGCCACCTGCAACAGGCTGGCGCCACGCGACACGCCCAGGCGCTGGGCGACACCGTATTCGGTCTGGCAGGCATCGACCACCAGCACATCATTGCCGGCGCGGGCCAGCGAGGCGCCCAGGTTGACCAGCATGGCGCCCTTGTCGTCCTGCTGGCAGGCCGACAGGAAGGTGACGATGCGGGGTCGCGGCCCCGCCAGCATGCGGCGCAGGCCCTCGGCCTGGTCGAAATCGAAATTAGCCATGCGACACCTCGCGCAAACCGTGCGGCAAGGTACCGGCCTGGGCCATCATCAAAGGCAGATCGCCATCTTCAAACTGGCTGGCGCTGTCGCGGGTCAGGCGGAAGGCGCGGTCGACCAGCATGGCGCGATCGGCCAGGTGCAGGTCTTCCGGCACGCGCTGGCCGTTCGAGATATAGAACAGGCGCAGCTTCTGGCGGATCACCACGTCGAGCACATTGCCGATCGAGGCCGCTTCATCCATCTTGGTCATGATGCAGCCGGCCAGGCCGCTGCCCTGGTAGGCACGCACCACTTCGTTGAGAGTCTCGTTGGTCGAGGTCGCGTTCAGGCACAGCAGGCGCTTCACATCGGCGCCCGTTTCGCTCAGCATGGCGACCTGTTCGGTGACCATCTGGTCGCGCTGCGAAACGCCGACGGTGTCGATCAGCACGGTGTGCTTGTTGCGCAGTTCTTTCAGGGCGATGCGCAGGTCGGCCTCGTCCTTGACCGAGTGCACCATCACGCCGAGGATCTTGCCGTAGATGCGCAGTTGCTCGTGGCCGCCGATACGATAGGCGTCGGTGGTGATCAGGGCCAGCTTGTCCGGGCCGTGGCGCATCACGCAACGGGCCGCCAGCTTGGCGGTGCTGGTGGTCTTGCCGACACCGGTCGGACCGACCAGGGCAAACACGCCGCCCTTGCCCAGCACTTCGTCTTCGTCGCTCATGCTGGTCAGATTGCGTTCCAATACCGTCTTAATCCAGCGCATGCTCTCCGCGCCCGACTTGCCCGCGGGGAGTTTTTCAATCAGGTAACGGGCCAGGGTGGCGGAAAAACCGGCGGCCAGCATATCGCGCAGCACATTGGCTTTTTCCGGCTCGCGCTGGGCGGTGGCGCCCCAGGAAATGGCGGCCAACTGGGTTTCCATCAGGCCGCGCATGGCGCGCACCTCGTGCATCATGGCCGACATTTCGGCGGCGGCGCTGTCCTTGGCGTGGGCAATCGCCGACGACATCATCGAGCTGATCTGGGCCATGTCGATGGCGTCAGGCTGCGCATGCGGCTGGGGCGCGCGGCGGTTGGCGTAGCTGACGGGCGCGGTATGGTCGAGCTGGGGAGCCGGCTGGTCCATCGGGCTGCCATGCGCAGGCGAAGAAATAGAAGCAACGTCATCATTGGCCAGCGCCAGGATCTCGACGACGCCATCGACCGGCCGGTTCGACAGGATCACGGCATCGGGTCCCAGGGCATCACGCACTTTGCGCAGGGCTTCACGCGAGGTGGCGGCGGTAAATTTTTTGACGTTCATCGAGCTTGGCTCCAGGAGTCCTTGAGGTGCGCGCCCATGCGGCACTCTCATTTCTCACAGGATCAATTATTGACGATGCCGTCAGGAAACCATCACGGGAAAAGGCGGGCTTTTCCCCCTCATTCCCCATCCGCCCCCGCTGTTCGCTTCCCTCAGGCGGCGATGACGGACTTCACTTCGAGGAAGGCTTCCAGCCCGAACACGCCAAACTCGCGTCCCAGTCCCGACTGCTTGTAGCCGCCGAAGGGGGCCAGCGGCTCGTGCTGCAAGGTATTGATCAAGACCCGGCCGGCCTTGAGCGCGCCCGCCACCCGCCTTGCCCGCGCCAGGTCCGAGGACAGCACATAAGCCTGCAAGCCATAGTCGGAATCGTTGGCGATGGCAATCGCCTGCGCTTCGTCGTCATAGGCAAGGATGCACAGCACCGGCCCGAAGATCTCTTCGCGCGCGATCGCCATGCTGTTGTCGACGCCCGCAAACACGGTAGGCCGCACGAACCATCCCTGCTGCCTGTCCTCGGGGCGTCCCGGGCCGCCCGCGACGAGCTGGGCGCCTTCCGCCAGCCCCAGCGCGATGTATTTCTGGATACGCTCGAACTGCGCGGCGCTGGCCAGGGGGCCGATGTGGGTGGCAGGGTCGCGCGGATCGCCCACCTTCATCGCTGCCACCACGGCGCGCACGCGGGCGGTGACCTCGTCGAGCAGATGGCGCGGCACCAGCAGGCGCGTACCGGCCACGCAGGCCTGGCCGTTGTTCTGAAAGGCGGCATTGACGGCCAGGGGAATCGCCTGGCCCAGATCGGCATCGTCGAGCAGCACGGTGGCCGACTTGCCGCTCAGCGCAAGGCCCAGCCGCTTCATGCTGGCGGCGCCTTGCTGCATGACCAGCTTGCCCACTGCGGTCGAGCCGGTGAAGGAAATCGCCGCCACGTCCGGGTGGGCGGTCAATGCGGTGACGACGACCTGGCCCCGCCCCGTGACAATATTGACCACGCCGGGGGGCAGCGCAGCGGCGTGAAACGCTTCGCTGACGATGCGGGTCTGCAGCGGGCTCGCTTCGCTGGGCTTGATGACCACCGTGCAGCCGGCCGCCAGCGCCATCGCCAGCTTGCTGCACATCGAGCCGGCACTGCTGTTCCAGGGCGTGACGAGGACTGCCACGCCGACCGGTTCGAGCACCACGGTGGCGCTGCCCATGCTGCGCGTCAAAGGCGTCTCTTCCAGCGCGCGCGCCGCATCCAGGAAAGCCTGCGCCGCAAATTGCGCCACCCAGGCCGCGCGGGCGCTGGGACCGCCATATTCGGTGATGGTGGCGGCGTGCAGCTCCTCGTTCCGGGCCAGCACGGCATCGTGCAAGCGCCCCAGCATGGCAATCCGTTCGGCCACGCTGGTGCGCGCCATGGCCGGCAGGGCCCGCGTCGCGGCCGCCACGGCCAGGCCGGCATCGACGGCATCGGCCAGGCGCACCGTGCCAATGACCGCTTCCGTGGCCGGATCGATCATGTCGATGATCTCGTCGCCGTGGGGACGCACGAAGGCGCCGTCAATGTAAATGGTGTCGATGGTGTGCATGGGGCGCTCCGAAGTGGGTGAGACCACAGTCTATGGAAGCTGCACCATATTGATAAGATGGATAAATCCGTATGGATCATCCCGGATTTCGCGCCAATGCTGGCGCCTACCCTGCGGAACTCAGCCCAGGCAGAGCGCCAGTGCTGTTTGCCAGTCCGGCATGTGGATGCCCAGGCCCGCCAGGCGATCTCCCCCCATGACGCAATTGCGGGGGCGCGGCGCCGGCAGGGGATAGTCTTGCGTGCGGATGGCAGTCACCTGCGGTTTTTTCTTCACTGAATGATGGCCCACGATCTGCTCCGTGAAACCGTGCCAGGAAGTGGCGCCTGCCGAGCTGAGGTGATAAATCCCGCCCTGCCCGCCAGCCAGCGCCTCCAGCAAGCCCTCGCGCGCATCGAGCCGCGCCAGCAACTGGGCGGTGGTGCCGGCGATGCTGCGGCTCCAGGTGGGGGAGCCGAACTGGTCCCCGACGATGCGTAACTCGTCCCGCTCCGCCGCCAGGCGCAGCACCGTCAGCAGGAAATTCCTGCCGCGCATGCCATACACCCAGCTGGTGCGGATGATGAGATGGGGCACGCCCGAGGCGATGATGGCCTGCTCGCCGGCCAGCTTGCTGGCGCCGTAGACATTGATGGGACCCGTTGCATCGGTCTCCACCCAGGCGCCATCCTTGCTGCCGTCAAACACGTAATCGGTGCTGTAATGGACCAGCGCAGCGTCAATCCGCTTCGCTTCCGCGGCCATGATTGCGGGCGCTTCGGCGTTGATGCGCATCGCCAGTTCGCGTTCAGTTTCGGCCTGGTCCACGGCCGTGTAGGCGGCCGGGTTGACGATCAGGGTGGGCCGCACGGCGCGGATGACCTCGCGCACCTGCTGCAGGTTCGACAAGTCCATCTGTGCGCGGTCGACGGCGACTACTTCACCGAGACCCTGCAGGCTGCGCTGCAGTTCAAAGCCGACCTGGCCGCTGGTGCCGGTAAGCAGGATTTTCATGCGAATACCTCGGCGTCGACCAGCAGTTTGCCGGCCTGGTCCTTGCCGGACAATTGCGGGGCGCCGTCCAGCGGCCATTCGATGCCGATGGCGGGATCGTTCCAGGCGATCGTCCGCTCGAACTCGGGCGCATAGTAATCCGTGGTCTTGTAGAGCACTTCCGCGCGCTCGCCGATGGTCAGGAAGCCGTGCGCGAAGCCAGGCGGTATCCACATCTGGCGCCGGTTGCTGGCTGACAGCTCGACCCCGACCCATTGGCCAAAGGTGGGGGAGCTCCTGCGGATATCGACGGCAACATCGAACACGGCGCCGGCCGCCACCCGCAACAGCTTGCCCTGGGTTTGGCGCAGCTGGTAATGCAGCCCGCGCAGCACGCCGCGCGCCGATCCCGAGTGATTGTCCTGCACGAAGCGAGGACGCAACCCGGTGAGCGCTTCGAACTGGCGCGCATTGAAACTCTCGTATGCAAACTCCCCCCCGACGCCCGCGACCACGGGTTCAAGCAGGAGCAGATCCGGGATCGCTGTGGCAACGATATGCATTATTTAATAGATGGTCTCGTTCAGCAGGCGCAGCAGGTACTGTCCGTAGCCGCTTTTCTTCAGGGGCTGGGCCTGCGCTTCCAGCTGCGCGGCCGTAATATAGCCCTGGCGATACGCGATCTCTTCTGGGCAGGCCACCTTCAAGCCCTGCCGGTTTTCAATCGTGGCAATGAACTGGCTCGCCTCCAGCAGGGACGCGTGCGTTCCCGTATCGAGCCATGCCATGCCCCGGCCCATCAGTTCAACGTTCAGCGCCTGCCTGTTCAGATAGGCGAGGTTGACATCAGTGATTTCCAGTTCGCCCCGGGCGGAAGGGGTCAGGCTGGCGGCGATATCGCAGACTTGCGGATCGTAAAAGTACAGACCGGTGACGGCGTACTGCGATTTCGGCGCAAGCGGCTTTTCCTCGATGCTGACGGCGCGCCGTTGCGAATCGAACTCGACCACGCCGTAGCGGCCCGGATCGCTGACGTGGTAGGCAAACACGGTCGCGCCGCTGGTCCTGGCCATGGCCATCTTCAGTTGCTGGTGGAAATCGTGGCCGTAATAAATATTGTCGCCCAAGATCAGGGCGCTGGGATGACCGCCGATGAAGTCGCGGCCGATGATGAAGGCCTGCGCCAGGCCGTCCGGACTGGGCTGGACGGCGTAGCTGAGGTCGATACCCCATTGCGCGCCATCGCCCAGCAGTTCGCGGAAACGGGGCAGGTCCTGCGGTGTCGAAATAATCAGGATCTCCTGGATACCGGCCAGCATGAGGGTGCTGAGCGGATAGTAGATCATCGGCTTGTCGTACACCGGCAGCAGTTGCTTCGACACCGCCATGGTCACCGGATACAGGCGCGTGCCCGAGCCCCCGGCCAGGATGATGCCCTTGCGTTTGGGTTGCGCTTTCATGCCTTGCTCCCGGACGCGATGGGCGCGCCCCATGCCTGCTGTTCCAGATACCACTGCACCGTCCTGGCGATGCCGGAAGCGAAGGTCTCGGCCGGTTTCCAGCCCAGTTCGCGCTCGATCTTGCCGGCGTCGATGGCGTAGCGGCGATCGTGGCCAGAGCGATCCTGCACGTGGACAATCTGCTCGCGGTAGCTGCCTGTCGCTTTTGGCGCGCGCGCGTCGAGCAGGTCGCACAGGAGGCGCACCAGGTCGAGATTGGCCAGTTCATTCCAGCCGCCAACGTTGTAGACCGCGCCCGGCCGGCCCGCGCTGAGGATGCGCCGCAGGGCCGTGCAATGGTCAGTGACATACAGCCAGTCGCGCACCTGCCGGCCGTCGCCATAAACGGGCAGCGGCTGGCCGGCGCGGGCACGGCTGATCATCAGCGGAATCAGCTTTTCGGGAAACTGGTAAGGGCCATAATTGTTCGAACAATTGCTTGTCAGCACAGGCAGGCCATAGCTGTGATGGTAGGCGCGCACCAGGTGGTCGGCCGCCGCTTTCGAGGCCGAGTAGGGGCTGTTCGGCGCGTAGGGCGAGGTTTCCGTGAAAGGCGGATCATGTGGCCCCAGCGAACCAAAGACCTCGTCGGTGGAAACGTGCAGGAAGCGGAAATCACGCCGCTGCGCCTCGGGCAAGGCCGACCAGTAGGCCCGCGCCGCCTCGAGCAGGCGGAAGGTGCCGGTGATATTGGTTTCAATAAAGGCGGCCGGCACGGCGAGGGAACGGTCCACATGGCTTTCGGCGGCAAGATGGACGATGGCGCGGACCTGGTACTGGCGCAGCAAATTTGCCACCAGGGCCGTGTCGCCGATATCGCCATGCACGAACACATGGCGCGGGTCGCCGCGCAGGCTGTCAAGGTTGCCTAGATTGCCCGCATAGCTCAGCTTGTCGAGATTGACGAGCGCTTCATCGCAGTGCAAGAGCCACTGCAGCACAAAGTTCGCGCCAATAAAGCCGGCCCCGCCAGTGACTAGGATCATGTTACTCAGTCAAATTAATGGATGGCCTACTCGGACAAGTTGCGGCCCTGCCGGCACGCGCGGGCGCCGGGGATAAGCCGCGATTATACCGGTGAGCGCCTGGTGCAATGGCAATAGCAAAAAGGCAGGCGTGCAGCCTGCCTTTCAATACGATCGCAGTGGATCAGCCCGCGCCCACCAGGCTGGTCACCCGGATCGTCTTCGACTCCGGCACCTCGCTGTGCGATAACACTTTCAGTTGCGGCAACGCGCGGCGCAGGAACCGTGACAGCAGCGCGCGCAGTGGCGCCGGCACCAGCAGCACGGGGGTCAGGCCCATCGCTTCCTGCTGGGCCGCCGCCTGGCCGGCCTGCTGCGCGATGGTGTCGGCCAGGCCCGGCTCGATGCCGGTGCCGTCGCCGCCCGCGCCCATCGCCTGCAGCAGCAGGCGCTCGAGGCGGTTGTCGAGGGTCATCACGGACAGTTCGGCCGAACCGGGGAACAGTTGCTGCACAATCGCGCGGCCCAGGGCGACCCGCACCAGCGCCGTCAGTTCATTGGGGTCCTGGGTATGCACGGCGTGCTCGGCCAGGGTCTCGATGATGGAATGCATGTCGCGGATGTGCACGCCTTCGATCAGCAGGTTCTGCAGCACTTTCTGCAGGGTCGACAGCGACACCACTTTCGGCACCAGGTCTTCCACCAGCTTGGGCGATTCCTTGGCCAGGTGATCCAGCAGCGCCTGCACTTCGGCGCGGCCCAGCAGTTCGGAGGCGTGCGACGTGATCAGGTGATTCAGGTGGGTGGCCACCACCGTGCCGGCGTCGACCACGGTGTAACCCATGCTTTGCGCTTCGTCGCGCAGGCTGGCGTCGATCCAGGTGGCCGGCAGGCCGAAGGCGGGATCGGTCGTGACCAGGCCAGGCAAGGTGCCGCTGGCCATGCCGGGATTAATCGCCAGGAACTGGCCGTTGAGGGACTCGCCGCTGCCCACTTCCACCCCCTTCAAGGTGATGCGGTAGGCCGACGGTTTCAGCTCCAGGTTGTCGCGGATGTGCACCGGCGGCGCCAAAAAGCCCACTTCCTGGGCGAATTTCTTGCGGATGCCCTTGATGCGCTTGAGCAGTTCGCCGCCCTGGGCCTTGTCGACCAGGGGGATCAGGCGGTAGCCCACTTCCAGGCCCAGCGTGTCGACCGGCATGATGTCCTGCCAGCTGGCTTCTTCGGATTCAGCAGCGGGCGCGGCGGCTGCGGTTGCTGCAGCGGCGGCAGCAGCGGCTTCTTCAACGGCGGGCGCGGCGGCGCGTTTTTTGGTGATGAGATAAGCCGTGCCGCACAGGCCGCCGCCGATCATCAGGAACACCAGGTTCGGCATGCCGGGAATCAAGCCCATACCGCCAATGATGCCGCCGGTGATATACAGCACCTGGGGCTTGGCAAAGAGCTGGTTGGTCAACTGGGCGCCGATGTCCTGGTCGCTGGCCACGCGCGAGACGACGATACCGGCTGCAACCGAAATGATCAGCGACGGAATCTGCGCCACCAGGCCATCACCGATGGCCAGCAGGGTGTATGTCTGGATGGCTTGGGCGAAGCCAAGATCGTGCTGGATCAGGCCGACCAGGAGGCCGCCCACCACGTTGATGACGGTGACCATGATGCCGGCCACGGCGTCGCCGCGCACATACTTTGAAGCACCGTCCATGGCGCCGTAGAACTCGGCTTCCTGGGCCACTTCCTGGCGGCGGCTGCGCGCCACGTCCTCGGCGATCAGGCCGGCGTTCAGATCGGCGTCGATGGCCATCTGCTTGCCGGGCATGGCGTCCAGCGCAAAACGGGCGCCCACTTCGGCGATACGGCCGGCGCCCTTGGTGACGACGGTAAAGTTAATGATCGTCAAAATGATAAACACGACGATACCGACCGTGTAATTGCCGCCGATCAGGAAGTGACCGAAGGCTTCGATCACCTTGCCGGCCGCGGCGCCGCCGGTGTGGCCTTCGGTCAGCACGACGCGGGTCGAGGCGACGTTGAGCGACAGGCGCAGCATGGTCGACACCAGCAGAATCGTCGGGAAGGCCATGAAGTCGAGCGGCTTGACCGTGTACAGGCTGGTCAGCAGCACAATCACCGACAGGGCGATATTAAAACTGAAGAACAGGTCGAGCACGAACGCCGGCAGGGGCAGGATCATCATCGACAGCAGCAGGATGATGATGACCGGCGCGGCCAGGGCGCTGCCGCCGCCTTTCATGCCGGCGAGCCAGGCGGGTAGTCGAATTGCGTTCATGGTGTTGCTCCGTCGTCAGCTTGCGGTTGTTTCGTGGCGCCCTTGCCCTTGCTTTCGAACAGGGGATCGTGCGGATCGAGTTCGCGCGGCACGGCCAGTCTGGTCGGCCGGTCAGGGTAGCGGCCGCCCTTGGATTTGTAGGTGCGCAACTGGAAGACATACGCCAGCACTTCGGCCACCGCCGCGTACAGCGCTTCCGGAATTTCCTGGTCGATCTCGGTATGCTGGTGCAGGGCACGGGCCAGGGCCGGCGCTTCCAGCAGGGCCACCTTGTTTTCGCGGGCGATCTCGCGGATCTTCGCGGCGACCTCGTCGGCGCCCTTGGCCACCACCCGCGGCGCCCCGCCCTGCCCGTCGGCATATTTCAGGGCGACGGCGTAGTGGGTCGGGTTGGTGACGACCACATCGGCGTCAGGGACATTGGACATCATCCGGCGGCGCGACATTTCGCGCTGCATCTGGCGAATCTTGCCCTTCATCTGGGGATTGCCGTCCGATTCCTTGTGCTCCTGAATCATTTCCTGACGGGTCATCTTCATCTTGTCGGCGTAATGCCAGACCTGGTAAGGCGCGTCGATGGCGGCAATCAAGCCCAGGCCGCCGACAATGAAAAGAAACGCCGCGCCGAGCAGGTGGAGCACGTGCACGCTGCCAGGCCCGACCGCTTCGACTGCCAGGCCCATCACGGCATCCTTCTGGCTCATCACCACGAGCCAGGCGACGAAGCCCACCACCAGGGTCTTGGCGATGGCTTTTAACAGTTCCACCAGCGAGTTGGTCGAGACCATATTGGCCAGCCCGCGCGCGGGGTTGAGCTTGCCGAAATTGGGCAGGAAGGATTTGGCCGAAAACAGCCAGCCGCCGATCAACAGCGGCGCGGCGAGCGCCACCAGCATGACGGCAAAGGCCACCGGCAGGCAGGTAATGAGCACATCGGCAATATCGCTGCCGACCCGGCGCAGCAGCACGTCCGGGTTGTAGACCTGCTCGCGCGTCAAGGCCAGGCCCGACACCATCGCCGCGTTCAGGCTTTTCATGATGCTGCTGCCGGTCATCCACAAACCGGCGCCCGCCACCATCAGCACGGCAAAGGTGGCCAGTTCACGCGATCGCGGTACGTCGCCTTCCTCACGCGCCTGGTCAAGGCGCTTCTGTGAGGCCGGTTCGGTTTTTTCTGCGTCGCTTTCTTCTGCCATGTTCTCTCCGGGATGCGGTGATGCGCCGGATGCGCAAGCAATCGCGGGAACAGGTATTGTCGGTCATATGTTCGTTCCCCTAAGGAAAGAACAAGGGGACAAAGGCGGCTTATTCCCGCTCTTGCAGCGGAAAAGTCAGCGAAAGACGGGAAAAGTGCTTATCAGCCGCGCAACAGGCGGCGTGCGCCTTCGGCTTCGCTGATGGCTTCAATGTCGTTGGCGACCACCGGACGTTGCCGGGTTGCCACCGCGCGCAAGTGCGGCCGGCGCACCAGGGCGATGTACAGCGAGACATAGGCCACCGCGGCAAACGCCACCAGCGCCATCGACACCAGCATCGGCCGCCCCAGCATCACGGCCATGCCCGACAGCACGGCGACCGGCGGTACGATCAGCAGGCTGACATAGGCATTGCCGCGTCCCTGCCGCCAGGTGCTGGTGACAAAACGCTTCAGTACGATGCGGCGATACACCAGGGTGTGCAGATGCAGGGCGTCAGCCTGGCCGGGCGCCTGGCCGCTCAGGTATTTGCGGCGGAAAATACTGAACAGCACTTCAATGATGGGATAGGCGCAAATGGCCAGGATTTGCCAGGCGCTGATATCGGGATGACGCACCATCAGCAGCACGGCAATTTCGGCTACCCAGAAACCAAGGAAATAGGCACCCCCGTCGCCCAGAAACAGTTTTCCAGCAGGGTAATTAAAGACCAGAAAGCCCAAAGTGGCGCTGATGACCAGCGTGGCCAGCAGAATGATCAAGCCATCCTGGTAAGCCCAGCCGAGCGCACCGAGCGCCAGCGACATTACCACCACCACGCCGGCCGACAAACCGTGAAAGCCATCGATGATATTGATGGCGTTGGAGGCACCGGCCACGGCGACGGCAGTGACCACGACCGCAACGGGCGCGATGGTGAGCAGGGCATCGATGCCCCACAGGTCCAGGTGGGTCAAGGTGCTGCCCATCAGTAAGCTTGCCAGCAGCGGACTGCATATCGTCGCCGCCAGGCGCACCTTGACTGACACGGTCTTGACCAGGTCCTCGACAATCCCGGCGGCAAACGCCGGCGCGCTGGCGGCCAGCAGCACCACCACCAGACGCACTTCATTGCTGCTGAACAGGGGCGGATACAGCAAGCCCGCCGCCCCCAGGCCCAGCCCGATGCCAACCACGATCGCCACCCCACCCACGCGCGGGACGGCGGCAGTGTGAAATTTTTGCACGCCCAGCAGATTATGGTCGTGCGAAACTTTGCCGTGCCAATCTTGAGAAAACACAATAAAGGCGCTGCAGAATAAACTGAAAGCCGCTACGGAAAGGGCAACAATTAAAAGCGCATGAACCGGCATCCATTACTCCAATGACACTTCCATCATTTGGAAATATCTGATCGACAATTTTACGTTGACGGGCATTATCAAACGATAAAAACCGCGTATTGTGACACAGGGTTCAAGATCGTTTGTTTGAAAATCGTCACGCTTTGTAACCGAAGAATCAGAAGCTGTTACATTCGCAGCGCCTGCCCCGATCAAGCCAGCAAGGCAAGGTGGGAGGGTTCCAGATAACACCACTCGCCTTCGCCGATGTCCAGCGACGCCAGCGTGAGCGTGCCGATAGCCGAGCGGTGCAAGGCGGCGCAGTGGTTGCCGGCGGCCGCCAGCATGCGCTTGACCTGGTGATATTTGCCCTGTTCCAGCACGATTTCGAGGACGAACTCACCGCGCTGCACACAACTGATGGCTTTCAGGGGCGCTGGCTCGTCGTGCAACTGTACTCCAGCGAGCATTTGGGCAATCAGGGCGTCTGTAACGGGCTCGGCAGTGGTGGCCTGGTAGACCTTCGGCACGTGGCGCTTGGGCGAGGACTGGGCGTGGATAAACGGGCCATCGTCGCTCATCAACAGCAAACCGGTGGTGTCATGATCCAGTCTGCCGACGGGCTGCACATCGCGCCAGGTCATCTGTTCCGGCAACAGCGTGAGCACGCCGGGGTGGTGGCTGGGCTTGCGCGAACATTCGAAATTGGCGGGTTTATACAGGGCGAGGTAGACTTTTTCCCGTACCGGACAGGCTTCGTCGAACACCGTCAGCAAGAGGCCTTCGGTCTCGAACGTCGTTTTATAGTTGGTGTGGACGGCGCCGTCGACGGCGACGTCACCGTCTTCGATGAGGGCGCGGCAGTATTTACGGGTGCCAAAACCTTGCGATTGGAGGATGCGGTCCAGGGATAATTTACTCATGGCCGAGACTTTACCAGAAGCGCCATGCTGGCCGCCCCGGAAACCTGTTTCGGCGCCACGGAAGTTTGTCCGCCGGAAAGCCGCACCTTTGAGAAATCTCAAACTCCACGGCTGCGGCCGTTGATAAAGTGGGACCACGTTAGGAATCGGCCTAGCCCAAGCCCGAGAATTCCCTAACCCAGCTGTAGGAATCCCCCCTATGCCCGAGGACAATATGATGACTGATCCCTTCCGTGACGACCACCAGCCTGGCGACTTTGCCGCCTCGGCCCCTGCCCGGGCGCACGCCGCGCGTGCGCTTGACCAGGCAGCGGCCTATGCCGCCGCCCTGGCGATCGCACGCTGGTCCTCGCCCACCCCGCCCGCCCACACTGCTGCGGCCGCCGACGCGGGCTTCGCCGCCAGGGCTGCCTGGTACAGCAAGACGCAGGACCAGTTGCAGCAGTTTTTCGATGCGGGCGGCTTTTGCGCGGCCCAGCCAGGGGACCAGGCGGCCGGCGAAAAACCCGCCGAATCCGCCCTGCCCTTCCCTGGCAGCCGGCCACGCTTTTATACCCTGTGCCGTACTGTGCGCAGCACCACCGAGTAACTCATTTCACAAAGCACAAAAGGAAATGGCGGCATTGCGCCGCCATTTCCAGGTCCCTGTGCAGGGACACCAACGAGGAATGAAAATTCGCTCTAAGCCGCATCACGATGCGGCAAGTAGTTCTGTTCGAATGAATTGGTGGTCCGAACTGTCGATTGCGGCCCCTTTTGATTGAACTACGCGTTCAATATAGTTCATGTAATCAGACATGCAAGGGAATCCTTGGTCGTTCAACAAAAGAACCCAATTAGCGTAAAGCCGGTTTGACGCCCGTATAGATGGATTTGACGGCGCCCGCGCCCACTGCGGCGCCAAACTTTTTCAGCACGCGCTCGGGCAAACCTTCGTGGGCCGTGTAATCAATAATGTCCTCGACTTTCACCACATCGCGCGCCACGCTTTCAACGCTGCCGTAAGCGTCGGCCAGGCCCATGTCGATGGCTTTGGCGCCGGTCCAGAACAGGCCACTGAACATCTCCGGGGTTTCTTTCAGGCGCTTGCCACGCCCGGTGCGCACCACCTCGATGAACTGCTGGTGAATTTCATTGAGCATGGCCAGGGCGTGCGCCTTCTGCTTGTCCGACTGGGGGCTGAACGGGTCAAGAAAACCCTTGTTTTCGCCGGCCGTGAGCAGGCGGCGCTCCACCCCCAGCTTTTCCATCGTGCCGGTAAAGCCGAAACCGTCCATCAGCACGCCAATTGAGCCGACCAGGCTGGCCTTGTTGACGTAGATCTTGTCGGCCGCGGCGGCAATGTAATACCCGCCCGAGGCGCAGATCTCGTCGACCACCACATATAAAGGCTTGTTGGGATAGCCCTTGCGCAGGCGGCGGATCTCATCGACGATCATGCCGGCCTGGACCGGGCTGCCGCCGGGACTATTGATGCGCAGCACCACGGCGACGGAGCCGAGATCGCTGAAGGCCTTGTTCAGGGCGGGGATGACGGTATCGGCGGCGCCGCTGCCTTCCGCTTCAATGGCGCCGTCGATTTCAATCAGTGCCGTGTGGCGGCCCATGTTTTCAATGTCCGTGCCGCTGGAGTCGACATAAGCCCACAGCGCAAAAATGATGACGCCCAAGGTGAGCAGCTTGAAGAAAATCCCCCAGCGGCGCGCCGCGCGCTGCTCGCGGATCGTGGCCATCAGCAGTTTTTCCAGCGTGGTGCGCTCCCATTCCGGATTGATGGCGCCGCTGTCGGGCTGCTTGCTGCTGCTGATTTCGCTCATGTGTCTTGCTTGTGGTTGGTGAATGAGGGATTAATTCGTTGCCGCGACGGGCGCCCGCACGGTGTCGTCGGGCTGCCAGAACACCTCGCCGCCGTTTTCAAAGACGGCAATCGGACGCAGGCGGCCGCCCTTGCACGGTCCGCCCGCGCACTGGCCCGTCTCGGGGGTATAGATGGCGCCGTGGGTCTGGCACATGATAAAACGCTTGCCCGACTCGAAAAATTCGCCCTGCGCCCAGTCCAGTTCGATCGGCACATGGGCGCAGCGGTTGAGATAGCCATACACCTGGCCGCCGTGGCGCACCACGAAACCGGTGGTGTTTTCACCGTAGGCATGGACGGCGAAGCGCAGCCCCAGGCCGCCGTCCTCGAGCGCAGCGGACGGCCCCACCAGCAAACCGGCAGCACTCATCAGGCGTTCTCGCTCAACCACTGGTGCAGTTCAGCGACGCTGCGGGCGGAAAACTGCGCCTCGCAGGTGCGCAACTGGACCACAGGATGGGCGCCGTATTCGACGGCCACGCCGGCCGCGCCGGCATTACTGGCCATCAGCAAATCGTGGGTGGTGTCGCCGATCATGACGGTGCGGCGCAGATCCTGGCCCAGCTCGCGGGTCAGCTCCTGCAGCATGGCCGGATGGGGCTTGGAAAACGTTTCGTCGGCGCACCGAGTCGCGTCGAACATCGACAGCAAACCGGCAGCATTCATCGCCCGGTTCAGCCCTACTCGGCTTTTTCCGGTGGCGACAGCAAGAAAATAGCCTTCCTGCGACAGCTCCGTAAGCATGGCGCGTACGCCGTCGAAAAGGACCAGTTCGGGGTCTTTTGTCAGATAATGAAAGCGGTAGCGCTCCACCATCCGCGGCACCATGGACGGCTCCATGTCCGGAATGACGGCCGCCATCGCTTCCTGCAAACCCAGGCCGATCACGTGCGAAGCCTGCTCGTCGCGCGGCACGGGCAAGCCAAGATCGCGCGCCGCGGCCTGGATGCTGCGCACGATGGTCGACGTGCTGTCCATTAAGGTGCCATCCCAATCGAAAACGATCAGGTCAAATTGCTTTCTTGCCATGTTTCCCAGCCGCTCGTGGCAGCCGTCTCCTTCCGGGATTTTTATCGTGTTGCCTGTGCTGGCTTGCCCAAGCTTATCAAGAAACGCTCGCACTCGGCCGGTAATGGCGCTTTGATGGTGACACTCTTGCCATTTTCGGGGTGGATAAAGGTGATCTGATGGGCATGCAGGAACATGCGTTTGAGCGCGCCGCGCTGTTCATCGGCTTTCAACAGGGCCCGATTGAGGGCGAAATCGCCGTATTTGTCGTCGCCGAGAATCGGAAAGCCGGATGAAGCCAGGTGCACGCGGATCTGGTGGGTGCGCCCGGTTTTCAATTCCGCTTCCAGCAGGGCATATTGCGGCCATTTGCGCAGCAGCGAAAACACCGTGTGCGATTCCATGCCGCCGGCCTGCACAGCCACCCGCCGCTCTCCTTCAGCCGTGGTGTATTTATGTAGCGGCAGTTTAATGTGCTGGCGCGCGTTTTTCCAGTCGCCCGCCACCATCGTCAGATAGCGCTTGTCGGTCACGCCATCGCGCATCTGTTCGTGCAGATTGGTCAGCGCCGAGCGCTTCTTGGCCAGCATCAGCACGCCCGAGGTTTCGCGGTCCAGCCGGTGCACCAGTTCGAGGAATTTGGCGTCGGGACGGGAGGCGCGCAACTGCTCGATCACGCCATACGACACGCCCGAGCCGCCGTGCACCGCCACCCCGCTGGGTTTATCGATGACCAGCAAATGGGGATCCTCGAACAAAATGGCGAATTCGGCGCCGGGCGCCGTCGGAGCGGTTTTTTCAGCCACCCGGACGGGCGGAATGCGCACCAGGTCGCCCTCGGCCAGGCGATACAACTGGTCGATGCGGCCCTTGTTGACCCGCACTTCGCCCGAGCGCAGGATGCGGTAAATGTGGCTTTTTGGTACACCTTTGCAGACGCGCAGGAGATAGTTGTCGATACGCTGACCGGCGTCTTCTTCGCCGATCGTGACGAATTGCGCCTGTAACGGCGCGGATGAAGGGGGAGTGGAATCGTTTTGCATGCGCCTTTGTTCTGCGGGCTGGCGTGTTCGAAGCTGCCCGCCAGAAATTCTCTCTAAGTCCTTCATTTTGAATATATAATCGACAGGCGGCGGTCAAACCTCTGCTGGTGTAAGAATTAAAACGATATTTTACACAGGGGCGTCTCCATCGGCCTCGCCAAATTGCAAATTCGATGGAAAAAACGTGTACGCACGGTCGTTGGCGAATCAAGGTTGCACCGTTGTTGTAATCGGATTGACGCACGGCCGGCCCCGGAATGGTAGTTTGGAATTGTAAGGATAAGTACCGGCAAGCTCTCGTTTGGAGCTCGCCGGATGATGGCGTCGATAACGCCTGCCGTTTTCGCCAGACCCGATGTAAGCCTCATCCCAAAGGCTTGAGAATAATGGCGCATTGCGCCTGTGGTTCGAAGCTTTTGCAGGATCGCTGACGGTTAGGCCCTTGATTTGCTCACCGCCTGGCGGAACCCGAGCCCCGGTCGCGACCGGCGAGCTTCGGCCACGTTGCAGGCGTTGCGTCACTCGGCATGTCGATCGACCCCACCGCGCCAGGTCATGGCCGCAAGCTCTTTGTTGCTGCGCCATGCGAACAGGCATACCCACCCTCCAGCTCCACTCCCCGCGTACATCCCGTGTACCCATGTTGCCCTGACAAGGCAGCTTGAAACGGCCTTGAGCCGCGGAGTTAATAAAAAATGAAACGCATGTTGTTTAATGCGACGCAGCAGGAAGAACTGCGCGTTGCAATCGTCGATGGTCAGAAACTGATCGATATCGACATCGAAACCGCCGGGCGCGAACAGCGCAAATCCAATATCTACAAGGGCGTCATCACCCGCATCGAGCCCTCTCTCGAAGCCTGCTTCGTCAGCTACGGCGAAGACCGCCACGGCTTTCTCCCCTTTAAAGAAGTTGCTCGCACGTATTTCCGCGAAGGCGTCGACGTGCGCAGCTGCAGCATCAAGGAAGCCCTGCGCGAAGGCCAGGAAATCATGGTGCAGGTGGAAAAGGAAGAGCGCGGCAACAAGGGCGCAGCCCTGACCTCGTTTGTATCGCTGGCCGGCCGCTACCTGGTCCTGATGCCGAATAACCCACGCGGCGGCGGCGTATCGCGCCGGGTTGAAGGTGAAGAGCGCCAGGAATTGCGCGAAACCATGGACAAGCTGGACCTGCCGCAGGGCATGTCCGTCATCGCCCGCACCGCCGGCATCGGCCGCAATGTCGAAGAGCTGCAGTGGGACTTGAACTACCTGATGCAATTGTGGCGCGCCATCGAAGGCGCCGGCAAGACCGGCAACGGCGCTTTCCTGATCTACCAGGAATCCTCGCTCGTCATCCGCGCCATCCGCGATTACTTCCAGCCCGACATCGGTGAAATCCTCATCGACACCGATGAAATCTATGAGCAGGCGCACCAGTTCATGAGCCACGTGATGCCCGACATGGTGCACCGCGTAAAACGCTACAGCGACGATGTGCCCCTGTTCTCGCGTTTCCAGATCGAACACCAGATCGAAACGGCATATTCACGCACCGTGCCCCTGCCTTCGGGCGGCGCGATCGTCATCGACCACACCGAAGCGCTGGTGTCGGTCGACGTCAACTCGGCCCGCGCCACCCGCGGCTCGGACATCGAAACCACCGCGTTCAACACCAACTGCGAAGCGGCCGAAGAAGTGGCCCGCCAGTTGCGCCTGCGCGACCTTGGCGGCCTGATCGTCATCGACTTCATCGACATGGAAGTGGCGAAGAACCAGCGCGAAGTGGAAACGCGCCTGAAAGACGCGCTGCACCATGACCGCGCCCGCGTCCAGATGGGCAAGATTTCCCGTTTCGGCCTGATGGAACTGTCACGCCAGCGCCTGCGTCCGTCACTGTCGGAAGGCTCCCACGTGACCTGCCCGCGCTGCTCGGGCACCGGCCACATCCGCGATACCGAATCGTCCGCCCTGCAGGTGCTGCGCATCATCCAGGAAGAGGCGATGAAGGAAAACTCCGCCACCATCCACGTGCAGGTGCCCGTCGATGTGGCAGCGTTCCTGCTCAACGAAAAGCGCGGCGAAGTGCTGAAGATCGAGAACCGCCACCGCATCGGCGTGATCCTGATTCCCAACAAGCACCTCGACACCCCGCACTACAAGCTCGAGCGCATCAAGCACGACGATCCGCGCCTCGAAGACAGCCAGGCCAGCTACAACCTGGCCGAGACGGCTGACACCGACATGGCCTACAGCAAGCGCCAGAAGGAAGACGTCAAGCCGCGCCAGGAAGCCGTCGTTAAGACCATCACCCCGGCCCAGCCAGCGCCGATCGTCGACCGCAGCGAGCAGGTCAAGCCAGTCGCCGCCGCTCCCGTGGCCGCGCCGGCACCAGTTGCCGCCGCGCCCGAGAGCTTCCTCGACAAGGTGATTAACTTCTTCATGGGCAAGAAAGCCGTGCCCGTCGCCGCCCCCGTCGCCCCGAGCCCTGCCGCCGTCAAGCCGGCAGCAGCCGCCGAGCGCGGCAATGGTGGCGAGCGCAATGGCCGCAACCCACGCGGCCGTGGCCGCAATGGCAGCGGCAATGGCAAAGCTGAACGTACCGACGGCGCCAAGGCCGGCCAGGCGGACGAGTTCACCCGTCCAGTCGACGCCGAAGCCCGCCCTGCCCGTCCGCCACGTCCACCGCGCCCGGCACGCGAGCCACGTGAGCCGCGCGAAGTGCGTGAAGGCGCTGGCGTGGATGCCACCGCATCCGCACCGGCAGCGCGTCCCGAGCGCGCCGAGCGTCCCGAGAAGGCCGAACGCCCTGAACGGGCCGAACGTGGCGAACGCAGCGAGCGTCCCGCCCGTCCCCAGCGTGAACGCGCCGACTACCGCGCTGTCGTGACCGAAGGCAAGGTTGACGCCAAGGCCGAGACCGAAGTCAAGGAAGCACCAGCCGTCGCTGAAACCATGTGGACCCCGCAGGATCCGGCCGTACCCGCAACGGCAGCCGCCGATGAGAGCGACAAGCCCCTGCTGACCACCGGCCCCAACGGCGAAGAAGTGGAAACGGAAGCCAACGGCGACGAGCCGCGCCGCCGTCGCCGCCGTGGTGGCCGCAACCGCAACCGCCGCGACCGCGATGCCGAGGGCAACGAGATCGAAGCAGTGCAAGGCGAGGAAGGCGAAGGCGACACCGCTGTGGCCGCTGCCCCTGTCTTCACCCCGGTTGCTGACCAGGAAATGGCCGCAGTGGCCGCGGCAGCACCCGAGCCAGTGTCGGAGTATGTGGTCGCGCCGGTTGCTGAAGTTGCAGCACCAGCACCTGCACCAGCACCAGCGCCAGCGCCTGCACCGACCGCGCTGGCTGACCGTGTGCCTGCGCCGGTTGCCGTGGCTGCCGAGCCAGCGCCTGCACCAGTGGCAGTTGCTGCACCTGCACCAGTGGCAGTTGCTGCACCTGCACCAGCGCCAGCGGCAGTGCAAGCCCCCGCACCAGTCGTCGAAGCCGTCGAGCGCGCTGTTGCGATCCCGATGGAAGTGCAGACGGAAGCGGAAGAAGTTGCTCCTGTGCCAGTTGTGGCGGCCCCACCTGCGCCTGCTCCAGTCCCTGCGCCGGCACCGGTGGCAGTGCAAGCGCCAGCGCCAGCACCTGCACCTGCACCTGCACCAGCGGCCAGCATCGCCGATCTCAGCGAAATCCTGGGTTCGGCCGGCCTGACCCTGGCCGCGACCGATCCTGAAAAGCTGCGTGCAGCCCAGGAAGCGGCCGCCAATGTGGCCCCGCCCGTGCGCAAGCCGCGCGAGCGCAAGCCCCTGCCGCCGCAAGCGGACGAGCCGCTGATCCAGGTCGATACCCGTCAATAAACCGACGGCCTTGATCCACTAAAAAGGGAAGCCGCGTGCTTCCCTTTTTTTCGACTGTTTTTCGACTGTATTGTTATTGATGACGAAGCAAGCTGACCCCGTGTCCCTGCGTGAGGCGTTCTGGTACTGGCTCAAACTGGGCTGCATCAGCTTTGGCGGCCCGGCCGGCCAGATCGCGCTGATGCACGCCGAACTGGTGGAGCGCCGCCGCTGGATATCGGAGCGGCGCTTCCTTCACGCCCTGAATTACTGCATGCTGCTGCCCGGTCCCGAGGCGACCCAGCTTGCCGTCTACATCGGCTGGCTGATGCACCGGACCCGCGGCGCCATCCTCGCGGGTGTGCTGTTCGTGCTGCCATCGTTGCTGCTGTTGATCGCGCTATCGGCCCTGTATATGGCGTATGGCACGCTGCCCGCGGTGGCCGGCATCATGAACGGCGTCAAGCCGGCCGTGGTGGCCATCGTCCTCGGCGCCGCCTGGCGGCTGGGCGGGCGCACCCTCGGCAATTGGCTGCTGGGCGCGATTGCGCTGTTGGCCTTCGTCGCCATCACCATCTTCGGCCTGCCCTTCCCGCTGATCGTGCTGGCCGCGGCCCTGATTGGCCTGGCGGGCGGGCGGCTCTGGCCACAGCTTTTCATCGTCGGCGGCCATGCCAGCCAGGCCCGCGATTACGGCCCCGCCCTGATTGACGACGACACCCCCACCCCGCCCCACGCGCGCTTTTCATGGCTGCGGCTGGCGCGTACAGCCGCAATTGGCACCGGCCTGGGCCTGTTCGCCTGGCTGGTGCTGGCCTGGCGCTACGGCGCAGGCGGCGCCTTTTCCCAGATGGGCTGGTTCTTCACCAAGGCGGCCATGCTGACCTTTGGCGGCGCCTACGCCGTGCTGCCCTATGTCTACCAGGGCGCGGTGCTGCAGCATCACTGGCTGAGCGGCCCGCAGATGGTCGATGGCCTCGCGCTGGGCGAAAGTACACCGGGGCCCCTGATCATGATCGTCGCCTTTGTCGGCTTTGCGGGCGGCTGGAACGGTGCGGTCGGGGTGGGCGCGGCCAGCTTCGCCGCGGGCGCAATCGGCGCCGCCGTTGCGACATTCTTCACCTTTTTACCTTCGTTTGTCTTCATCCTCGCCGGTGGCCCCCTGGTCGAAGCGAGCCGCGACGACGTGCGCATGACGGCGCCCCTGACTGCCATCTCGGCGGCGGTGGTGGGCGTCATCGTCAGCCTGGCCGTGTTCTTTGGCCGCCATGTGTTTTATGCGGGCGGCCAGGTGCAGCCATGGTCGATCGCCATCGGCGCCGCGGCCGCCGTCGCCCTGCTGGGTTTCAAGGTCGGGCCCATCAAATTGATCGCCGCCTGTGCACTGGCGGGCCTCGTGCTATCGTACTGCCATGTCTGAAAAAATCATCCTGCTCCACGACGATCGCCAGCGCGCCATGACCGTGCCGGGCACCCTGGAAACCCCGATCGGCCGGGTCGACGATGCGCTCGGCCGGCCCCTGCACGACCTGCGCATTTCCGTCACCGACCGCTGTAACTTCCGCTGCGTGTACTGCATGCCCAAGGAAGTGTTCGACAAGGACTATGCCTACCTGCCGCACAGCGCCCTGCTCTCGTTTGAAGAAATCACCCGCATCGCCTCGATTTTCATCGCCCACGGCGTCGAAAAAATCCGCCTCACCGGCGGCGAACCGTTGCTGCGCAAGGACCTCGAGCGCCTGATCGGCATGCTGGCGGCGCTGCCCACGCCAAGCGGCCGGCCGCTCGACCTGACCCTCACCACCAACGGCTCACTGCTGGCCCGCAAGGCGCGTGCGCTCAAGGATGCGGGCCTGAACCGTGTTACCGTCTCGCTCGACGCCCTCGACGACGCCGTCTTCAAGCGCATGAACGACGTCGATTTCGCCGTCGCCGACGTGCTGCGGGGGATCGACGCCGCCCACGCCGTGGGCCTGGGCCCGATCAAGATCAATATGGTCGTCAAGGGCGGCATGAACGACCAGGAAATCCTGCCGATGGCGCGCCATTTCAAGGACACCCCGTATATCCTGCGCTTCATCGAATACATGGACGTGGGCGCCTCCAACGGCTGGAACATGCAGGAAGTGATTCCCTCGGCCCAGGTGGTCGAACGCATCAGCGCCGAGATGCCCCTGCTGCCGATCGATCCGAATTACACGGGCGAGACGGCATCGCGCTGGCGTTATGCCGACGGCAGTGGCGAGGTGGGCATGATCTCCAGCGTCACCCAGTCGTTCTGCAAGGACTGCAGCCGCGCGCGCCTGTCCACTGAGGGGCAACTGTACACCTGCCTGTTCGCCACCCGCGGCCACGACCTGCGCGGCCTGCTGCGGGCCGGGCGCAGCGACGCCGAAATTGCCGGCGCCGTGGCCCACCTGTGGCGCGCCCGCGCCGACCGCTATTCGGATACGCGCACCCAGAACACCCCGGGCACCGAAGGGAGCGCAAAGCGTGTCGAGATGTCCTATATTGGCGGCTAACTCAGTTTACAATTGAGCATGCAAAAAAATGAACAGATCAGCGCCCTGATCCTGGCGGGCGGCCGTGGCAGCCGCATGGGTCACGTCGACAAAGGCCTGCAGCCTTTCCGCGGCCTCACCATGGTCGAACACGTGCTGCAGCGTCTCACGCCCCAGGTGGCCGCTGTCGCCATCAACGCCAACCAGAACCTCGACATCTACGAACGCTTCGGCGTGCCCGTGCTGCCCGACGTAACGCCGGATTTCGCCGGTCCCCTTGCCGGGATGGAAGCGGGCCTGCGCCAGTGCGCCACCAGCTATTTGCTCAGCGCCCCCTGCGATTCGCCCTTCCTGCCACAGGACCTGGCCGCGCGCCTGCTTGAGGCCTTGGAGGCTGAGGACGCCGACGTCGCCATCGCAGTGACCATGGAAGGCGCGCGCCGCCAGCCCCACCCCGTGTTCTGCCTGTTGAAAACCAGCCTGGCCCCGGTGCTGTCGGCCTATCTGGCCGAAGGCGGCAGGCGCATGGACGGCTGGTATGGCGGCCTGAAAGTCGTCGAAGTGCTGTTCGAGGATGCCGACGCCTTCCGGAACATCAATACGCGCGACGAACTGCAAAGCCTGGACGAACAGCGTCCGCCCCGCCTGCGCGACGTGGTCAGCTGCCTGTCCTCGTATGATCCCGATGCCCTGCCCGTGCGCGACGCGCAGAAGATCATCGGCCAGTTCGTCACCCCCATTGCCGCCATTGAAAAAGTGGCACTACGCGCATCGCTCGACCGCGTGCTGGCCCAGGATATCGTCTCGCCCATCAACGTTCCCGCTTATGACAATTCGGCCATGGACGGCTACGCCCTGCGCGGCGCCGAGCTGCGCGCCGATGGGCCCACCACCCTGAACGTGATCGCCACCGTGTTCGCGGGCCGTCCCAGCGACGCCGTGCCCGCCGCCGGCGAATGCGTGCGCATCATGACGGGCGGCGTGATGCCGTCTGGCTGCGACAGCGTGATCCCGCAGGAACACGTGGCCGCGCTGAGCGACACAGCCATCACCATCGACGCGGGCGTGATCCGCACGGGCGACAACCGCCGCTTCGCCGGCGAAGATCTGAAGGCGGGCAGCCCGGCCCTCAGGAAAGGCAAGCGCATCCGCCCGGCCGATCTGGGCCTTCTGGCCTCGCTCGGCTTTGCCGAAGTGCCCGTGCAGCGCCGCCTGCGCGTGGCCTTCTTTTCCACCGGCGACGAACTGCGCTCGATCGGCGAAAGCCTGGACGCCGGCTGCGTCTACGACAGCAACCGCTACACCTTATTTGGCATGCTGACCCGCCTCGGTTGCGACATCATCGACATGGGCATCGTGCGTGACGACCCGGCGGCGCTGGAAGAAGCCCTGCGCACGGCCTGCGAGAACGCCGACGCCATCGTCACCTCGGGCGGGGTATCGGTGGGCGCGGCCGACTACACGCGCGAGATCATGGCGCGCCTGGGCGACGTCACTTTCTGGAAGATCGGCATGCGCCCCGGCCGTCCGCTCGCATTCGGCAAGATCGAATCGCGCGGCCACAGCGCCTATCTGTTCGGCCTACCCGGCAACCCCGTCGCGGTCATGGTGTCCTTCTATTTTTTCGCCCGCAATGCCCTGCTGGCGATGATGGGCGCCGACGCCGCGCTGCCCCTGTTGAAGGTGCGCTCGACCGGATCGATCCGGAAAAAATCCGGCCGCACCGAGTACCAGCGCGGCGTGCTGGCCGTGGGCGCGGACGGCATGCAGGAAGTGGCCATCACGGGCTCGCAAGGCTCGGGTATTCTGCGCTCGATGTCGGAAGCGAACTGCATGGTGGTGCTGCATGATGAACAGGGCAATGTGGCCGCTGGCGACATGGTCGACGTGCTGCTGTTTGAAGGGCTGGTCTAGGGCCGGAAAATGGCCGGGTCCATCGTGCGCAGCGTGCTGCTGACGGCCGGCCTGAAATCCATCTGGGCCAGGATGTCGCGCCCGACGTCGATGCCTGGCGCGATTTCAATCAGTTCGATCCCTTCCGCGCACAGGCGGAACACACAGCGCTCCGTCACGTAGAGCGCTTCCTGGCCGCGCGCGAAGGCGAAGCGGCCGGCATAAGTGCGGTGCTCGACGGTGTCGACGAACTTGCGCAGGCTGCCCTCGCGCACGATGCGCAGCCTGCCCGCTTCCACGACGATCTCCAGGCCCTGCGCCGTGAAGGTGCCGGCGAAGACGACCTTGCGCGCGTTCTGGCTGATGTTGATAAAACCGCCGGCGCCGGCCAGCACATCGCCGAATTTGCTCACGTTCAGATTGCCCTCGCGGTCGGCCTGGGCCAGGCCCAGCACGGCCACATCGAGTCCGCCGCCGTCGTAGAAATCGAACTGGTAAGGCTGGTCGATGACGGCGTGGGCATTGGTGGCGGTGCCAAAATCGAGCCCGCCGGCGGGCATGCCGCCGATGCCGCCCGCTTCGGCAGTGAGCGTGATGGCGTCCAGCAGTCCCGCTTCTGCGGCGACCCGCGCCACGCCTTCGGGCATGCCGATGCCGAGGTTGACGACGTCGCCCTCTTCTAACTCCATCAGGGCGCGCCGGGCGATGATCTTGCGCGCGTCGAGCGGCATCGGCGCCATCTCCGCGACTGCCACTTTTTCGTCGCCCGCCAGCGCGGCGCTGAACGGCGTCGCAAAGGTCTGCATGTGCTGAAGCGGATCGTCGGCCACCACCACGCAGTCGACCAGGATGCCGGGAATCTTGACGTGCTTTGGATGCAGGGTGCCGTCGGCGGCGATGCGCTCGACCTGCACGATCACCAGGCCGCCCGAGTTATGGGCCGCCATTGCAATCGCCAGTGCATCGACCGTCAGGGCTTCGCGCTCCATCGTCACGTTGCCCGCGCTGTCGGCGCTGGTGCCGCGGATCAGGGCGACATCGATCTTGCGGGTTTTATAAAACAGGTAGTCGGCGCCGTCGATCTGCATCAGGGAGACCACATCCTCCGCCGCCTGCGCATTGATCTTGCCGCCGCCGTAGCGGGGATCGACGAAGGTGCCGAGACCGACCGTGGTGATGAGGCCGGGCTTGCCAGCGGCCGTGTCGCGAAACAGCTGGCTGATGACGCCCTGCGGCAGATTGTAGGCGGCGATCTTGTTGGCGATCGCGAGGCGCTGCAGGGCCGGCACCAGCGCCCAGTGGCCGCCGATCACGCGCGAAACCAGGCCTTCGTGACCGAGGTGATTCAGGCCCCGCGTCTTGCCATCGCCCTGCCCCGCCGCGTAGACCAGGGTCAGCTTGCGCGGCGCGCCGCTGGCCAGGAAACGCGCTTCCAGCGCCACCGCCAGCGCTTCCGCAAAGCCGACGCCCACAAAGCCGCCGGTAGCGACGGTGGCGCCGTCGCCGATGCGCGCGACGGCGTCAACCGCGCTTGTGATTTTACTAGGGCGCGTCGGCATCCGGCTCGCCCGTATCGAGTTCACCTGGCGCGCCCAGCAGCAGCGCGGCCGTATCGTTCGGCAGCGCCTCGACGGACTTGAGTTTTCTGGCCATCTGGCGGCTGCGCATTTCCGCGGTCTCGATATTTTTGGCCGCCTTTTCCAGGGTCAGGCGGGTGTTGGAGAGCACCGTGCCGAACTTGCCGAACTCCGTTTTCACCGCGCCCAGCACCTGCCATACTTCCGATGAACGCTTCTCCAAAGCCAGCGTACGAAAGCCCATTTGCAGGCTGGAGAGAATCGCCGCCAGGGTCGACGGTCCCGCGATCGACACCCGCAAGGTGCGCTGCAAATCGTCGGCCAGGCCGGGCCGGCGCATCACTTCCGCGTACAGGCCTTCGGTGGGCAAAAACAGGATCGCGAAATCGGTCGTCAGCGGGGGCGAGACGTATTTGTCGCAGATGGTTTTCGCTTCGCCCCGCACCGCCCGTTCCAGTTCGCGCCCGGCGGTGGCCACCCCGTCCGCGTCCGCGCGCTCGGCCGCGTCGACCAGGCGCTCGTACTGCTCTTTCGGGAACTTGGCGTCGATCGGCAGCCAGACCGGCGCACCGCCGTCGGTGCTGCCGGGCAGCTTGATGGCAAATTCGACGCGCGCGCCGCTGCCGGGAATTGTCTCCACATTTTTTGCATACTGCTCCACCGTGAGCACCTGCTCGAGCAGCATCTCCAGCTGCACTTCGCCCCAGGTGCCGCGCGTCTTGACGTTGGTGAGCACGCGTTTCAGGTCGCCCACGCCAATGGCCAGTTGCTGCATTTCGCCCAGGCCCTGGTGGACTTTTTCCAGCCGCTCGGAGACCTGGCGGAACGATTCGGACAGGCGCGTTTCCAGCGTCGCGTGGAGTTTTTCGTCGACCGTCTTGCGCATCTCTTCCAGGCGCGCCGCGTTATCGTTCTGCAGGTCGCCGATCTTGGTCTCGAGGGTGGCGCGCACTTCCAGCATGCGCCGCGCATTCGACTCGTTCAGCGCCTGCAGGCTTTGCGCCAGGGTGTCGGCAAAACGCTTGAGCGTGGCGGCCTGCTCCTCGCGGCCGCTGGCGCCCTGCTGGCCGATGTGGTGGCGCATGGTCTCGAGTTGCTGGGCGGCCGCGCCGTGGTGGTGCGCCAGGTTCGCCGCCAGCTCCTGGCGCGTGGCCTGCGCACTGCCCAAAAGATCACTGCGCAGGCTGCGCTCGAGCCGCTCGAATTCGGCGCCGCCGCTCTTGGGACGCAGCAGCACCAATATCTGCAGCACGATGAGTACGGCCAGCGCCGCCAGGATCAAGATGGTGGAGAGCGTCATCAGGAGGCCTTGTTGCGCATCCAGTCGGCCGTCTGAAAGAACGACTCCATCAGCCGAAGGCGCAGGGCCTCGTCGATGCCGACATCTTCCATCGCCCATGCCATGGTGCGCAGCCACTGGTCGCGCTCACTGGTGCCGATTGCATACGGCAGATGGCGCGCCCGCAGGCGCGGGTGGCCGAAGCGCTCCTGGTACAGATCAGGCCCGCCCATCCAGCCCGATAAAAACATGAACAGCTTGTCGCGCGAGCTGTCGTTGGGGACCGGGTGCATGGCGTGAATGCCCGCGAATTCAGGCTCCAGTTGCATCAGATCGTAGAAGCGGTCGACCAGTTCGCGCAGTTTGGATGCGCCGCCGATGACGTCGTAAAGAGTAGGTGTTGAAGACATGCGGCAATTTTAGCAGGGGGACTGACGCCGCAGGTTATGCGCCGCGTAAAGTCGCCAACGGCGGCTGCCGCAGCACATTTCTAAGACCCAGCCAGCCGCCGCCAATCGCGCACGCCACCCCGACCGCAATCCCCGCCATGAACACCACCGGGCTGAAGGTCCAGGCAAACTTGAACTGGTAAGTCGCCAGCGCCCAGCCCAGTGCGGCCGCGCCGCACGCGGCCAGAAAGCCGGACAGGCCGCCCACCAGCGCAAACTCGATCCACTGCGCCTGCGAGAGCTGCTTGCGGGTGGCGCCCAGGGCGCGCAGCAGGCCGGCCTCGCGGGTGCGCTCGTCCTGCGATCCCATCAAGGCGGCATACAACACCAGCACGCCGGAGACGAGGGTGAACAGGAACAGGAACTCGACCGCCGTGACCACCTGGCCCAGCACTTCCTGCAGCTGGTTGATGATGCTGCTGACATCGATCACGGTCAGGTTCGGAAATTCACGGGTGAGCGCATTGGTGAGGCTGAGCGAACCTGGCGGCAGGTGAAACGCCGTCATCAGGGTCTGCGGGGTCGCCTTCATCGCTTCCGGGTTGATGATGACGAAAAAATTGGCGCGCATGGAGCCCCATTCGAGCTTGCGCAGGCTCGTCACTTTCGCTTCCACGATCTGGCCGGCGATATCGAAGCGCATCGTGTCGCCCAATTTGAGGCCCAGGGTTTTGGCGATGCCCTGCTCGACCGAGGCTTCCGGCTGGCCGGGCGTGTCCGCAAACCAGCGGCCGGCGATGATCTGGTTCGATTCCTGCGGCGTTTTCATGGTCGAGAGATTGAATTCGCGCTCTGACAGGCGGCGCGCATCTTCCGCCGGATAAGTCGCCGCCGTGATGGCCACGCCGTTGACTGCCGTGAGACGGCCGCGGATCATCGGATAGAGCACGGCCTCGTCGACCTTGGCCGCGGCCAGGCGCGCCGCCACCGTGTCGCGCTGGTCAGGCTGGATATTGATGATGAAGCGATTCGGCGCGTCGGGCGGGGTGGCGCGTTCCCACGCCGCCGTCAGGTCGCCCCGCACCACCGTCAGCAACAGCAGCGCCATCAAGCCCAACGCCAGCGAGACCACCTGGACGATGGTGGCGCCAGGACGGCGCTGCAAGGCGTTGAGGGCAAAGCGCCAGGCTTGCGAATCGACGGCGCTGCGCATGCGGCGCAGCGCGGCCAGTCCCAGCCAGCCGGCCAGCGCGAACACGGCAAAGCCGCCCAAAAATCCCAGCGCCGTGATCAGGGCCAGCTGGCGGTCGCCCGCCTGCCACAACAGCAGCGCTACAAAGGCGATTACGCCCAGCGCGTAGGTAGCCAGCGCCATCGCGCGTGGCGGCGCCTGCTCGCGACGCAGCACCCGGTTGTGCGGCACATTGCGCAGTTGTAGAACCGGCGGCAGGGCAAAGCCGATCAGCAGCAGCATGCCGGTGGCGATGCCTTGCAGGGCGGGCAGCGCGGAGACGGGCGGCAGATCGGTGGTGATGAAATTACCGATCAACTGCAGCAGCACGAAGTGGGCGGCAAAACCGACCAGCACGCCGAGCACGCTGCCGGCCAGGCCCACCAGTAAAAATTCGATCAGGTACATGGCGCTGACCTGGTTTTGCGACAGGCCCAGGCAGCGCAGCATGGCGCAGGCGTCCAGGTGGCGCAGCATGAAGCGGCGCGCCGCCATCGCCACCGCCACGGCGGCCAGCATGGCTGAGAGCAGGCCCACCAGCGAGAGGAAACGGTCGGCCCGTTCCAGCGTGGCGCGCATTTCGGGCCGGCCGTTTTCCAGGGACTCGATGCGCACGCCCTTGACGTTGTCGGCGGCGATGCGCGCCTTCAGCCAGCTTTCATAAGCACTGATGGGGGCCATGTCGTTGTTCGAGGGCGCCGCCAGCAGCATGCGGTAAGTCACCCGCGAGCCGTTGTCGACCAGGCCCGTTGCGGCCAGGTCGCTCATTGCCAGCATCACCCGGGGCGCAAAATTGGCGAACGAAGGGCCACGGTCCGGCTCGGCCGCGATCAGGCGGGCAATTGTGAAATTCTTGTCGCCCAGTTGCAAGGTCGCCCCGATCTGGGTCTTGAGGCCGCTCAATACATTCGGGTCGACCCAGACCGTGCCGGGCGCGGGTGTGCCGGCGGTCTTCTCGCCCCGCCCTTCCGCCGCCTCGTTGAGATTGCTGCTGATTTTCAACTGGCCGCGCAAGGGATAGCGTTCGCTGACGGCCTTCACGGAAGACAGTTGCGCCATCGACTGCTCGCCTTGCCCCGCCTGGGCCATGCTGGGAAAGGTGACGGTCTCGGCCACGATCAGCCCGCGTCGCGCCGCCTCGGCCTGCCACTCGGGGCGCAAAGGCTGGTCGGCATTGACCAGCAGGTCGGCGCCCAGCAACTGGTGGGCATCGCGCGACAGGCTGCTGCGCATGCGGTCGATGAAAAACCCCACCGCTGACAGGGACGCCACCGCCACGATCAGGGCGATCAGCAGGAAGCGCAGTTCACCGGCGCGCCAGTCACGCGCCGTCATTCGAAAAGATTGCGTCAGCATGGGAACGGTTTTTTAGTGGGATGGTCGAAAGGACAAATCAAGGCTGCACGGCGGCGAAATAAGCGTCGAGCTCGTCGATATGCTGCTGCTTCGCCGCCTCGGGCAGGAAGGAGGCCGCAAAACTATTGCGGGCCAGGCGGTGGGCGTGGGACAGGCCCAGCGGCAAGGCATCGAAAGCGGCAAGAAAATTGTCGTTCAGGTAGCCGCCGAAATAGGCCGGGTCGTCCGAGTTGACGGTAGCGGCCAGGTTCGCGTCGAGCAGTTCCAGCAGATTGTGCTCATGCATTTCGTCAAACACGCGCAGTTTGACGTTCGACAACGGGCACACGGTCAGCGCCACCTGATCGCGCGCCAGGCGGGCTGTCAGGGCCGGGCTTTCCAGGCAGCGCACGCCATGGTCGATGCGCTCTACCTGCAGCACGTCGAGCGCTGTTTCGATGTATGCCGGCGGGCCCTCTTCGCCGGCGTGAGCCACCAGGTGCAGGCCCAGTTCACGGCAGCGCGCGAACACGCGGGCAAATTTTTCGGGCGGATGGCCAAGCTCGGAGGAATCGAGGCCCACGCCGATGATCTTGTCGCGGTGGGGCAGCGCCTCTTCGAGCGTGGCAAACGCCGCCTCTTCGGGCAGGTGGCGCAGGAAGCACATGATGATGGTTGCGCTGATGGGGCTGTCCTGGCAGGCGCGCCAGATGCCGTCGATTGCGGTGGCGAACGGGACGCCCCGTTCGGTGTGGGTCTGGGGATCGAAAAACAGCTCGGCGTGGCGGACATTGTCGGCTTGCGCGCGGCGCAAGTAGGCCGCCGTCATGTCGTAGAAATCCTGCTCGTGCAGGAGGACGCTTGCGCCGGCGTAATAAATATCCAGAAAGGATTGCAGATTATCGAAAGCATATGCTTCTCGTAGCTTGTCAACCGATTCGTAGGCAAGCGCAACCCCGTTTCGTTGAGCCAACTCAAAGATTAGCTCGGGTTCGAGTGACCCTTCGATGTGTATGTGCAATTCTGCCTTGGGCATCTGCCGCAAAATAGTCTGCAACTGTTGGTGGGGCATGCGGCTCTCCGGGAAATGGCGGTGACGAGGAAGAATGCGGAAGGGTTCAGTGTAGCGCATGGGCGCAATCGGCTTGAAAGCGGCGGCGCATTACGAACGAGAACGAGTGTGTCGCGAATGCTAAAAGAGTCGCTAACGTGCGGCAATGCTTGCGGCCTTCGGGCAAAATTTTAAAGGGCTGCGCAAAGCCTCGGTAACTGAACAATTCACCTGTGCGAAACAGGGGAAATTTAATTGTAAAAAGTCGCTCGAATGCGACTGGGAAAATGCCCGATAAAAACGATTAAACCGTTAAGAATCAAACCCTTATCAACGATACATATGGTCTCACAGCATTGCTTTGACATCCGCTTCTATTAGGCACATAATAAATTTCATAGGCGTAAGAAGACGTTGTCAGAACGCATAAAACACCGGTCAACCGGTCACCAAAAACAATAGAGTCGACGCAAGAATTTGTTTCGGAATTTTTACATCGCGAAACGATCTTGTCGATTTACAAGGAGAGACGCCAGTGTACAGGCCTGGGCAAGTTTTTCTTGCCGGCATCAGGGATTAAGCACGCACATACAAAGGACATCACATGACGATTTTTGACAAATACGCCGCTCGCTACGAGCGCACCCGGGAAGAAGAGTATTCCCTCTCGGAGTATCTGGCCCTGTGCAAAAAGGATCCGTTGACTTATGCCAGCGCTCCCGAACGCATGCTGGCGGCGATCGGCGAACCGACCCTGGTCGATACCCGGACCGATACCCGCCTGTCGCGTATCTTCGCCAACAAGGTCATCAAAATCTATCCGGCGTTCAAGGATTTTTACGGCACCGAAGAAGTCATCGAGCAGGTCGTGTCCTATTTCCGCCATGCCGCCCAAGGCCTGGAAGAACGCAAGCAAATTCTCTATCTGCTCGGTCCCGTCGGCGGCGGCAAATCGTCGATTGCGGAAAAACTCAAATCCCTCATGGAACAAGTGCCTTTCTATTGCCTGAAAGGTTCGCCCGTCAATGAATCCCCGCTGGGCCTGTTCAACGAGGAGGAAGACGGCACCATTCTCGAGGAAGACTACGGCATCCCGCGCCGCTACCTCCGCACCATCCCCAGCCCCTGGGCGGTGAAGCGCCTGCACGAGTTCAATGGCGACATCAACAAGTTCCGCGTGGTCAAGCGCTACCCTTCGATCCTGAAGCAGATCGCCATTTCCAAAACGGAGCCTGGCGACGAGAACAATCAGGATATTTCCTCGCTGGTGGGCAAGGTCGACATCCGCAAGCTGGAAGACTACGCCCAGGATGATCCCGATGCCTACAGCTATTCCGGCGGCCTGTGCCTGGGCAACCAGGGCCTGATGGAATTCGTCGAGATGTTCAAGGCGCCCATCAAGGTGCTGCACCCCCTGCTGACGGCCACCCAGGAAGGCAATTACAAGGGCACCGAGGGCTTCGGCGCGATTCCGTTCGACGGCATCGTGCTGGCCCACTCCAACGAGTCGGAATGGAAAACCTTCCGCAACAACCGCAACAACGAGGCTTTCCTTGACCGCATCTATATAGTCAAGGTGCCGTACTGCCTGCGGGTGTCGGATGAAATCAAGATCTACGACAAGCTGATCCGTAATTCCTCGCTGGTCGACGCCCCCTGCGCGCCGGGCACCATGAAGATGATGGCCCAGTTTGCGATCCTGTCGCGCCTGAAGGACCCGGAGAACTCCAGCATCTTCTCGAAAATGCTGGTCTACGATGGCGAGAACCTCAAGGACACCGACCCCAAGGCCAAGTCGATGCATGAATACGTTGATTACGCCGGGGTGGACGAGGGCATGAACGGCCTGTCGACCCGCTTCGCCTTCAAGATCCTGTCGAAAGTATTCAACTTCGACAACACCGAAGTGGCCGCCAATCCCGTGCACCTGCTCTACGTGCTGGAGCAGCAGATCGAGCGCGAGCAGTTTGCGCCTGAGAACGAGCAGCGCTACATGTCCTATATCAAGGAACACCTGGCGCACCGCTACGTTGATTTCATCGGCAAGGAAATCCAGACGGCCTATCTCGAAAGTTACTCCGAGTATGGCCAGAACATTTTTGACCGCTACGTCACGTTTGCCGACTTCTGGATCCAGGACCAGGAATTCCGCGATCCGGACACGGGCGAATCGTTCGACCGCGATTCTCTGAACAGCGAGCTGGAAAAAATTGAAAAGCCGGCCGGCATTTCAAATCCGAAGGATTTCCGCAACGAGATCGTCAACTTCGGCCTGCGCGCCCGCGCCACCAATGGCGGCAAGAATCCGGCCTGGACCAGCTATGAAAAATTCCGCACCGTGATCGAGAAAAAGATGTTCTCGAATACGGAGGAACTGCTGCCGGTGATCTCGTTCAACGCCAAGGCATCGGCGGAAGACGCCAACAAGCACGCCGATTTCGTCGCCCGCATGGTCGAAAAAGGCTACACGGCAAAACAGGTGCGCTTGCTGTGCGAGTGGTATCTGCGTGTGCGGAAGTCGTCCTGACCTGAAAGGGTTAAGATGGACATGTCGGCGGCCCGCCTTGTGCGTGCGCCGCCGGCCCGCCGCGACATATAGCAGGAGGCACTTTGACTTATCTCATCGACCGACGCTTGCAAGGGAAGAACAAGTCTGCGATCAACCGGGAGCGATTCTTGCGCCGGTACAAGGCCCAGATCAAGGACGCGGTCGGGCGCGCCATCAAGGGCCGCTCGATCACCGACATCGAAAACGGCGAGAAGGTGTCGATTCCGGTCAAGGACGTCAACGAACCGAATTTCGGCCATGCCCATGGCGGCGTGTGGGAAACGGTCAACCCGGGCAACAAGGAATACCAGAAGGGCGATCAGTTCAACCGCCCTCGCAGTGGCGGCGGCAGTGGCCGCGGCAAGGCTGGCAATAGCGACCAGACCAACGAAGACGATTTCATTTTCGAGCTCTCGCGCGAAGAATTCATGAACTATTTCTTCGAGGATCTTGAGCTGCCGAATATGGTGAAGACCCAGCTGGCGCAGACGCCCGAACTCAAAAGTCAGCGCGCCGGCTACAACATTTCCGGCACCCCCTCGAACATTCACGTCCTGCGCTCCCTGCGCGGCGCGCTGGGCCGGCGCATTGCCGTGGGCGGCAAGCCCCGCAAAGCCCTGACCGAAGCGGAACACGAACTGGTGCGCCTGCTCGAAGGCGGCGCCGAGCTGGACGATCCGCAGGTGCTGGAATTGAAAAAACTGATCCACCATCTGCACACGCGCCTGCTCGCGATCCCCTTCATCGACCCGTTCGACCTGCGCTACAGCAATCGCATCAAAGTGCCGAAGCCGTCGACCCAGGCCGTCATGTTCTGCATCATGGACGTGTCGGGCTCGATGGATGAGAGCCGCAAGGACACGGCCAAGCGCTTCTTCATTCTGCTCTACCTGTTCCTCAAGCGCGCCTACGACAAAATCGAGGTGGTGTTCATCCGCCACCATACGGCCGCGGCGGAAGTGGACGAGGATGAATTTTTCCATTCGCGCGAGTCGGGCGGCACCGTGGTGTCCTCGGCCCTGAACCTGCTGCAAAAGATCCTCAACGAGCGCTACGGCAGCGGCGACTGGAACAGCTACGTCGCCCAGGCGTCCGACGGCGACAACTGGGACAACGATTCGGTCCTGTGCAAACAGCTCCTGATCAACGCCATCATGCCCAAGGTGCAGTACTACACCTACGTCGAAATCACCGACGGACCGCAACAGAATTTATGGGAACAGTACGCCGAAGTGGCGGACCACCACAGCAATTTCGCCATGCAAAAGATCGTCACGCCGGCCGATATCTATCCGGTGTTCCGCGAACTGTTCAAGAAACAGCCGAAGTGAGGCCACCATGCCCAGAGACCCCAAGCACCCGCGCGCCCTGCCCGAACAGTCAGAATGGACGTTTGACCTGATCGAACACGCGCACGAAGAAATCCGCCGCGTCGCCAAGAGTTTTGGCCTCGACACCTACCCCAATCAACTGGAAATCATCACGGCTGAACAGATGATGGATGCCTACACCTCCGTCGGCATGCCGGTCTCCTACAATCACTGGTCGTTCGGCAAGCATTTCCTGTCGACGGAGAAAAGCTATAAACGGGGCCAGATGGGCCTCGCTTACGAAATCGTCATCAACTCCAATCCCTGCATCGCCTACCTGATGGAGGAAAACAGCCTCACCATGCAGGCGCTGGTGATTGCCCACGCGGCCTACGGGCACAATTCCTTCTTCAAGGGTAATTACCTGTTCCGCACCTGGACCGATGCAGACGCCATCGTCGACTATATGGTGTTTGCGAAAAACTATATTGCCGAGTGCGAGCAGCGGCACGGCATCGACGCCGTCGAACAGGTGCTCGATTCCTGCCACGCCCTGCAGAACTACGGGGTGGACCGCTACAAGCGGCCGGCCAAGCTCTCGCTGGCCCAGGAAAATGCCCGGCAAAAAGAGCGCGAGGAGTATGCCCAATCCCAGGTCAATGCCCTGTGGCGCACCGTGCCGCGGCGCGACGAGCAGGCGCTCGATGCGCCGCCGCCCCGCTTTCCCCTCGAGCCCGAGGAAAACCTGCTGTACTTTATTGAAAAGTACGCGCCCCTGCTGGAACCCTGGCAGCGCGAACTGGTGCGCATCACTCGCAAGATTTCCCAGTATTTCTACCCGCAGCGCCAGACCCAGGTGATGAACGAAGGCTGGGCCACCTTCTGGCACTACACCATCCTGCAGCAGCTATATAAAGAAGGCATCGTCGGCGACGGCTTCATGATGGAGTTTTTGCAAAGCCATACCAACGTCGTGTTCCAGCCCTCGGCCACCAGCCCTTATTACAGTGGTATCAATCCTTACGCTCTGGGCTTCGCCATGATGAGCGACATCCGCCGCATCTGCGAAGACCCCACCCCGGAAGACCGCGAATGGTTTCCCCAGATGGCCGGCAGCGACTGGCGCACGACGCTCGACTTCGCCATGCGCAACTTCAAGGATGAAAGCTTCATCGCCCAGTACCTCTCGCCCAAGCTGATCCGCGATTTCCACTTCTTTGCCGTGCTGGACGACGACCGCAAGGAAAAGCTGCAGATTTCAGCCATCCACGACGAGCGGGGCTACCGCTACGTCCGCCAGCAACTGGCCGAGCAATATAACCTGGGCAACCGCGAGCCGAACATCCAGGTCTGGCAGGTCAACACCCGTGATGACCGCGCCCTCACCCTGCGCCATACCCAGTTCCAGCGCCGTCCGCTGAACCAGCAGGCGCAGGAAGTACTGCGCCACGTGGCCCGACTGTGGGGCTTCGACGTTCACCTGGAAACGGTCGATCCCAATGGCAATGTCGTCAGCAGCCTGGAAGTACGGCGCGAAAAACGCGGCCGCCACTAAGCAGTACGGCAGCAGCGGCGCCGCCCGCTCTGCCGTCAACGGCGCCAGCCGCTTCCGGGCGGCGCCGTCTTTCATCTCCCTCCCCGGTTCGCGCTATACTATTTGACTGTCAGGTTCGCCTTGCCGACCCTGCATGGGGCGCAATTAAGTCTCCCCCCTGCCGCTTCGACAGGCCGTCGCGCGGTTGATGCGTCCTTGTATAGATATATCAACACTTCGCCCACCCATCACCGCATGCTATATGGGTAGCACGGTGACAATACATACCGGCAGACCCGGCAGCGGTTTCAAGCGTACGCCACGCGATGGGCAAAGCTCCTATAGTTAGCAATATCGCCACGCCGGAACCGTAGGGTGTACGTTATTGATCGTTTTTGGGTGTTGAAAGTTTTCTGATTTGCGCCGCGGCCTAACTTGCACTTGTTTGGTGCACCACGGCACTGGAAATCGCGCCATTCATGGGCGATTTCAGGCCATGCTGCACCGCAGCGTAACGCGTGAAATATAGGCGGGTAAACATCATTTTCACTGTGAGATAGCAGACGTTTGCAGCATTAAAAATGTATGTGCAAAAAAGAATTCGTAGGTATAATTCGCCGATGTCCCGGATGCGGCCGTAGGTCTCGTCGTGTTTTGTGGGTTTAGTAGGAACAAAAGAGTTGGTATTGGAGAAAGCAGGCATGAATTTTTCGCATGATAAGCAGCCAGGGAAGAATGTCACTGGGATCACCATTGTCATCCTCTTGCACGTGCTGGTCGCTTACGGGATCATTACCGGTCTCGGCAAGCGCATGGTCACCAAGATGGCTGAAGCGGTAGAGACCAAGATCATTGAGGAGAAGGCGCCTCCCCCACCGAAAGAAATTCCGCCACCGCCGCCACCGCCGGAAATGAAGGCCCCGCCGCCACCGTTCATCCCTCCTGTCGAGGTGAACGTGCAGCAGCCTCCTCCGCAACAGAGCACCATCGCCGTGTCGTCGCAGGCCAAGCCGCTGTCGAACGAGCTGAACAAGGCGCCGCCAGCACCGGCCGCGCCGCCAGCACCGGCAAATCCGAACCCTGTGCGCGTCGCCGCAGTGGCCGATTTCAATACGTGCGCAAAACCAGAGTGGCCGAAAGCTTCCCTGCGTAACGAAGAGACCGGTACTGTGACGCTGCAATTCCTGGTCGCCGAAGATGGCCGTGTTGCCGATTCGAAGATCCTGAAATCAAGTGGCTTCCGTGAACTGGATAAGGCCGCTGTGACGGGTATCAGCAAATGCCGCTTCAAGCCGGGCACGACCGACGGCAAGCCTGAAAAGGCGTGGATGCAAATGCAATATGTCTGGACGCTGGAATAAACCCGGGACAGAGCAACGTCCCAACCTGTGATTTTTCGTTGTCTTTATGTTCAGCGAACTGATTATTTTATATATTTGGAGGAAGCATGTTTAAGAATACCCGTTTGTCCGCAGTCCTGGCGGCTGTCCTGTTCTCGGTCACCGCAGCGAGCGCGCTGGTGTCCGCACCTGCCTTTGCCGACGCCCCTAAAGCTGCCGACGCAGCCGCAGCCCCTGCCGCTTCGGCACCAGCCGCTGACGCTGCTGCCGCTCCGGCCGCCGCACCAGCTGCCGACGCCGCTGCTGCTCCAGCGCCTGCCGCCGCACCAGCTGGCGCCAAGGAAGAAGTCGAGAACCCATTCGGTATCCAGGCTGTCTGGGCTGGCGGTTTCGTTCCACGCGCAACCCTGATCATCCTGTCGCTGATGTCGATGGGTTCGTGGTACATCATCATCACCAAGCTGCTCGACCAGATGAAAATCTTCAAGCAGTCGAAGGAAACCCAGGCCAAGTTCTGGAAAGCCAATTCGATCGCTGCTGGTTCGGCTTCCCTGAAAGAAGGCTCGCCATTCCGCTTCATCGCTGAAACCGGCACCAAGGCAACCCAGCACCACGACGGCGCCCTGCTCGAGCAGATCGACCTGTCGACCTGGGTGACCATGTCGATCCAGCGCGCTGTTGAGAAAGTTCAGTCGCGTCTGCAAGATGGCCTGTCGTTCCTGGCAACCGTCGGTTCGACCGCACCATTTATCGGTCTGTTCGGTACGGTGTGGGGTATCTACGGCGCGCTGACCAACATCGGTATGACCGGTAACGCATCGATCGACAAGGTTGCAGGTCCAGTTGGTGAAGCACTGATCATGACCGCCTTCGGTCTGTTCGTCGCTGTTCCAGCCGTTCTGGGTTACAACTGGCTGGTTCGTCGTAACAAGAGCGCCATGGAAGACGTCCGTTCGTTCTCGGCTGACGTACACTCGGTGCTGATTTCGGGCGCAATGTCGACCAGCGAAGCTGGCCGTCTGGCAGGTGCGACCGCCAAAAAGATTGGATAAATCATGTCGATGAGCGTCGGCTCCGATAGCGGAGAAGAAGATGCAGTCATGTCAGAAATCAACACGACGCCGCTAGTCGACATCATGTTGGTTCTGCTGATCATCTTCCTGATTACCAGCCCGGTCGTGTTGAAGTTGCAGAAGATTCAGCTGCCAATCGAGACCAACCAGGCTGCCAAGACCAAGCCGGAAGACGTCAATATCGTGGTCAACAAAGACGGCGATATGTACTGGAACCAGAAAAAGCTGGCGAACACGGACGAACTGTTCGAGTTCCTGAAAAAAGAGTCGGTTAAGCTGCCTCAACCAGAAGTGCACGTACGTGGCGATCAAGAAACCAAGTACGAGTACATCGGCAAGGTGATTTACACGGCACAACGTGCTGGGGTCCAGAAGGTCGGTTTCATCACCGAACCGCCTGACAAGGGCTGATCCCCTTCCCGCGCAGCCCGGCTGGCAGTACAGGCCGGGCAGTGCGGGGCCCCGACATTTTTAAAGGACACACCATGAGTATGAACGTCGGTTCAGGCTCCGGCAGCAAAAACGCTGATCCGGAACCAATGATGGAAATGAACATGACACCCTTGATCGACGTGATGTTGGTCTTGATTATCATGTTGATTATCACGATTCCGAAGCAAAACCATTCGGTCAATCTGAATATGCCGGTTGGCAATCCACCGCCACCGACCACCGAACCAGTCGTCGTCACCATCGATGTCGATTTCGACGGTACGATTTTGTGGGACAACGTGGCTGTGCCGGATCGTGCAGCGCTGGAAGCCAAGCTGGCCAACGTGGCAGCCCAGGCAGACCAGCCGGAAGTGCACCTGCGTCCCAACAAGCTTGTGTCGTACAAGTATGTTGCAGGCGTGATGGCTTCGGCTCAGCGTC
>JBJMVV010000054.1:0-13754 GCA_045810505.1 Massilia sp.
CAACTTCCCCCGGTGCAGGGGCGGCATCCGGCGCGACCACTAGCCAAGGCGCCGGGGCAGCGTCTACCGCAAACGGAAGCCAGGCTGCCAGCGGCGCGGCGCGCTTCGAGCCGACCAGCGTTCCAGGCTGGGCCATGATGACGCCGCAAGAGCAGCAAAACTATAGCGACAGAATGAACAGCGTCACTACCGTGGCGCAATGCCGCAGCTTTCACGACGCCTACATGGCGCAGATGCAGACGCGCGCGCGCAATATGGGGCAGACGCTGGAAAGCCAGGCGTCCGATCCGTGCGTCATGATGCAGAAGCAAGGCACGCTGCAGCGCTGAGGGGTTCACCGGCGGATGCTGCCGTTCGCGCACCTGAAGCGTACCGTTTCGGCGGCACTCGGCCAGCGCGGGATTGACGGCGTAAAATGGCGATTTCCCGATGCCGCCCTGCAATGACCATTCTGCTTTCCACCCTCAACGCTCGCTACGCCCACGCTTCGCTCGGCTTGCGTTACCTGTTTGCCAACATGGGGGAGCTAACGGGCGCGACGAGCCTGCATGAGTTCGTGATCGGCGCAAAAACCACCGAGATCGTCGAACGCCTGCTTGCGCATCAGCCGCGCATCATCGGTTTCGGTATCTATATATGGAACGTGGAAGAAACCACCCGCGTCGTCGCCATGCTCAAGCGCGTGGCGCCGGAAGTAACCATCATCCTTGGCGGACCGGAAGTGTCGCATGAGACGGGGGACCAGGAGATCGTCCGCCTGGCTGATTACGTCGTAACGGGCTGGGGCGATGTGACCTTCCCCGCGCTGTGCCGGCAAATCCTCAATGGCCCGCAGCCGCTGATGAAAATCCACGCGGGCGTGCAGCCGCCCCTGGCCGATATAGCGCTGCCGTATTCGCTGTACTCGGACCATGACATCGCCCATCGCACCTTATATGTAGAGGCTTCGCGCGGCTGTCCCTTCAAATGCGAGTTCTGCCTGTCGGCGCTGGACAAGACGGCCTGGCCATTCCAGCTCGACGCCTTTCTGGCCGAACTGGATGGCCTGTACGCGCGGGGCGCCCGCCTTTTCAAATTCGTCGACCGCACCTTCAATCTGAACATCAAGACCAGCCTGAAGATCATGCAGTTCTTCCTCGATAAGCTGGCGGCCCATCCTGACGATCCGGTCTATGCCCATTTCGAGCTGGTGCCCGACCACCTGCCCGACGCACTCAAGGAGGGGATTGCCAAATTCCCGCCCGGCGCACTGCAGTTCGAGATCGGCATCCAGAGCTTTAATCCCGAGGTGCAGGCGCTGGTCAGCCGCAAGCAGGACAATGCCAAGGCGGCCGATAACATCCGCTGGCTGTGCGAGCACTCCCACGCCCACCTGCACGTGGACCTGATTGCCGGCCTGCCGGGCGAAGATGTCGCCAGCTTTGCGCGCGGTTTCAATCAGCTGGTGGCTTTGAAACCCCATGAAATCCAGTTCGGCATTTTAAAAAGGCTGCGCGGCACGCCGATCATCCGCCATACGGACAACTACCGCATGGTGTTCGATCCCTATCCGCCCTATACCATCCTCGCCACCAGCACGATCGATTTCAATACCATGCTGCGGCTGGTGCGCTTTGCCCGTTACTGGGACCTGGTGGCCAATTCGGGCCGATTCCAGCACACCATCGTGCAGATGCTGGGGGAGGCGCCGTTTGAAAACTTCATGGCCTTCAGCGACTGGATCTACGGGCAGACCGACGCCACCCACCGCATTGCGCTGGATCGCCTGGCGACCCTGGTCTGCAAATGGCTGCAGGTGCAAGGCATGCCGCGCGAAGCCGCGCTCGACCTGGTACAGCGCGATTACGCTGGGAAAATCGAAGGCGCTGCCGTCAAGACAGAAAGCAGGCCGGCGGTGGCCGTTCCGCAGCGCCAGGCGCGCCACCTGGCCGCCTGACGCACACTACAGAACATATATAGCAGCCGAAGCCAACCTCTTATACACTGGCGTAATGCCAATTGAAAACGCGCCAACGTTAAGCACCCAACATAGCGACGCCGGCGGATCCGACGCCATCGTCGCTTCCGGCATCTGGCAGGTGCACGCGCTCGGCGAGCGGCGCGCCATCAAGGCCCTCACCAAACAACTGGCCGATGCAAAGAGCGGCAGCCACACCTGGGATCTGTCGCAGGTGACCGGCATGGACCATATTGGCGCCCAGTTATTCTGGAACGCCTGGGGCAAGCAGCGCCCGGAACAGCTGGTGCTCGGCCCCCGCCAGGAAGAACTGTTCAAGCGCATTGAAGAGGCCAGCAAGGCCGCCGCGCCCCGCATCAAATCGAGCCGGCTCAATTTCGTCATGAAGCTGGGCCTGGCGATGATGCGCTTCTTCGAGCATCTGCAAGGCTTCATCAAATTGATTGGCCAGGTGGTGCAGGACTTCGGCCGCTTCATCCGCAATCCCGTCAACGGGCCGTGGCGCGAAATCTCCGCGAATATTTTTCATGCGGGCTTCCAGGCGCTTGGCATCACGGCTCTAGTCGGCTTTCTGATCGGGGTCGTGCTGTCGTATCTGTCGGCCCAGCAGCTGCGCATGTTCGGCGGCGATATGTACCTCGTCAACATCCTCGGCATGAGCGTGATCCGCGAACTGGGGCCGCTGCTAGCGGCCATCCTGGTGGCGGGCCGCTCCGGCTCCTCGATCACGGCGCAGCTGGGCGTGATGCGGGTGACCGAAGAACTGGACGCCATGCTGGTGATGGGGATTTCGCATGGCTTCCGCCTGATCCTGCCGAAGGTGCTGGCCCTGGCCATCTCGATGCCGCTGATCGTGGTGTGGACCGATGCGATGGCCCTGATCGGCGGGATGATCTCGGCGAAGATCGAACTTGGACTGTCGGCGCGCTACTTCATCCAGAAGCTGCCGGACGCGGTACCGCTGGCGAACTACTCGATCGGCCTGTTGAAAGGCTGCGTGTTCGGCATGCTGATTGCGCTGGTGTCCTGCCATTTTGGTTTGCGCATCAAGCCGAATACGGAGAGCCTGGGCGTGGGCACCACCACCTCCGTCGTCACTGCCATCACGGTCGTGATCCTGGCCGACGCGGTGTTTGCCATTATCTTCAGCGGCGTGGGGTTCTGATGAACGACGCCACCAAAGACCTGGCCAAAGCAAAGCGCGCGCCGCCGAAACTGACCATGATGCCGACCGAGGACGTCGGCCCGCCGCTGGTGGAGATCGACGGCCTGTGGACCAAGTTTGGCAAAACCGTGGTGCACCAGGATCTGAACCTGGAAATCTACAAGGGCGAGATCCTGTCGATCGTGGGCGGCTCCGGCACCGGCAAAACCGTGCTGCTGCGCCAGATGCTGGGCCTCGAACATCCCACCCGCGGCACCGTCAAGGTGTTCGGCGAAGACATCAGCGCAGCCGGCGCCGACCAGCTGCGCGCCATGCGCAATCACTGGGGCATGCTGTTCCAGCAGGGCGCGCTGTATTCGGCCCTGACGGTGTTCGACAATATCGCCCAGCCCATGCGCGAACTGCGCGCCCTGCCCGAAGACGTGATTCATGATGCGGTCCTCCTGAAAATGACGATGGTCGGCCTGGGCGTGGAACACGCGTATAAAATGCCGGCGGACCTGTCGGGCGGGATGATCAAGCGGGCCTCGCTGGCGCGCGCGCTGGCGTTGGAGCCCCAGCTGCTGTTTCTCGACGAGCCCACGGCCGGACTCGATCCCGACCTGTCGGACGCCTTTGTCGCGCTGATCCACTCGCTGCACCGCGAACTGGGGCTGACGGTGGTCATGGTGACGCACGATCTCGACACCCTGTTCGCGCTGTCGACCCGCATCGCCGTGCTGGCAGAAAAACACGTGATTGCCATCGGTCCCACCCGGGACGTGCTGGCGGTCGACCATCCCTTCATCAAACAATTCTTCCTTGGCGCGCGCGGCCAGCGCGCCCTCGAGGTGCTCGACGAGCATGACGAGGAAGTGCGCCAGCACGAGGAAGACGTCCAACAGCAGGAGCAGGAACAGAAACTGCAGCAGGACCGGCTGGCACATGAGCGGCAGGACGCTCCGCCAGATCAGGCCGTCCCGCCCGAGCACGCACCGGAGAACAGATAATGGAAAACAGATCGCACGCCCTCATGACCGGCTTCTTTACCATCGCCCTGCTGATTGCGGCAGTGCTTGCAGGGCTCTGGTTCAACCGCGACCGCACCGAACGGGTGCCTTACGTGATCGCCACCACCCAGTCGATTCCCGGCCTGAACCCGCAGGCCGCGGTGCGCTACCGGGGCCTCGAAGTGGGCCGGGTCGACGACATCAACTTCAACCCTGCGGTGGCCGGCCAGATCGTCATCCGCCTCTCGGTCGATCCCGAAACGCCGATGACGAAATCCACCTTCGCCACCCTGGGCTACCAGGGCGTGACGGGCATCGCCTTCATCCAGCTTGATGACGAGAAGACCGGTTCGCCCCTGCTCAAAAGCGACAAGGAGCACCTGGCCGCCGTGCCACTGCGTCCGGGCCTGCTCGATCAGCTGGAAAAGCGCGGCCTGGTGATCCTCGAGAAGACCGACCAGATCACCACCAAGGTCAACGAGCTCCTGAGCGACAAGAACCAGCAGGCCATCATCGGCGCCTTTGAAAAAGTGGGCAAGACGGCCGACGCCTACGCTGAACTGCCCAAGCAACTCGAACCCACCTTGAAACGCATGCCGGAGCTGACGGCGAAAGTGGAAAAGAGCCTGGACTCGTTCAATGATCTGTCGTCGAGCGCGACGAAGATGACGAAAAATATCGACCAGCTGGCCAGCAGCCTGCAGGCGCCCGATGGTCCCATCAAAAAGCTCACCGCCACCATTGACCGGGTGGGCGGCAACCTGGAAGACGTGACGTCCGACCTGACGCTCGAAACGCTGCCCCACGTGGTATCGATGACGGATGAGGCGAGAACTTCGCTGCGGGCGGTCAAGCGTACCGCGAACTCGCTGTCGGATCGGCCGCAGGGTCTCATCTTCGGCAATTCCCCCGCCACCCCGGGACCGGGCGAACCCGGTTTTGTCGCCCCGGCCAAATAAGGAGCCTTCATGCACCCACATATTCAACGCATCCTCGGCGCCACGCTGCTGGCCTTCGCTGTCGCATTGAGCGGCTGCGCATCGAGCGGCAAGTCACCCAACAACAACATCACCTACGATTTCGGCTCGACCTCGCGCGTGGGCGCTGCGCCACCGGCGATCGCGGCCGCGGCCGCCGTCTACCCCGCCCTGGTGCTGACCGACGTTACCGGCAATCCGGCCTTCGACAATGAGCGCATGTACTACCGCCTCAATTACGCCGATCCCCTGCAGGCGCGCCCGTATGCGAACAGCCGCTGGACCACCACGCCGCTGCAGCTGCTGACCCAGCGTTTCAAATCGCGGGTAGGCCAGGCGGGCATCAAGGTCTTGTCGGCCACCGATGCATCAACCGGGGTGCCGCTGCTGCGCATCGACGTCGACGACTTCACGCACACGTTTGAAAGCACCGCTTCCAGCTATGGTGAAGTGGTGATGCGCGCTTCCCTGTTCCAGGGCCGCACCCTGATCGACCAGCACACCTTCAGCCGCAAGGTCGCCGCCGTGACGGCCGATGCCGGCGGCGGCGCGCGCGCGCTGGCCCAGGCCACGGACGCAGTGGCGGCCGAGATGATCGCCTGGCTCGCCACGGCGCAGCAGCGCAAGCAATGACGGAAAAGAAGGACGAACCTGCGGCGCCGACGCCAGCGCCAGCGGCGCCAGAGCGGCCCGAGCGCCGGCGCGGTTCGCCCATCGCCCGCGCCGCCCTGCTGGCCTACCTGCTGCTGATTGTCTACGCGAGCTGGTTTCCGTTCTCGGGCTGGCGCAGCACCGGCCTGTCGCCGTTTGCCTTCCTGACGATGGTGCCGCCGCGCTACTGGACGGCGTTCGATGTGGGCGTCAACGTGGTCGGCTACATCCCGCTCGGCATGCTGCTGGTGCCATCCTTGAATCCGCGTCTGCGCGGGATGTGGGCCGTGCTGGTGACAGCCTTGCTGGGCGTGCTGGTGTCGGGGACGATGGAAGCGGTGCAGACCTACCTGCCCAGCCGAGTACCCTCCAACCTCGACTTCCTTACCAACTCGGTCGGCTGCTTCATCGGCGCCTTTATCGGCGCGGCCGGCGCGAGAAAATATCTCAACCACAGCCGCCTGCTGAAAATTCGCGAAGCCTGGTTTGCCCAGCATGCCAGCCAGGGCCTGGTGCTGGTAGCCCTGTGGCCACTGGCCCAGATCTATCCGCAGAACTACCTGTTTGGCAATGGTCAGGTGCTGCCGATCCTGTCCGAGTGGCTGTCCGACTGGCTCGAGCGCGAGATCGACCTGGTCGCCATGCTCCATCCCGGCGCCGCCATGACGGTGGAGCAGTACTGGCTTTCCGAAACCATCATCACAGCCTGCGGCATGGCCGGCGCCGTGCTGATCATGCTATGCCTGCTGCGCCCTGGTGCGCCGCGCCTGCTGCTGATGCTGATCATCCTGGCCGCCGCGCTCGTCATGAAAACCCTGGCCAGTTCGCTCCTGTTCATGCCTGATAACGCCTATGTGTGGATTACGCCAGGCGCCCAGGGCGGCATCCTGATCGGGGCCATTTTGCTGGCCGGACTGGCGTTTGCGCCCCAGGTGGCGCAGCGCCGCCTGGCCATGGTGACAATTCTGCTGAGCCTGGTAGTGGTCAATTCAATTCCTGCCAATCCCTATTTCGTGTCCACGCTGCAGGGCTGGGTGCAGGGCAAATTCCTCAACTTTAATGGGGCGGCCCAGTTCCTTTCCCTGATGTGGCCCTTCTTCGCCCTCTGGTATTTACTGCTCCCGTCCCACAAACTCAATCGCCAGTGAGGGGGTATCATGCGAATTACCCGTACGCGAACCGATTTCAAACCGACAAGCCCATGAGCGACAAACCTTATTTCGAAAAGCACGTCTTTTTCTGCACCAATATGCGCGAAGACGGCCGCCAGTCCTGCGGCCAGCAGGGCGCCCACGCCGCGCAGAAACACTGCAAATCGCGGGTCAAGGCGCTGGGCCTGAATGGCCACGGCAAGATCCGCGTCAACCAGGCCGGCTGCCTCGACCGCTGTGAAGAGGGCCCGGTGCTGGTCGTCTATCCCGAAGGCACCTGGTACACCTATGTCGATAACAGCGACATCGATGAAATCGTCGACAGCCACCTGGCCGGCGGCAAAGTCGTCGAACGCCTCAAAATCTGAACCCGAATCTGAATCTGAATCTGCAAGCCCATGAGCAAACACACTGAACGATTTTCCCTCGCAGGTCACGCCGGCAATATGGAGTGCGTGATTGACCACCCTGATGCCGAGCTTTACACAAGGCCGCGCGGCATTGCACTGGTGGCCCATCCCCATCCGCTCTACGGCGGCACCATGGACAACAAGGTGGCCCACGCCCTGGCGCGCACCTTTGTCGGCATCGGCTACGTGGCGGTGCGGTTTAACTTTCGAGGCGTGGGCGGCTCGGAAGGCGTGCACGACAACGGCATCGGCGAGACGGACGATATGGAACTGATGTACCGGCACATGGTGGCGCAATACCCCGGCTTGCCTGTCGCGCTGGCCGGCTTTTCCTTCGGCACCTTCGTGCAATCGCGCTTCGCCCAGCGCCTCGCCGCTGCCGGCACGCCCGCGGAGCGCCTCGTGCTGGTGGGCGCCGCCGCCAAGAAATGGGACATGGTCGACATTCCCGGCGACACCATTCTGATCCACGGGGAAACGGATGACACGATTCCTCTCGCCGATGTGATCGACTGGGCCCGCCCGCAAGACATCCCCGTGATCGTCATTCCCGGCGCCGACCATTTCTTTCATCGCAAGCTGGGGCACATCAAGAACCTCGTCACGCAAATGTGGCGGCGCGATTAGCGTTGATTCGGCGAAGAACGCCGCTATAATTGGGCTCCTTCTTCCACGGCAATGTCCCCGGGACATTGCCTGCGCCTTTACACGTCATTCCTCACTGAATCCATGAAAAAATATTTTGCGGCTTTTGCCGCCAGTCTCGCGATCATGAGCGCGGCCGTCGCGCAAACCCTGCCGCCGCCTACCATTGCCGCCAAGTCGTGGATCCTGCTCGACTCCACCAGCGGCCAGGTGATCGCAGCACAAGACCCCAACGCCCGTATCGAACCGGCTTCGCTGACCAAGGTGATGACGGCTTACGTCACCTTCCAGGCGCTGCGCGACAAGAAGATCGACCTGAACCAGATGGTCAATGTCTCCGTCAAGGCGTGGAAGGTCGACGCCAGCAGCTCAAAAATGTTTATTGACCCGGCCACCCCCGTCAAAATCAATGACCTGCTGTACGGCTTGATGGTGCAGTCGGGTAATGATGCCGCCGTCGCCCTGGCCGAGGCTGTTGCTGGCGATGAGGCCGCGTTCGTCGAATTGATGAACCGCGAAGCCCAGCGCATCGGCATGAAAAATTCGCATTTTGCCAATCCGCACGGCCTGCCCAGCCCGGAAAATTATTCGACGGCGCAAGACCTGTCGACCCTCGCCGCCCGCGTGATCAAGGATTTCCCGGAGTTCTACAAGATCGACTCCGTTAAAAGTTTTACGTATAACAAGATCACCCAGCCCAACCGCAACCGCCTGCTGTGGCTCGATCCCACCGTGGATGGCATGAAGACTGGCCACACGGAAAATGCGGGCTTCTGCATGATTGCCTCGGCTCACCGTCCGAACGGCACCCAGGGCGAGCGCCGCCTCATTTCCGTGGTGCTGGGCACGACGTCCGACTCGGCGCGTACCCAGGAAAGCCAGAAGCTGCTCAACTGGGGCTTCCAGAATTTTGACACCGTCAAGCTGTATGCGAAGGGCCAGGCCATCCAGACCCCCGAGGTGTGGAAAGGCAGCAAGCCGAACGTGAAAATCGGTTTTGCGAACGACGTGCTGGTGACGGTGCCAAAAGGTGTAGCGGGCAAAATGAAACCTGTGCTCGAGCGCAAGGATCCCCTGGTCGCACCGCTGGCTCTGCACGGCAAGGTCGGCAGCCTGAAGATGACTGTCGATGGCAAGCCCATCCTCGAGTTGCCAGTGGTCGCGCTGGAAGAAGTGCCCCAGGCATCGATCTTCGGCCGCGGCTGGGATTCGCTGCGCCTGATGTTTAAATAAGATGCCCGCCATGCCGACGACCTTGTTCGACCATCCCGACGGTCCGCTCATCAACACCGGCGGCCTGGGCCTGTCCCGCATCGTCGCCGGCATGTGGCGCATGGGCGACTGGCACATGTCCGTCGCCGAGCGGGTGCGCCTGATCGAGCAATGCCTGGAACTGGGCGTGAGCAGTTTCGATCACGCCGACATCTACGGCGGCTACGGCGTGGAAGCCCTGTTCGGCGAAGCGCTGCAGGCGGCGCCCCATCTGCGCAATCACATGCAGCTGATCAGCAAATGCGGCATCAAGCTGGTCTCGCCCGCCCGTCCCGAACACACGATCCAACATTACGACACCAGCGCCGCACACATCGTCGCCTCCGCTGAACACTCGCTGCGCCAGTTGCGCACCGATCACCTCGACCTGCTGCTGATCCACCGTCCCGATCCCCTGATGGATTTTGACGAGATGGCCGAAGCTTTCTCGGGACTCATCAAGGCCGGCAAGGTGCGCCACGTCGGCGTATCGAATTTCAGCCGGCACCAGTTTGAAAGCCTGCAGCGGCGGGTTCCCCTGGCGACTAACCAGGTGGAGTTTTCTCCCCTGCACGTGGCGCCCCTGTTTGACGAAACTTTTGATGGTCTGCAGGACAAGGGCATTGCACCGATGATCTGGTCGCCCCTTGCAGGCGGCCGCCTGTTCACGGGCACAGATGCCCGCGCAGAACAATGCCGCCTGGTCATCCAGCAAATTGCAGACCGCCTCGAGCAGCCCTTTGCCAGCGTCGTGTTCGCGTGGATCATGCGCCTGCCGTGCCGGCCGATTCCCCTGACGGGCAGCGGCAAGATCGACTCGATTGCCCTGGCCGTGCGTGGCGCCAGTGTCAGTTTGAGCCGTCCCGACTGGTTCGCCATTTTGCGCGCCGCCCGCGGACACGAAGTGGCCTGAGGAGCACGGCATGCCTGACAGCGCACTGAAAATCGTCGAAGGCAGCGCCCTCAGCGCCCAGCAAAAGAAAGATTTGCTCAATCGCCTCGCGCGTATCGAGGGACAGTTGCGGGGCGTGCAAAAATTGATCGCGCTCGCGCAGGCGCCGTCGGACTGCGACGCGGTCGCCCAGCAGATGGCGGCGGCGCGCAAGGCGCTCGACCGCTCCTTCGTGCAACTGCTGACCAGCAGCCTGGTCAATCAAAGCCACAACGCCCAGGATCTGGCCGAGGCGCGCACCAGCGCAGCAAGGCTGGCGGCAATGCTCGACAAGTTTGCCTAGTCTTCGAACATCTCAGGCGGGGGAATTTTCGAGAATCCCTGCAGCCACGCCAGATTGAGCAATAAAGTCAGGCTCACGTAGACCACAAAGAACAGCACGAAATACCGGGTCTGCAGCCACGCCAGCAGCGCCAGGTTGACTGCCAGCACCAGCAGCAGCCACTTGCTTTTCGGCTGCTTCGAGCTGGGGAAGCGCACCGTCGAGACCATCAGCGTGCCCACCGCCACCATCAACAAGATCACCAGCCAGGCGTGCAACATCGTCGTCACCGGCGCCGGCCAGGCGACCACGACGGCGGCCACGCAGGCGGCGCCGGCCGTGATGGGCATGCCGACAAAGTAGCGAGGATCGGTGCGGCCCACGCTGACATTGAAACGGGCCAGGCGCAATGCGCCGCAGGCGACAAATATAAAGCAGGCAATCCCGCCGGCGCGCAGCAGGGTCGGATGCTGCTGGCCGAACTGGGCGAAGCCGTAACAGTACAGCAAAAGCCCCGGCGCGCAGCCGAAATTCATCACGTCGGCAATGGAGTCGAGTTGCATGCCGAAATCGGACTGCGTGTTGGTGGCGCGGGCAACAAAGCCATCGAGCGCATCGAACACGCCGGCCAGCACCAGCAGGATGGCGGCCAGGCGATAGTCGGCAGGCAACCCTGGTTGCGCATTGTCGACCGAAATAACGATGCTGCCGAAACCACAAGCAATCGACAGCAGGGTGACCATGCTGGGCAGGGCAAACTTGGCGCGCGCCATGCGTTGCTGGCGGGTGGGTTTTAGCATGCGGTCTCGCTTTGTCTTCAATTGGCGGCAATGTTGGCTATTTTACAGGGCGCGGCTACAACAGGCTTGTTATATTTCTGGCAAGCAATCGTCCTTTTCGGTATGGAATGGCCTAGAATTGTCCTACTTTACATTTCCTTACATTTCGGACCCTTCATGAGCCCCGCTGCCTGCCGCCGCCTATTGTCGACCGCTTTCGCGGCTGCCGTGCTCAGCGCGTGCGGCGGCGGCGGCACGGGCGGTGACACGAGCGGGGTCAACAGCACGGCCACCGTGCAGGCGGCTTCCCCGTCCAGCACCGCGTCGGCCAACAGTTTCGACACCTCGCCGTACGCGGGCGCGCCTGCCACTGTATCGAATGTCGCCATCGATGGGCGCAACTGGATCAACTACCGGCGCGCACAGATGGGCATGTCGACGCTGACGCTGAATGCCCAGGTCGAACAGGCCGCGCAAAGCCATTCCGATTACCAGCGCCTCAATAACACCATCACCCACAGCGAAGACAGCAAGGCGGACGGCTACACGGGCGCCAGCCTGGAGGCCCGCCTGGCCTCGGCCGGGCTGCACCTGAATCCAAGCAACTTTGCCGACGGCGAAGTCATTTCCGCCACCACCAACACCTCCGGCTTTTTCATGGCGGAAGAACTCATCACGGCGATTTATCACCGCTTCGTCATTTTCCATCCCGGCTACAAGGAAATCGGCACGGGTTCGGCCACTACCTCGCGCAACTACACCTATTTTACGGCCGACTTCGTCGCCAACAATGGCACTGGACCCGGGTTGGGACGGGGCCGCCTGGCGGTGTGGCCTGTCAGCGGCCAGACCGGGGTGCAGCCGAATTTTTTCAGCGACCAGGAAGAACCCGATCCGGTCGACAGCGTCAACGAAGTCGGCTATCCCGTCAGCGTGCATGCCGACAATAACGCCATTGTCAGTGTCAGCAGTTTTACCATCAAGCCCCGCAACGGCAGCAATCTGGCCGTGAAGTTATTGCAGAACGCCAGCGATGTGCGCACGCCCCCGTCTGCCGCCGCCATCATCCCGCTCAGCAAACTTGCTGCCGCCACCACCTACGACGTCGTGTTCACGGGCAGCGCCGATGGCGTGCCGGTGTCGCTGAGCTGGTCGTTCACCACCAAGTAACGGCGCCCTGATGCCGCACGACGCGGGCGTCCCTGCCCCGCACCTGGCGATTCTCGACACGGCCGAAGCGACCGGCCGGGTGCTGGGCAACGGCGCCCTCTACCTGCGCATGCTGCGGCGTTTCCGCGAAGATCATCCGCCCGGCACAATGGCGATCCGCGCCGCGCTCGACAGCGCCGACCTCGGCCTGGCGCACCGCCTCGCCCACACTTTAAAGGGGACGGCGGGCATGATCGGCGCCCAACTGCTGCACGAAAATGCCAGCGTGCTCGAACACAGCCTGCGCACGGCCGGCGCCATCGGCGCGACCGGCGCACTCGACAGCGTGGAGCAGGCGCTGCAACAGGTGCTGCTGGCGGTGGAGCGGGTGCTGGCAGGCGAGCCGCCCGGCGGGCGGACCCAGCTGGTGCAGGCTGCGGTGGCGCCGCCTGCGGCCGACCTGCTGGTCCGGCAACTGGCTGCATTTCTGGATGTGGGCGATGGCGCGGCCATCGATTTGCTGGAACAGTCCGGCTCGACCCTGAAAACGGCGCTGGGCGACGCGGCGTTCAGCGAAGTGATGCTGGCGGCACATGCATTTGATTTCGAATCGGCACTGGCTGCCCTGAACCGGGCTGGCGCGCTCAGCCAGTAAACGCCGCCTCGTCGTCGAAGCCATCCGCGCATTCCTTGTTGCAGAAGCGCTTGACGCTATCGAGCGTTTTTTCGCAATACCAGCACGAGCCTTTCGGCGGCAGGCTTTGGCGGGGGCGCACCGGCCCCGGCGGGGTGATGCCGGCCTCGACAACGGTGCCTTCCACTTTCGTCACACTCTCTTGCACGGTTCCCAAAATGTCCCCTTTCGAGCGGCAGCCCGCGTAAAAACTACGGCAAGATTACTTCACTGAAATACCGCGGACATGATTTGCCTCAAGCACGGAAGGCGAACGATTCCTGAAGCGAAGGCAACGCCGACACAGCACAAGTTACGCCGATTGCGCGGGGTCTGCAACGACCGGCAACGGCCTTCGGATGGGCTGTCGCTCGGCGCCAACAGGCTGTGGCGCGCGCGCCGCACAACTGAATTTTTGGCACGGTCGTGCTCATCGATCAGACGCCCGGCGTCCTTATTTAGCCGGTTCCACATGAATAATGACAGCATCCGCGGAAGTGCGTATGCCGGTCGGTACAAACTGCACCCCGGCATAGCGCAGGTCTTCCATTCTGAAGTTATAGACGGGGACATCGCGGATGGTTTTGCCGATCAGCGCATTGGCCAGCATGCCAAATTGCTGCTGGCGCGAGGCATCGACGCCATCGATGTGCATGGCGTCGAGCTGGGGATCGTTGATGAACACGGCGCCGCGGCTGGCGTCGATCGACAGGCGTCCGGACACGGCCATGCTGCCGCGCCAG
>JBJMVV010000055.1:0-14853 GCA_045810505.1 Massilia sp.
GAGCGGGCCAGCATCCAGGCCATATTGAGCTTGTTGATGACATTGGTCCAGATGACGGTGTCGTCGAGGTCGCTGACGATGGCAAAGCGGGCGCCAGCGTCCGGCACCAGCACAGGCGCGACGGCTTGCAGCGGCGGCGCGGTATCCGGCAGGCTGATATGCACGTCCAGCCAGCCTGCAGCCGGCGCTTCCATCACATCAAGTTCAAAGGCGAAATAACCGCCGCTGTCGGTGACGCTGCGCCAGCTTTGCCCGGCGAAGTGGGCCAGGACGGTGGCGCCGGCCACTTCGTCCGATTCAAGCCGGCGGTACAGGGCGGCGGCGTTGCGCCAGCTGCTGTCGGCGGGATGCTGCTCTGCAAAGGAGCGCTCGGCCAGCACCCGGCCGCGCAGCCACAGGCGCTGCGCATTGCCGTAACCGAGATAGGGCAGCAGCATCACCTGCCGCTCGGCCAGGCCCAGGCGGGCCGCGCGTTTGAGGCGGCCGGTCGCGAGGGCAAAGTAGCGTTGCAGGCGGGGCGGGGCGGTGGCAGGCATGCATCGATCAAAAAGTGGCACAGGCGCCAAGCCTAGCATGGGCAGCGCCCGGTTTGCCCACACTGAAGGGCAAGCGCCCATGTGCGTGAGCGCACGGACAAGCTGTTCGCCCCGGCGGCATGGTGTCGGCAAGGGCACAGGCGAGGAGGCATTCGCCGGCCCGTCCACCAATCAAACAGGAGAACATCATGTCGGACGATTTGACCAAACGCGGCCAGCAGGACCGCAGCCGCATCGCCATGCAGGAGCCGCATGAGGTGCGTTACTGGACCGAAACGCTGGGCCTGAACAAGGAGCAGTTGCAGGAACTGGTGGACCGCGTCGGCAACAGCGCCGCCGCCGTGCGCCAGGAACTGGCGAAGCGGGCGGAAGCGCGCTAAAGTCGGGCGTTTAAAACGCGAAACAGCTGCAGCCGAGCGCACCCCAGAAGCCGACCTGGTTCGATACTGGCACCGTGGAATGGCGCGCGCGCTCGTGGCTGTGGGCGTGCACCCCGCAGGCGCCGCGGCACTGGTGCGGCAGGGGGGCTGTCGCGCGGTAGTGGCCGCCTGTCCTGTTGACGGGCGACCAGTCCGGCAGCACGGGAATCGGCGCCGGGCAGAGGTCTGAAAACTCGGCCTGGCCATACACCACCTTGCCGCCGACGATGGTCAGGACCGACTCGATTGACTTGATCGCTTCCTCTTCGACGCTGAAAAAATCCTCGCTCAGCACGGCCAGGTCGGCCAGCATGCCGGCCTCGATGCGGCCCTTCTTGCCCTGTTCGCTGGAGAACCAGGCGCTGCCGCTGGTCCAGAGTTCGATCGCCGTGTCGCGCGAGAGCCGGTCACCGGCGTCATACAGGCGCAAGCCGCCCACCGTCCTGCCCGACACCAGCCAGTACAGCGCTGTCCACGGGTTGTAGCTGGCCACGCGGGTGGCGTCGGTGCCGGCGCCGACGGGAATGCCGGCCTCCAGCATGCGCTTGATGGGCGGGGTTGATTTGGCCGCGTCGGCGCCGTAACGATCAACAAAATATTCGCCCTGGAAGGCCATCCGGTGCTGGATCGCGATGCCGCCGCCCAGCGCGCGGACCCGGTCGATATTGCGCGGCGAAATGGTTTCGGCGTGATCAAACATCCAGCGCAGGCCATTGAAGGGAATTTCGCGGTTGACCTTCTCGAACACGTCGAGCATGCGGCTGATCGATTCGTCATAGGTGGCGTGCAGGCGGAACGGCCAGCGCTGGATGAGCAGGTGGCGCACCACCTGCTCGAGCTCGTCTTCCATGCCGGCGGCAAGTTCGGGGCGCGGCTCCAGGAAATCCTCGAAATCGGCTGCCGAGAACACCAGCATTTCGCCGGCGCCATTGTGGCGCAGCCAGTCGTCGCCGTCGCCGGGCTTGATCATGCCGGTCCATTTCTGGAAGTCGCCCAGTTCCCGCCCCATGTTCTGGGTGAACAGGTTGTAGGCCAGGCGGATGGTCAACTGGCCGTCCTTTGCCAGCCGGTCGACGACGGCGTAATCCTCCGGGTAATTCTGGAAGCCGCCGCCGGCGTCGATGGCGCTGGTCAGCCCAAGCCGGTTCAGTTCGCGCATGAACTGGCGTGTTGAGTTGCATTGTTGCTCGAACGGCAGTACCGGCCCCTTGCTCAGCGTGGCGTAAAGAATCAGCGCGTTCGGGCGGGCGATCAGCATGCCGGTGGGATTGCCGGCCTTGTCGCGCACGATCTCGCCGCCGGGCGGGTTGGGGGTGTCCCGGCTGTAGCCGACAGCGCGCAGCGCCGCGCCGTTGAGCAGCGCGCGGTCGTACAGGTGCAGCACGAACACGGGCGTGTCGGGCGCGGCGGCGTTGAGGTCGTCCAGGGTCGGCATGCGCTTTTCGGCAAACTGAAATTCGCTCCAGCCGCCCACCACGCGCACCCACTGGGGCGACGGCGTGCGCTGCGCCTGTTCACGCAGCATGCGCATGGCGTCGGCCAGCGAGGGCACGCCTTCCCAGCGCAGTTCCATGTTGTAGTGCAGGCCGCCGCGGATGACGTGGATGTGCGAATCGTTCAGGCCGGGGATGACGGTGCGCCCGTTCAGGTCGATGATCTGGCTGGCGGCCGTGGCATGGCGCATCACCTCGTCGGCATCACCGACCGCGAGGAATTGTCCGTCGGCGATGGCGAGCGCGCTGGCCTGGGGATTGCCGCGGTCGACCGTGTGGATGCAGGCGTTGACGAGGATCAGGGAGGCAGGGGCGGGAGTGGAAAGCGGACTGGTTTGCATGGAGGCGCGTGCTATGTTTGCTGGAGTTTAGTAAGAATGGCCCGGATGCACCAGGCCCCGCTGGATCGCCACTGCGGCGGCCTCGGTGCGGCACGATACGTTCAGTTTGGAAAGGATGTTATTGACATGGTACTTCACGGTGCCCACGCCGATGCCGGCGTTGCGGGCGATCACCTTGTTGCTGTTGCCGGCGCTCAGGTGCCCGAGGATTTCCAGTTCGCGCGGCGACAGCGCGTCCGCCTGCACCCGGTTCGCCAGCCGCCTGGCCAGTTGCGGCGGCAGGAAGGCGCGCGACTGCGCCACCGCTTCGATGCAGGCGACGATCTGGTCGAAGCCGGCAGTTTTCAGCAGGTAGGCGCTGGCCCCCGCCAGCAGGCCCTGGTAGACGTCCTCGTCGCCCTCGTAGGTGGTGAGGATCACCAGGCGCGCTTTCGGGTCCAGGGCGCGGATGCGGCGGATTGCCTGCACCCCGCCGCAGCCCGGCATGTTCAGGTCGATCAGCATCACATCCGGGCGCAGTTGCTCATACAGGGCAAGCGCCTGCTCGCCACTGCTGCCCTGGCCCAGCACCACAAAGCCCGGGTGCGACTCGATCAGGGCCGACAGCCCGGACAGGATCAGGGGATGGTCGTCAACGCTGACGACGCCAATGGGGGCGGGCGGAAGGATTTCCACAATAGGCTCCTGGTTTTGCTGCGCTGTGCTGCTGAACTGACGTAGTCTGGATTTCACTTTGTCATCTTGGCTAGTCCGACTGGCAGTGTCCAGATATACCATTGGATATGCGGAAAACATTGTTTCGCGGCCGTAGGGGTGGATGCGCGGTTACAATTGAACAACATATGTGTCTTGCGCTAATGGCGAACCCGAAGGCGTTCAACGATGAAACCGGCTTTTACTTTTGGCTGCACACAAGAACTGGCGATAGTGCAAGCGGAGCAGAACGATGCGGATGGTGGCCGTGTTCCCGGCGACCTGGCTCGTGTCATGCGCGCCGCTCGCGCGATCTCCGAGGAAATAGAGCCGCTGTCCTTGTTCGAGGCGATACTGCGCGGCACGCTCGAGCAGGCCGGCGCGCGGCGCGCGCTGCTGCTGTGCATGCACGGCGACACGGCGCTGATCGAGGCCAGCGCGCAGGTGGACCAGGCCGGCGTCACGCTGCGCTTGCAGCAGGGCCTGCCGTCCGGGCGCGATCTGCCGCTCTCGCTGATGCAGCGCGTTATCGCCAGTCGCGAGCCGGCCGCGGCCTTTGCCACCGGCGAAGCGCCCGATCCTTATTTTCCGGCGCGTGGCCGCTGCGCCGCGCTCTGCCTTCCCCTGCAAAAACAGCAACGGCTGCTGGGCCTGCTGTACCTGGAAAACAACGCCGCCGTGGCGCCTTTCAGCGAAGCCCGGATTGCTCTGCTGATGCTGCTCGCCGCGCAGGCGGCGGTGTCGATCGAGACAGCGCGCCGGTATGGCGATCTGCTGGAAGAAAATGCCGAACGGCGCCGCATCGAGCAAGCCCTGCGGGAAAGCCAGGCGATGCTGGTGCTGGGCGAACAGATCAGCAAGAGCGGCAGCTGGCGCTGGCAGGCGGGCGCGCCCAGCATTGTCTGTTCGGCCCAGTTCTGCCGCATGTTCGGCCTGGGCACGGACAGCGCCGAGGTGCCCTTTGAAGACTTTCTTGCGCGCGTGCATGCGGACGACCGCGAGCGGGTGCGGACGGCGTCGACCGAGGCCGCCGCGGACGGGCGTCCGATCCTGATCGACTACCGCGTGGTGGGCCCGGATGGCCTGTTGCGCTACATTTCCGCGGCCGGGCGGGCGCTGGCGGCGCCTGGCGCGCACGGGCCCTGCGAGTCCGGCGCGGTGGTCTATGTCGGCACGGCCATCGATGTCACCGCCCGCCGCGCCGCCGAGGACACCCTGCGCCACGCCCAGGCCGAGCTGGCGCGGGTGGCGCGGGTGACCACGGTCGGGCAGCTGACCGCCTCGATTGCCCACGAGGTCAACCAGCCGCTGATGTCGATCAGCGCCAACGCGGGCGCGAGCCTGCGCTGGCTCGAGCGCAGCCCTCCTGATATCGGCGAGGCGCGCGCGGGCCTGCGCGACATTGCCGAGCAGAGCCAGCGGGCCGGCGCCATCATCGCCGGTCTGCAGGCGCTCACCCGCAAGGCGCCGCCCATGCTGGCGCCGGTCGACCTGCACCAGACCGTGCGCGACATCCTGGCCATCTCGCGCGCCGAGCTCGAACGCAACAACATCGCCCTCGAGCTGGCGCTGATGGCGGTCTCGGGCGTGGTGCTGGGCGACGCGGTGCAACTGCAGCAACTGCTGCTGAACATCGTCATCAATGCCGTCGAGGCGATGGCCGAGGTGCAGGGGCGGGCGCGGATGCTGGCGATCTGTTCCTGGTCCACCGATGGCGGGCGCATCGCGGTGCGCATCGACGATGCCGGCATGGGCTGGCCCTGCCTGCCGGACGCCGACCCGGCGCGGGACAGCGCCGACGCCCTGTTCGAGCCGTTTTACACCACCAAGCCCAACGGCATGGGCATGGGACTGGCCATCTGCCGCTCGATTGTGACGGCCCACCACGGCACGGTGGCGGCCATGCCGCGCCAGCCGCACGGCTGCACGGTGGTGTTTTATTTGCCGGAGATAATGGGATTGTCGGGCGGGGAGGACAAAGCATGAACCTGCTCTATTTTCCTGAGTTGATGGAGTTGTCGGGCGGGGAGGGCGCAGCATGAACCTGGTGCAGGATGCGCGCGCGCCGGCGCCGCAGGACCCTCTTGCCGACCCGGCCGAATCGCTGCAGACCGTGTTCGTGCTCGACGATGATGCGGGCGTGCGCAGCGCGCTGGCGCGCCTGCTGGCCTCGGCAGGCTACGCCGTGACGAGCTTTGCCAGTGGCGCCGACTTCCTGGCGGCGCCCTGTCCGCAGACACCCGCCTGCCTGGTGCTGGATGTGAACATGCCGGCCCTGTCGGGCTTTGACGTGATGGCGGCGCTGACGGAAAAGGGGCCGGCCATTCCCGTCATCTTCATTACCGGTTTTGGCACCATCCCCTTGAGCGTGCAGGCGATGAAACTGGGTGCGGTGGAGTTCCTGACCAAGCCGGTCGCGCCCGGCGCCCTGCTTGACGCGGTGGCGGGCGCGCTTGCGCTCGACGCGGCCCACTGGCGCATCCGCATCGAGCTCGCCGAACTGCGCCAGCGCCACGACAGCCTGACCCCGCGCGAGCGCGAGACGATGGAACTGGCCATCGGCGGGCTGCTCAACAAGCAGATCGCGGACGCGCTCGGGGTGAGCGAAATCATGGCCAAGACGCACAAGCGCAAGGTGATGGAAAAGATGGGCGCGCGCTCGCTGCCGGACCTGGTGCGCGCGGCCGAACGGCTGCGGATCGTGCGGGCGCGCAGCCGCTAGGATAGCCCGCGGATCACTTTCGATTCGCCTAGATCGGGTCGAACATGCGGCGGTCGACATAGCACCAGCCCCAGGTCTCGCCCGGTTCCTTGGAGCGGATCAGGGGATGGCCGGTCTCGCGGAAATGGCGCGAGGCGTGCTTGTTTTTCGAGTCGTCGCAGCAACCGGTCTTGCCGCACACCAGGCAGACGCGCAGGTGCACCCAGGTGTCGCCAATTTTCAGGCACTCCTCGCAGCCCTCGGTGTTGCCGTGGCGGGTGTGGATCTGGTCGAAGTGGGAACAGGAATTTGCAAGCGACATGGTGACTCCCGAGGTGGTGGCAAGGTAGCGGGGTGGCGGGCAGGCCAGGCCCGGCCCGGATCGTTCCTTCAATCTTACTGCACGCATGCCGGATATGCTGACGCCGCTTCCCCGGCCTCACGGCTGGCTTATTTGCTGGCGGGGGCAGGCGGACGCGGGCCCACTGCGTCGAGTTGCTGGCGCACGGCGCCATGGGCCATCACCACTTCCGGCGAAGCGTGCAGCAGCGCCGTGTACTTCTCGCGGAAGGCGGGGTCGATGGCCGGCGCGGGGCCGATCAGCGCTTCAATACCCTGGCGCAGGCCGTTGGCGGCTGCCGTGTCGAGCGGCTGCTCGGCGTCGTCGAGGCGCTCGTCCAGTTCGGCCATGGCGCCGGAAAGCTTTAGCAGCCAGGCGAAATGGGGATGGTTGGTGATCAGCTGCAAGTGCTCAAGGGCGCTGCCCACCGGTTCGGCAAACTCGCGGGTGGCGGCGTCGATCAGGGCCTTGTGCAGCTTGCGCAGCGCGCGGGTGAGCTCGCTCAGGCGGGTGTGGAGGAGGTCGTGCTCGGGTGTGCTCATGGTGGATGGGTGTGGTTAGGGAACAGGCATGCTAGCAGAGCGCATCGTTCAGCTTCACGCGGTACAAAAACGCAGCTCGAACTGGGCGCCGCCGCCGTCGGCCGGGCTGGCCTTGATGGCGCCGCCGTGCGCTTCGGCAATCGCGGCGCAGATGGCCAGGCCCATGCCGTGGCCGCCCGCCCGGGTGGTAAAGCCGGCCGCGAACAGGGGGGCGCCTGGCGGCAGGCCGCAGCCATTGTCGGCCACCGTGACGATCAGTTGCCTGCCGCTGCCGCGGGCGGTGATGCGCAGGCGTGGCGGGGCCCCTGCGGCAGCAGCGCCGCCCGCCGTGGCGGCCTCGATGGCATTGTCGACCAGGTTGCGCAGCAATTGCTGCAGCTGAATGGGGTGGGACAGCAGCGCGGGCAGGTTGGCGGGCAGGTCCAGGTCGACCTGCATGCCGTGGCGCGCCAGCCGGCTGGCGGCGGCCGTCAGCACCGCATCAACCGCATCGTCGAGCTTGCAGGGCTGGGGCGCAAACGCTGCCGGTTCGGCCAGCAGGCGCATGGCGCGCAGGATGGCGCCGGCGTTGTCGCAGGCGGCCAGCAGGGAGAGCACGGCGGCGCTGGCGGGATGGTCGCGGCCCAGGCTGCGCAGGGCCAGTTCGCCATGCAGCGCGATGGCGGCCAGGGGCTGGTCGATTTCATGGGCGATCGCGGCGGCCAATTGGGGGCCAGCCAGATTTGCGCCGGCCAGACCTGGTCCGGCAAAAGTCGGGCCCGTAAGACTCGCGCCCTGCACGGCGGCGCGCATTTCACCGGGCTTGCGTGCGCGCCCCCGTACCGGCTGGCGCGCACGGACACGCACGTGCGGGGCGGAAGTTCGATGCTGCATACCGCGCCTCCCTCGAAAAACCTCGACTATGCATTCTGGGCAGGGCGGGCGCCCCCGTCCAGCTATACCAAGGTATAGCAGCGCAGCGCCACCTCGGGCGCCACGCTGCGGTGCCTGCATCGGCAGCAGGTAATCAGGTGGGGCTGTCAGGATTTGATGAATGCCAGCAGGTCGGCGTTGAGCTTGTCCTTGTGCGTGGTCGGCAGGCCGTGCGGTGCGCCCTCGTAGATGAGCAGCTTGGCGTTCTTGATGATCTTCGCCGACAGCTTGCCGGCATCGTCGATCGGCACGATCTGGTCGTCGCTGCCGTGCACGACCAGGGCTGGCACGTCGATTTTTTTCAGGTCGGCATTGAAGTCGCTTTCCGAAAACTGCTTGACGCAGTCGTAGGCCGCCTTCAGGCCGCATTGCATCGACATGCGCCAGAAGTCGTCGCGCACGCCCTGCGATACCTTGCTGCCGGTGCGGTTGGCGCCATAGAAGGGCGCGGACAGGTCCTTGTAGAACTGGCTGCGGTCGGCCAGCACGCTCTTGCGAATGTCGTCGAACACCTCGATGCCCAAGCCGCCCGGATTGCTGGCGCTCTTGACCATGATGGGCGGCACGGCGCTCACCAGCACCGCCTTGGCCACCCGCTTGGTGCCATGGCGGCCGATGTAGCGGGTCACTTCGCCCCCACCGGTGGAATGGCCGATCATGGTAGCGCCCTTGATGTCGAGAGTGTCGAGCAGGGTGGCCAGGTCGTCGGCGTAGGTGTCCATGTCGTTGCCGTTCCATGGCTGGCTGGACTGGCCGTGGCCGCGCCGGTCGTGGGCGATGCAGCGGAAACCGTGGGAAGCGAGGAAATACATCTGGTCTTCCCACGCTTCGCTTTGCAGGGGCCAGCCATGGCTGAAGGTGACCACCGGGCCGCTGCCCCAGTCCTTGTAGTGGATCAGGGTGCCGTCGCGCATGGTGACGGAATTGACCGTGTGGGCGGCGCCGCCTTTTGCGGGCGCTGCTGCAGCTGAACCGGCGCTTGCCGCCGCGGCGGCGCCAGCAGCGACGCCGGCTGCGCTGACGAGCAGGCTGCGGCGGCTCATGGTGACCCTTGCACTATCTTTGTCCATGGTGCTTCTCCAGGTTGATGATTCGATGGGGTGAGGGATGCGGCGGTGCTTGAATGATTTAGTAAAAAAAGTGTGAAACGCGATGACAGCAGGCACGCAGCCGAGTCTAGCCAAGCCCGGCAGTAGTAGCACCGGTCGAAATGCAGGGGCCGGGCGCGGCCGTGCATATTAAGATGTCGCTGCGGCGAGTCCGCGCCGGGTCCGCTTTTCAATTGCCCTACCCAGGAGTCTGACATGGAAGCACACCCTTCCGCGCCGCCCGCAGCAGGTGGTAACGATCCGCGACGCAGCTTCATCCAGGGCTTCGGACTGGCCTTTCTGGCTGGCTACGTCGACACCCTGGGCTTCATCGCCCTGTTCGGCCTGTTCACGGCCCACGTCACCGGCAACTTCATCCTCATCGGCGCGGCGCTGGCCGATCCTACCAAGGCGTCAGTGCTGCTCAAATTCCTCGCCTTTCCCGCCTTTATCGCCGGCGTGGCGGCCGGGCGCCTGCTGATTGCTGCCTGCCTGCGCCGCCAGGCGCCCGCGCTGATGCTGTCGCTGCTGCTGCAACTGGTCCTGCTTGCCGCCTGCATGGTCTGCGGCATGCTGGCCTCACCCATCGGCGAGACCGTCACCCCATATGCGATGGCTGCGGGCCTGCTGGGCGCGGGCGCAATGGGCGTGCACAGCGCGATCAGCCGCCTGCTGCTGGCCAATATCGCGCCCACCTCCATGATGACCGGCAATGTCACTCAGCTGGTGATCGATTTTACCGACATGCTGACCGGCCAGGCCGACGCTGGCACGGGTGCGCGCTGCAAGAAATTCCTCTGGCCGCTGTTGGGCTTTGCAGTCGGCGCCATCCTGGCCGCGTTTGCCTACGGCTGGTTCGGTTTCGCCGCGCTGGCGCTGCCGCTGTTGATCCTGGCAGGTCTGATCGGCATGGAGCGCGCCGGTAAACCCGCTGTCCTCAAACCCGTGGTCTGAAGCGCGCGCGCAGGCGTGCCGTGCTTTTCAAAGGGAAACCCATGAAAGTCTATGTGATCTCGCTGGCGGCCGGCCTGTTGGTCGGCCTGATTTATTCCCTGCTGCAGGTACGCTCGCCGGCGCCGCCCGCGGTTGCCCTGATTGGCCTGCTGGGTATCCTGCTGGGTGAACAGATCATTCCACTGGCCAGGCACTGGCTGAAACTCTGAGGGCAAAAAAAAGCCCGGGCGGCTGGCCCGGGCTTTCATCATTGCGCTGATCAAGCATGGCGGCGTGCATCGACGCTCCAGCCGCCCGGCCCGAACGCGGCCACCATCAGCAAGCCACCCACCACGGCGATATTTTTGAAGAACAGCAGCTGCTGCACCATCTGCTGGGCTTCCGGCTGGGCCCAGTAATTGTGAAACAGGAAGCTGGCCGCCAGGGTGAACAGCGCCAGGATCAGGGCGGCGGTGCGGGCGCCGAAGCCGAACACCAGGGCCAGGCCGCCCAGGATCTCGACGGTGAGCGCGCCGGCGGCGGCCAGTTGCGGCAGCGGCAGCCCGACTGAGCCAATGTAGGCGACGGTGCCGGCAAAGCCCGTTAGTTTGCCGATGCCGGCGGGAATGAACAGCAGGGCCAGCAGAATGCGGCCGGCCAGGGTCATGGGGTTTTGCAGATCTTTCATGATGACATCCTTATTGTTGTATTGGTCCGGCGGCAAAGCGCCGGACCAGGACTGCAAGAAATGTTTATGGCGCCAGGTCAAACACGATCACTTCCGCATCGGCGCCATTGGCCAACTCGATTTTCGACTCCTTTTCCAGCAGGGCGGCGTCGCCACCGTGCAGGCGGGTGCCGTTCATGTCGATGGCGCCGCGCACCACGTGCACATAGGCTTTGCGCTCGGGGTCGAGTTCAAGGGCGGCCGACTCGTGGCCATTGAACAGGCCGGCATACATCGAGGCGTCGGCATTGAGCGTCACCGAACCGTGCGCGCCGTCGCGTGAACCGACCAGGCGCAGCTTGCCCTGTTTCTCGGCCTGCACGAAACTTTTCTGCTCGTAGCTGGGCGGGATGCCTTTTTTGTCGGGCATGATCCAGATTTGCAGGAAGTGCGTGGTCTGGTCGGCGGCATGGTTGAATTCCGAGTGCACCACGCCGGTGCCGGCGCTCATGCGCTGGACGTCGCCGGGCGGAATCGTCTTGACGTTGCCCATACTGTCCTGGTGCGCCAGTTCGCCGGACAGGACATAGGAGATGATTTCCATGTCCTTGTGGCCGTGCTTGCCGAAACCCGAGCCTGGCGTCACCTGGTCTTCATTGATGACGCGAAGGTTGCCCCAGCCCATGTGGTTGGCATCGTAGTACTCGCCGAACGAGAACGAGTGCTGGCTTTTCAGCCAGCCGAAGTCGGCCTGGCCGCGGTGGTGGGAGTGGCGTACTGTAATCATGGTGAGCTCCTTTTGTTGGCTTGTTGTTGGCTTGTTGGATTGTTCTTGAATCGCGATGGGATCCATTGTGCACCTGCCTCAAGCCTTGCGCGCGCTGTAGCATTGATGGCATCATTCAAATTATTTGAATGAACATCCCATGACGACACCGCCATCGGCCCGTGATGTACTGACCCCGTCCACCTTGGCCATGCTGCAGGCGATCGAGGACACCGGCAGCTTCGCCGCCGCCGCCCGCGCCAGCAATATGGTGCCCAGTGCGCTCACCTACCGGGTGCGGGTGATCGAGGATGCGCTCGACGTGCTGCTGTTTGACCGCAGTTCGCGCCAGGCCCGGCTGACCGAGGCGGGGCGCGAACTGCTGCGTGAAGGGGCGCGCCTGCTGGCCGATATCGATGCCGTCGCCAACCGCGTGAAACGGGTCGCCACCGGCTGGGAGGCCGAGCTGACGGTGGCGGTCGACAGCGCGATCGACCGGGTGACGATGATGGAACTGTGCGAAGCCTTCTTTGCCCTGGCGCCGCCCACGCGCCTGCGCCTGCGCACGGAAACCCTGTCCGGCACCTTGGCCGCGCTGAGCTCAGGCCAGGCCGATCTCGCCATCGGCGTGGTGCTCGACGCCAAGGCGCCGGTGGGCCTGGAACGGCGCGACCTGGGCGGCGTGCCCTTCGTGTTTGCCGTCGCGCCCCACCATCGCCTGGCGGGGGCCGCGGAACCCATCCCGGACGAGGTCCTGCGCCAGCACCGCGTGGTGGCGCTGGCCGATTCGGTCGAGCGGGGCGGCGGCATGACGGTGGGCATGCTGCCGGGCCAGGATGTGTTCACCGTGTCGGACATGCGCGCCAAGATCGATGCCCAGGTGCGGGGCCTGGGCGTGGGCTTTTTGCCACTCAATTTCGCCCGGCCCTACATCGACAATGGCAGTCTGGTGGTCAAGCAGGTGGCGCGCCCGGATCACGTGCTGCAATTTGCTTTTGCGTGGCGCGGCGCCCAGAAAGGGCTGGGGCCGCAGGGCAGGGCGCTGAGCTGGTGGCTGGCCCAGCTCGACAATGCGATCACCCGCGCCGCGCTGCTGGGCGGCAGTCCCCATCGTGCCTTGCCGCAGGCGGTATTCAACTAGGCGCACGCTTGGCGCTCGCGCCAGGCATGCATATCTGCTACCGTTTCGGATCACCCCTATTGAAAGCCGCCATGCCCGCAGCCCCGGAAAACCCCATCGCGCCGCCACCTGCCAGCTTCACGTCCTACCAGAAATTCGTCGCCGGCCTGCTCGCCTTTTTGCAGTTTGCCGTGATTCTCGACTTCATGGTGATGGCCCCGCTGGGCGCCGTCATCATGCCGGCGCTGGCCATTCCGCCGGCGCGCTTCGGCCTGATCGTCTCGGCCTATGCCTTCAGCGCCGGCATCAGCGGCCTGCTGGCGGCCGGGTTTGCCGACCGTTTTGACCGCAAGAAGTTCCTGCTGTTTTTCTACGTGGGTTTTCTCGCCGGCACCCTGTGGTGCGGCCTGGCCCAGTCCTTCGCGTCCCTGCTGGCCGCGCGCATTGTCACTGGCCTGTTTGGGGGAGTGATTGGTTCGGTGGTGCTGGCCATTGCCACCGACCTGTTCGCGCCCCAGTTGCGCGGGCGGGTGATGGCCGTGATCCAGACGGCTTTTTCGGCCAGCCAGGTAATGGGCATTCCCGTTGCGCTGTACCTGTCGAACCGCTGGGACTGGCATGCACCGTTTTACATGATGGTGGCCGTCGGCCTGACCGGCGGCGCCGTGCTGGCTTTCAAAATGCAACCGGTGGTCGATCACATCCGCGATGGCCAGGAGCGCAACGCCCTGCGCCACCTGCTCGGCACCGTCAGCGAGCGGCGCCATCTGACCGCCTTTGCCACCACGGCGCTGCTCACCATCGGCGGCTTCATGCTGATGCCATTCAGCAGCGTGTTCACCGTCAACAATCTCGGCATTTCGCTCGATCACCTGCCGACCATTTACCTCATCACGGGACTGTGCACCATCGTCACCGGGCCCCTGATCGGCAAGGCCACCGACAGCTTCGGCAAGATGCCCGTATTCCTGTGCGGCAGCGTGCTCAGCAGCATCATGGTGCTGATCTATACCCACCTGGGCCGGATTCCCCTGCTGGCGGTGGTGGCCGTCAACGTCGTCATGTTCGTCGGCATATTTTCGCGCATGATTCCCTACCAGGCACTGGCCGCGTCTGTGCCCGAACTGCACCGGCGCGGCGCCTTCAACGCCATCAGCGCGTCGATCCAGCAACTGGCGGGCGGCACCGCGGCCGTGGTGGCGGGCCACCTGGTCAGCACCGGCCCCGACGGCAAGCTGCACGGTTTTGAATCGGTCGGCTATGTCGTCGTCGGCACCACTTTCCTGGCCGCCTTGCTGGTGCGCCAGGTCAACCGCGAAGTGATGGCGCGCCAGTCCGGCGCCGCCGGGCCGAGCGCGCCGGCGCGGGTCTGAGGCCCAAGTGTAAGGCTTAAGTGTAAGGCACACCGGGCCGGCGGGGCCCGCAATTATTTTTTGCTCAGCGCGAAATCTGAGCGAACTTCGTCCGGAGCCAGCAGTCTAATTTGCCTGTTAACGATGAGGCAAGAATGACGCTGTTCCTGAATCCGGCGATGTTGAGTCCCACCGAAATGAACGCCATGTTTCGGTTGATGGTCGACGAAATCGAGGAAACCGCCATTTTCCTCATGAATCCGCACGGCATCATCAGCGCCTGGAACGGCGGCGCGGAAGCCATGAAGGGGTACACGGCCGAGGAAGCGCTGGGCCAGTTCTTCGGCTTGCTTTACACGGCCGAGGACCAGGCCCGCATGCATCCCCAGCACAACCTGGAGGTGGCGGCCGAAACGGGCTACTACCGCGAAGAAGCCTGGCGCCAGCGCAAGGACGGCAGCCTGTTCTGGGCCCGCGTCGCCATCACCGCGCTGCGCGACGAAGCGGGCGAATTGCTTGGCTTTTCCAAGATCACCATCGACATGACTTCGCACCGTCAGCTGGAAGAATGTGTCGAGGAAAAAAAAGAAAACCAGCGCATCATGGAAGCGGCCAGTGCCGGCACCTGGTCGTGGAATCCCGTCACGGGTTTCATGAAAGTATCGCCCCACCTGGCGCGGCTGTTGGGCTATGCCAGCGAAACCCATACCCTCAGCCGCGCCCAGTGCCTGCGCCTGATCCACCGCGATGACCGCGATATCGTCGAACATCAGCTCGGCACGGAAAACATGCCCGCGCCCACTTCGCTCACCACCGTGGTGCAGGAAGTCCGCGTGCGCGCCGCCAGGCGCCGCTACCAGTGGCTCTACGTGCGCGCCCAGTGGCGCCGTGCTCCCGACAGCGGCGACGGGGTGCTCGACGGGGTCGGCGTCTCCATCCACGAACTGCGC
>JBJMVV010000056.1:0-13207 GCA_045810505.1 Massilia sp.
CGGCTCGGGCGCCGGCAGGAAGTCCGTCGGCGGCAGCCACTCGGCCGGCTCGGGCCGCTGCTCCGGTTCCGCGGACGGCCGGCGCTGTGGGGGCTGCTCTCCGGCGTTCGTCATCCGAGCCGGACCTGCGGGTCGATGACCCCGTACAAGATGTCCACCACCAAGCTTGCGAACTACAGGATTAGATAGAAATCATCACTGTTAGTGCGTGTAACGCCCACGCCATTTACCTTGGCGCCAAAGGTGTGGCCGTCGCTGTACGGGCTGGTGCCGATCTCATCCGCCGTATAGCTGTGGCCGAAGATCGTCAGGTCGACGCCGTCGATTGAACTGATGGCCCCGTTCACCGAGGGAGCAGTGAACAGGATCGAGCCTTTCACCGAATTTTGTGGCGCAGTTGCACCGCCGAAGATTCCCGGGCCAAATCCGCTTGCCGTAAATTCCAGTTTGTAGGGCGTGGCGTGAATGGCGGTGGAGCAGAGCAGGCAGGCGGCGCCGACGATGGTTGCAAAAAAGCTTTTCATGACAATCCCATTTCGTTAAGAAAATTATATTTAACGTGGAGTATTTCATATTATCTCCAATCATTTCTAAAATAATTTCTTAATGTCACATTTACACAACTTGATTGAGCAAGGTGGACGGTCGTTTGAATGCCTCTCCCATCATCAGGCTGCCTCCGCGGGGATCACGCGTGCCGGATGGTCACTTACCGCTTATAAAGGAGAAGGCAGAAGGTCAGGTCTGGCAAATCAGGCTCGCCGAGCAGAGGAGAGGGACGGTCCGAAAACCGAGACGGCCAGAGCAATAGGGATGGCTACCGCGATTGGACATTTGCGCTTGTGTCCGTTTTCGGCCCGGATCCGGGGCCCGTGTGGGCAATCACGCCGTCGGCTCTGACATAGCAGCGCCAGCAAAGTTTATCGGTGCAAAAAAAGCTGAGCGATACATCAGCTTGCCATGCGCTGTATATTCATCCGAAGTATCTAATTTCGCGATGGGAGAACTATGCTGGATGGCGTTTCACTGGATCAGCTGCGGACCTTTATCACTGCCGTCGACGAGGGCAGTTTCTCGGCGGCCGCGAGGAAACTCAACCGCGTGCAATCGGCGGTCAGCGGGTGGGTGAGCAGTTTGGAGGCGCAGATCGGGGTGCCACTATTTGACCGCTCGGGTCGCGTTCCTCGGCTCACGCCGGAGGGCATGCTCTTGCTTGCCGATGCGCGCAGCATCGTCGCTGGTGTCGACATGCTGAAAGCCCGGGCGAAGCTCATCACATCCGGTGTCGAGGCCGAGCTGTCGGTCGTCATTGATGCATTTTTTCCGACGGCTGCGGTAACCGCGGCGGCAAAGGCATTCGCCGTGCAGTTTCCACTAACGCCATTGCGCATTTTTGTGGAAGGTCTTGGTGCGGGGTACGAGCCGATTTTAAATGAGCGCTGCAGCCTTGGCATCCTGGAGACACTGCCGGTTTCGTTCCCCTCGCTGGTAAGTATCCGCCTTGCAGAAATTCCCTTTGTGATCGTCGCCGCATCCGTCCACCCCCTCGCCCGGATTCAGGGGCCGATTTCAAAGTCGGAGCTGGCGAAACATGTGCAACTCGTGCTCACTGATCGCTCGGAGCTGATGAAGGGGCGCGATTACGGTGTCTTGTCGCCGTCCACCTGGCGACTCGCGGATCTTTCAACCAAGTATGCGTTCCTGAAGGATGGCGTCGGATGGGGAAGCATGCCACTTCACCTGGTGCAGCAGGACCTGGCAGATGGCAAGATGGTCGAGCTGGCGTTCGATGACGTCGCGCATACGGGATTTTCCCTGGCCATGTCAGCTGTTTATCCCGCCTCAGCGCTGTTAGGGCCGGCGGCGCGATGGTTTGTCGACTTCCTCAAGACCTGGCTGGACCAGACGCTTCCGCGCACTCCTCAGCGATAAGCCGCCGCGCGGCATCCATCTGCGGCAGAGATGGTTTGCATCTGAATAAGTAGTCTTCTCAAGGCGCCGGTGCGCTTCTACCATGCGTGTTCGGTCAGCGAGACTATTTACAAGCGCTCGCTGCTTTACGAGTCAAGCATGGCATTGCGTAGCCGGTTCCGGCTGCGCCAACTGCACAGGCTTTTATTGAAGAATGGATCAACAAGCATGAAAAAATTGGATGGCAAGATCGCGGTTGTGACTGGCGGCAGCAGTGGCATTGGCCTGGCGACGGCAAAACGGTTCGTGGAGGAGGGCGCGCATGTCGTGATCACCGGACGGCGCGAGAAAGAACTGCTGGAGGCGGCTGCGCTGATTCAAAAAAACGTGACGACCGTCGTTGGTGATGTATCGCGTCTGGAGGATCTGGACCGGCTATTTGCTATCGTAAAAGAGAAACACGGCCACATCGACATCCTGTTCGCGAATGCCGGCGCCGGCACCATTGCACCGCTGGCCGCAGCGACCGAAGCACATTTCGACCAGACGTTCGATGTGAACGTGAAGGGCATGTTCTTTACGGTGCAGAAGTCCTTGCCGCTGTTCAAAGACGGTGGCTCGATCATTTTGAACTCGTCGGTCTCGAACGTTTTGGGCTTGCCTGGATTTACCGCTTACGCTGCCAGCAAGGCGGCGGTGCGCAACTTTGCCCGCGGGTGGGCGCTGGAACTGAAAGACCGCAATATCCGTGTGAACTGCATGAGTCCTGGCGTTATCGACACCCCGGCCCTGGCAACAACGACGGGTCTCACCGCTGAGCAGGTTGAGCAGGCAGTCGTGCAATTCACTGCGCAGATTCCGATGGGACGCAGAGGCATGCCCGAGGAAATTGCTGCAGCGGTCACCTTCCTCGCATCCAATGAAAGTTCTTACATTACCGGCATCGACCTTCCGGTCGACGGCGGCATGGCGCAAACTTGATCGAACTTGTCACGCCGGCCACGCCGGCGTGACACCGTGTGCATCGCTGCGCCGCCTTGTGTCACCCGCTGCGCTGGCCGCATGGACATCCGGGCGGTCCGGGACATGCGCCCTGCATTGCCCTTGCAGGCGTGGTCTCTCGAATACTCTACCGTTAAGAGCAAAGGAAATTTTCATGTACGAGCAATCGAAGCAGGCAGCGTTGATGCATTTCTCAGGCGCTGTTGCAGGCGCCACCGTCATTGATGTCTACCCGGGCGACGGCAACTGGACTCGCGCCTTTGCAGACCTGGTTGGCCCCGAAGGAACAGTCTTCAGTTTTATCCCGGGCGAAGTTGCGCACTTCCAAAACGATCCGGTTGGCCTCATGCGCAAGCTCGCCCAGGAGCCGGGCCGCGAGAACGTCGAGGTCATCTCAACCGATCTCGTCGCGATGCCGGCATCGACCCGGCCCGTGGATGTCGTGTGGGTGCATTTGTTCTACCATGACCTCCACACTGCACTGATGCAGGCCAAGGGAGGGACTGCAATGGCGTTCAACCGCGTCGTCTTCGACCGTTTGAAATCTGGTGGCTACTACGTGATTGTCGATCACGCAGCCGCAGCCGGGATGGGCGCCAGCGACGCCCAGTCGCTGCATCGAATCGACCCGGCGACGGTGCGCAAAGAAGTGGAAGCTGCGGGTTTCGCGCTGGATGCGGGAAGCGCCATTCTCGCCAACCCGGACGATCCTCACTCGATCAAGGTATTCGACCCCTCTGTCAAGGGCGAGACGGATCGCTTTGCATACCGGTTCGTCAAGCCGTGACTGTTGCAACGCCAACGGCGCAGCGGGCTTGTTAGCCGTCGCTGAGTGCGACGCTGTTGGCAGGGCGCTTCCGGAGCGGCGCGTCCGCATTTCTGCCCCGCCGCTCAATCCCGGTCGCTCGCACGGCTCCGGGCCGCCCGAAGCGCCGTTGGCTGACTGTCCTTGCGCCGCCGCTGCCGCTTTAACGCGCTGCCTTTTGCGCTGCCGCCGGCTGCAACTGCTGGAAACTTGACCATCTGCGCCGGACGCTATCGGCATCTCGATTCCCTACATTAAGTATCGAATGCCCCGATATATTGTCTTCTTATCACGGTCCAGAAAGGCCTCTACCATCGGAACTTTCGAAGGCGACCTGTTCATTAAGATCAACTGGCGCCAGCTTGTGGGCCCAAGGAGAAATAACATGAAAAAGCTTCTCACCCTTCTGACCGCCGCCTCGCTCGTCGGTTTTCCAGTGATTGCCGCTGCGGCTAGCGCCGTGGGTTCCGTGCGCAATGTTGTGCTTGTTCACGGCGCCTTCGCCGACGGATCCGGTTGGAGGGCGGTGGCCGATATCCTGACGAAAGACGGCTACAAGGTCAGCGTCGTCCAAGAGCCCTTGACCTCGGTAGAGGATGATGTGATCGCCACCAATCGCATTCTTGACCGTCAACAGGGCCCCGCTGTCCTTGTCGGCCATAGCTACGGCGGCGTGATCATCACCGCTGCCGGCAACAACCCGCATGTCGCCAGCCTTGTCTATGTCGCAGCTTATGCACCGGACGAGGGCCAGACCATTGCTTCGCTGATCACGGACTTCCCATCCAAGGGCAAGGGCATCGGGCCTACCGCCGATGGCTACCTCTTGATCGATCCGGCGCGCTTTCCAACTGATTTTGCCGCCGATCTGCCGCTTGCTGATGCCCAATTCATGGCGCTTGCCCAAGTGCCCTGGAACGCAAAGTCCGTCACGACGCCAGTGCCGAACCCCGCATGGAAGAGCAAGCCCTCGTACGCGGTCGTCGCCACCGACGATCGCACGATCAATCCTGACCTCCAGCGCGCAATGTACAAGCATGCCAATGCGAAGGTTACCGAGATCAAGGGCAGCCACGCGGTCTTCATTTCGCAGCCGCGCGCCGTCGCGAACGTTATCGAGCAGGCAGCGCGCGAAAGCCACTGACGACCACGTGTGCTGGCTGTGGCCAGGTTTGCAAACCTGTCCTCGCGTCTTACCTTTGCGTCAAGCGGCATTGCCGGAGGATCGGCGCCAAACGCAGCGCGAGGTCTGCAGCCTGATGGCCGCCAGTGACGCTACTGGCCGCCGGCCAGCCAACCCGCCGCATTCACCACATAACGCTCGATATCGGCACGCGCTTGCGGCGTGTTCGCCATGGCCTCGCCGGGCGCTTCGCTGACGAAGTCGGGGCAGCCGGCGCTGCAGTCCCAGTTGTAGTCGGCGAAATGGTGAAAGGAGCTGTGGGCCAGGGCGCGGCCCCGTCCCGCCTCGCTTTCGAATGCGACGATCAGGTTGAAGGCATTGCCCGTGACGAGGCTGCGGCCGGTGGCGATCACCCGGGCTTGCCGGGCGGGCGGGGCGCTGATGGCGCCTTCATGGGGGTGAGAGGGAAAGAAAGCGATGGCGCCGCCGGGATTGGCGGGGTTGGCCAGGACGGGGTGGATGGCGGGGCCGCTCACGGTGATTGTCTGGAAGTCGCCGTTGCGTCCTGAGTGGTAATTCGGCCAGCCGATTGCGGCGGTTTCCACGTCGTCGTTGACGTGCCGGCTTGCATCGGCCTCCGGATTTTTGGAGTGGAAGTGGTGCGCGTCGCCGATGTCCGCCAGGCCGCACAGGGACGAGCCCAGGTCCATGTGGTCGCGCGCGAGCAGCACGCCGCCACCGCGCTGGCGAAAGCGCTCGATGGCGGCGCATTCCGCTGGAAGCAGTCCGTTGCCGGTATCGACGGCAAACAGGAACAGCACATCGATATCGAGGGTATCGATGATCGACAGCACGCTGTCGGGGCCGTCGCCTGGCTCGCGGTCGCGGGCGAGCACGTGAAAGCGGGGCTGGCCAGCAGCGTCGCGCTCATTGGCGAGCAGTTCGCTCAGGTGATGAAACCGTCCCACGTTCCAGTCGTTGGGCGTCGCCGCAATGGTGGTCTGGATCAGGATCGTGGCGGGACGGGATGGGCTTGGCGGAATTGGGGTGGCGGTCATGAATGCTCCTTGTGCGCGCGGGCAGGGCTGTTTGGCGAATTCGGCTGATTCGGCTGATTCGGCACCGGTCATTATAGGTTCAGCCCGCCAGCGCAGAGCGACAGAAATCCGCTCTTTTGCGCCATGCGCGCGGCAGGGATTGGATCAGCGACTTAACGGGAGCAGGCCGGCGCCCCAGGGCGAGAGCAGCAAGAACAATCCGCCGCAGTTCAGGACGACCGTCATCCAGAACGACACCTGAAACGACCGCTTGCTCGATTTATGGCGCAGCAGGCGCTGCGCCATCAGGGCGCCGGGCCAGCCGCCGGCGAGTCCCAGCAGCAGCAAGCGTGACTCGGGCGTGCGCCGGGCGTGACGGCGGGCGGCCGCTTTGTCGGCCTGGTAGCACAGATAGGTGAGGGCGCTCAGGCAGAGATACGCCGCAGGCAACCATGCGGGCAAGTCACCGCGCAGGGCGAGTGCGCCAAGCAGCATCAGGAATGCCAGCGCGATTACCACGGCCGTGTTGGTCGTTTGCCGTGCGGCCTGGCGATTCGCTGTGCTCATGGTTGATCGATGTGTTGAGATGTCGGCAGTGTAGTCGTCTAGATGACTCATGACAACGCGCTCAGATGCACAGTGACCCGCTTTAGCCGGTGACGGAATGCAGACACCCTCCGATTGCCCCGCGGAAGGAAGTACAATGATTCAATGATAACGATGCGGCCAGCACGGCAACGGTATTGTATTTGCTACAAGTCAGCTTCTGCGCTTGCCCGGCGCACGTGGTCGCCACACGCCAACCCTTTGCATACCATGCGCTTTAGAAACCAGCTGTTGTTGCTTGTACTTTCGATTCTGGTTCCGGCCTTCCTGGCATCGGCTTGGGCAGTGTGGTACGTCTATCAGAACGAACAGGCAAAACAGGAAGCCAATCTGCTCGAGACCACGCGCAGCTTTGCGGTGATCGTCGACAGCGACCTTAAAATCAGAGAGGCGACCCTGCGCACGCTGGCCAATTCGCCGATGCTGCAAACGGGTGACGTGGAGGGGTTTTATCGTTTTGCGAAACTGATGGCGCCCACGCCTGAATCGACCATCATCCTGAAGGACGAGTCGGGACGCCAGCTGGTCAACACGCGCCGGCCGCTGGGCGCGGCGCTGCCGACGACCAGTGCCAATAATATCGCGGCCCTGCGCAACGCTGGCCCCGTGGCCGATACCATCGTATCGGATCTGTTCACGGCGCAAGTTGCCAAGAGCTTCGATTTCGCCATCCAGGTGCCGGTACCACCGAACAGTCACCACTTCAGCGTGTTGAACATGGGCGTCAAGGCGTCCGAACTGCAGCCGATCCTGCTGCAGCAGCGCTTCCCGAATAGCTGGATCACCACCGTGCTGGACCGGAATGGGGTGGTGCTGGCGCGCTCGCTCAATCCGGAGCAGTTTGTGGGCAAGCTCACCAGCGAGCGCACGAGAAAGATCCTGTCGGCGTCGCGGGGCGGCGTTTATTACAGCGTCACGCTCGATGGCGTGCCCGTCAAAGCGTTCTTCAGCCGAGTGCCCTTGTCGGACTGGACTGTGCTGATCAGCGTTCCAGCGGCGGAAATCAGCCACTCGGCGATCAGGGCCGGGGCCATCCTGGGTGCGGTGATGGTGCTCCTGATCGGCTTTGCCCTGCTCGCTGCCGGCTGGTTGGCCCGCCGGGCCATCCGCCCCATCGAAGCATTGGGGAAAACCGCCGAGCGCATGGAGAAAAGCGAGGAAGTGGTGTATGTCCCGCACGGCATGCTGGAGGTGGACGCGGTCGCCCGGCGCATCGCCGATGCCAGCGTCAAGATACGCCATGCGAACCAGGAACTGGAACGGCAGGTGGCTGAATCTTCCATCAAGGCCGAGCGGGCAGAGCGGGCGCTGCAGCAAGGCCAGAAGCTGGAAGCGCTGGGCCGTCTCACGGGAGGCATCGCCCATGAATTCAATAATTTGCTGCAAACCATTTCCAGTGCAGTCCAGTTGGCGCGCATGATGTCCCAGCCGGAGCGGGTGCGGCCCTTGATGGACACCTGCATGAAGGCGATCGACCGGGCCGTTGCCCTCACCAGCCAGCTGAGCGCGTTTGGCCGGCCGCAGGAGGCGAAAGTCGAGACCATCTGCCTCAGCGAGCAACTGAAAAATTTTAAGGAACTGGCCCGGGGCACCCTGCCGAGCAATATTGAATTTGACGTGCGCTATGAAGATGCACGCTGTCTCGTCAGCGTCGATACGCTGCAGTTTGAACTGGCATTTCTCAATATCGTCATCAATGCGCGTGATGCCATGCCCGGCGGTGGCAGGCTGACGATACACACGGACCTGCTGCGTCTGCCGCAGGGGCGCGCAGACCTCGCGGCCGGCGACTACGTCCGGATAGGCGTTGCCGATACGGGCATCGGGATGTCCGAGGAGGTCATGACAAAAGCGCTCGAGCCCTTCTTTACGACCAAGCCGCTCGGCAAGGGCACCGGCCTGGGTCTGGCGCAGGCTTATGGATTCGCGCGCCAGTCGAACGGTAGCCTGACCTTGCACAGCGCGCCAGGCCAGGGTACGACGGTCGAGATTTTATTGCCCACCGTGGCCAACGAGCAGGCACAGTCGCAATCGCCAGGCCAGCCGCGCCGCACCCCGGCGCCGCCAACGACGAGTGGCACCCTGCTGTTCGTCGAAGACGATCCGCTGGTGCGCAGCGCAATGATTCCCGCGCTTCAGAACGCGGGCCTGCAGGTGATCTCCGCACAAAGTGGCGATGAGGCTTTGACCGTGTTCGAGTCGGGCCGGGCCATCGACTGGGTATGTTCGGACGTCATGATGCCGGGCAAGCTCAACGGCGTCGATCTGGCAAAGATCATCCTGCAGCGGGACGCATCGATCAAGATCGTTCTTGCAACCGGCTACAGCGATTACAAGATCGATCTGGGCAATGTGACGGTGCTGGCCAAACCATATGCGGTAGCGGACCTGGTCGCAGCGCTTCAAGCTGCGTAATCGTGGCGTAGTGCAGGGCCTTGCTCCCTGGAGAAGCACACGTTTGGATCCCGCCGTTGCCCAGCTATATATGCACCGCCCATCACGTGCTGGCCTGGCGCCGGACGCTCGCGCCGCCGATCCAACGGTTCGTCCCCGCACAGTCCGATTGTTCCATTGCCAATAAGCTCTAGAAACAATTGAGACGGCGCATCCTGCGCCGCCACGACTTTCTGGAGCTTATTCATGACGCGACTTTTCCCCCTTTCCGCCCTCGCCATTGGCGTGCTGTCCACCACCGGCGCATTCGCCGCAGCGCCGGCCCAGCCGCCTAAAGCTGAGCCCGCCATGCAAAAAGTGCTCGATGCGCTGGCCTCCCTGGGCGGCAAGCCGATCGAGACCTTGAGCCCTGAAGAGGCGCGCAAACAGCCCACGCCGGCAGACGCTGTCAAGAAAGTGTTGGCGGACGAGAAAAAGAGCACCGCGCCTGAATCCGGTGTCACGGTGAAGGACATGACGGTCAAGGGCCCGCATGGGGACTTCCCGGTCCACATTTATACGCCTGAAGGCAAGGGGCCGTTTCCTGTCATGGTCTACTATCACGGCGGCGGCTTTGTGATTGCCGACACCATGGTCTACGACGCTTCGCCGCGCGCATTGGCAAAGATGGCAAAAGCCGTCATCGTATCGGCCGACTACCATCGCGCCCCCGAAAACAAATTCCCGGCCGCACCTGACGATGCCTATGCCGCCTACACCTGGACCTTGCAGCACGCGAAGGAAATCAATGGCGATCCTGGCCGCGTCGCAGTGGGCGGCGAAAGTGCCGGCGGCAACCTCGCGACCGTCGTCTCCATCATGGCCCGCGACAAGAAGGCCGCGCTGCCGGTGCACCAGTTGCTGGTCTACCCGGTGGTCGACAACGACATGACGCGCCCCTCCTACGTGCAGAACGCCGCGGCCAAGCCGCTCAACAAACCGATGATGGAATGGTTCTTCAAGCATTATGCGGCTGACCCGGCAAGCCCGATGGCGTTGCCGCTGAAGAACGCCGACTTGAAAGGCTTGCCGTCGGCGACCATCATCGCTGCTGAAATCGACCCGCTCACCTCGGAAGGCAAGGCCTACGCTGACGCGCTGAAGAAGGCCGGCGTCAAGGTGGATTACAAGCTCTACACCGGTGTCACCCACGAGTTCTTCGGCATGGGCGCAGTGGTGCCGAAAGCGAAAGAGGCAGAGCAGTTTGCTGCCGATGCCTTGAGCAAGGCATTCAAGAAGTAAGGCGCTTCATGGTGGCCTGCGGGAGGCGCCTGAACTGATTCATACTCCCGCGGAGCCACGGCAGGGGCCACGGTGTCTACGGACCACGTGGCGGTTCCGACATTCGTCTGCGGGTTTGGCGCCCACGATCAGTGTTTCAGCTCGAAACCTGTCTGCAAGTCCAGCCCGACCGGGCGATTTTCGTCCCGGATATTGACCTTGATGATCCACTTTCCGGGCGGGTCAGTGGCATCGCCAGAAAACACCACAGCCGGCCGCGACAGGTACACATTGGTCGGGCTGCCTTTCAATGGGCCATCGAAACAGCGTAAATCCTTCTGCTCGGAAGTGACGGCGCCTGCAGGCCCGAAAACCTTGATATCGCAACGCACGTTCACGCTACCCTGCGCATCGAGTTTGGGATTGGCGAAAAATATCAGGACCGTCACCTTGTCGCCGTATTTCACCACCTCGGTCTGCTTGAAAGACGGTATTGTGTGGACCGGCGTGTTCCATTTCTGCTCCCAGTCAGCGTCTGGCGTCACGAGGAGGGTAGCGCCAAATTCTCCTTCCGATCTCATGGATGCGCTGTTGGCAACTGGCTGCCCGTCGGAGCCACGCCATCCGCTATCCTGCGCATACCCCGCATTTGCGGCAGACAGCATCAACACGGCCAAAGGCAGAAGCAGCATGCGGCTACCGCGATTGAGACAGTCAAAAAGTGGCATGGCGGCGATTCCTCTAAAGTTGCTGAAGGGAAGCATCATCGTAAACAACTTTGATGAATTGGCAAGAGTAATCGTCGAGGGGGGCGCGCACGGGGGAAGGTGTCGATTCGCAAATAAGACCGCGAGCGTGCGATGGTCAGTACCGGCATTCCGCCCCGAACTGTTCCGTGGAAACGGTTGGGGCTGTGTGCGAGTCACGTTTCACAGTTTGTGCCTGTCTGGACGCTCATTCGGCCACCGGTTCCTTGCCAAGGTGAAGACAGATCTCAGCGTCGAGGCCGGACCTGTCGTTTCTAATCTGTAGGTTCGAACGACCAGATTAGTTCGGCGACGCCAGCGCGCGTTTTGCCGCGACTTGCAGTCTGGCGCACAATTTCTGATTGTTCGGTAGGCAGCGCGAGGAGGCCCGGCGTACGATTTGCTCGAGATCACCTGTGTCCAGCGTGCTGTCAATGTGGCGTAAAACAAACGCCATGAACCCTGGCTGTTTTGCGCCCATTGCGTTTAGTGTCGACAAGTCTTCCCAGCGATCCACGAGCAGGCGCGCGACTGCCTCGGAGTTGCCTTCGGCTATATATCCGACATCGCACTGCGCGAAGCGCTGGTGGACCTGGGCAAGTCGTGGCCAACTTTCGATGCCTTCGACCGCTGTCTGTGCCGAATCAGCATCTTTCGCGGAGCAGGTGTTCGCCGCTACCGCTGGTATGCATGCGAAGCTGACGGTGGTGAGCAACGCGACCTGCAAGCAATGTATTAAATGGATGGGAAAGTTATGCACGATGACGGCCCCGCAAGCGACGATGCTGATTCCTGTGGGTGGCGGAGCGTGCCATTGGTGCACTGTTGTCGACAACTTCGACGGCCGTCAGCGGACTGTCGTTCATGCTTGCGGCGATTGCCATCATTGCTTCATCAGATGTCCGGATGCATCCCATCGTCGGATGCGCCGGGCCTGGAAGGTTGCGGGCATTCGCGCGTCCGGAATGCACCCCGATACCAGGATGGCCAGGAACGGCGAAACGTATGACTCCGTGCAAGCCATATGGACCGTCTGCATTTGGCTGGTGACGTCGCCGTGCTCGAGTGTCCGTTACTGTGTATGAGCCGTTTTGAACATGGGTCAATGTCGCGTGTCGGTCGACATTATTGTAGGCAGCCCAAGTGCCCGACACGGTCCCGTCCTTGCCCACCAAACTGATCTGATGGGTGAACCCGTTGAATATCAGCTTTGCCACGGCGTCTCCTGATGTGATGGGCAAATTAGCCCGGGATCACACCCTACCTCGCCATACAATCCGGTCCTTGATTATGGGCAATATACCGTGAGCAAACCGCGCAAGCATAAACCGCCACAATCTGAGACGGCTGCGTGAGCGCGCTGCTGCCAAGAGTGTCGAAAGCCATTGTTCTCACTTCTTGTCGAGCGTCTCGCAAACGCTGCATGCGATGCCGCGTTTCATGTTGCGATAACGCGATCCGATAAACAGCGCCGATGCCAGCACGGCCCAGATGAGGGACGACGGCCAGGCGCGCGCGAAAGTCTCGCCCTGTATAAAGAGGTCGACGACGAGCAGCAATACGAACATCGACAGCACCGCGATGGCGTACTGGGCAATCCAGTGCGAGAGTTTAGGCATGGCTGGGTCCTCATGATGGGCATTGAAAACCGGCGCGTGGGGGCGCAGGTTTCGCGATAGCAGAAGCTGTCATTGTGACACTTCTGTGTCGTATCCTAGGCGAGTCAAAAGGCGATGTCCAGCATCCTTTGCCTCGCTCGCGTGTCTCGCAATGTCGGCCAGGTCCGCTAAGCTAGCCAACGATGACAGCGCCAGCGCCGTCCGCCGATCCGGTGATCACCGCCATCATCGCCCGCGCAATCTTCGCCGCGCCGGTACTCGATGGTTCGATCGCGTTCGCATAGTCTTCCGGCTTTGCGCACACGGCGCGCAGGTCGATCACCTTCAGCTTGTGCTCGATCGCCGTGCGGATGATGGCGTCGTTGAACAGCGCCACGGCGCTGCGGACGATCTTGCGATACGCCGCATCACTGAAATTGCCGTTGTAGATGGTGCAAACGACCAGCGGCAAGCGATGCGCGGGGCAGGCCTCGATGGCTTTGCGGTAAGCTGATTCGAACTGGCCAACCGCGTCCCCCAGTATATCGATGCCTTCGGCGACCGAGCCGGCCTTCGCTTGTAACAGCCCCTGGCGCTGCAAGGCATCGTTGCCGCCGATGCTGAGGGCAAGGTGGCTTGCCGTCGCCGGCAATTTTGCAAGCTGTGCCGCCAGTCCCGCAGTGGTCGCGCCGTCGCGCGCGAGCAGGCTGGCCGTCCAACCTTGC
>JBJMVV010000057.1:0-6627 GCA_045810505.1 Massilia sp.
GCAGGCCCGAATACAGGGCCTGCAGTATCAGTTCAGTCATGGGATGCTATGACCTTACCAGGGCAGGGCGGGATAGGCCATCTTGCCGGTGGCGTTATCCTTCGGCCAGACGATGACGATTTTCTTCTCTTGTCCCTGCATCTGATGCTGACCCATGCGGTGCACGAAGTTCGGATTGTCGCCGTTGGCGCCAAACTGCACGCGCCCGATCAGGGTCTCGCGGTCGGTCTTGCGCATCTCCTCGGTCAGGCCGCCCTTTTTGAGGGTGCCCTTGTCGGCCGCGCGCGCAATCGCTTCAAACAGCAGCATCGACTGCACGTAGCCGAACTGGCCCAGGTAATCCGGCTCCTTCTTGTACAGCGCTTTATAGGCGTCCGCAAAGGCCTTGCCGTCGGCCGTCTTGAATTCGGCGGGGAAGGGCAGCAGGGCGGTGCCGTACACGTTCGGCATCAGGTCAGGGAAGTCGGCCGCCATTTTCGGCGTCGCCAGCGACCACACGCCCACCATCGCCTTGACCTGGGGTTTCAACACGCGGGCGGCGCGCAGGATGCCCACGTAGTCGTTTTCGTAACCGACCATGGCGATCACTTCGGACTTGTCCTGCAGTTTCACCTTGTTGATGATGGGCTTGAAATCGGTGATGGCGGGGTCAAAACTGTGCATTGCCACCTTGACGCCTTTGGCCGTCAACGACTTTTCGACATCCTTGGCCAGGCCCGAGGTGGCGTCCTTGGTCGAGTAGATGATCGAGACCGACTTCGCGTTCACGTCGCCCAGCATGCCGACCATGGCCTTTTCGTAGCCGGCCGAGTTATTGATGCGGAAAAAATTCTTGCGCCCGGCCGCGACCAGGGCATCGTCCACGCCGCCCGAGGTGATGTAGACCAGCCCCAGTTTATTGGCCGCGTCGGACGCCGGCGAGATGTTGTTGCTGCCGTAGCCGCCCGTGATGGCGACCACGCCGTCGCTGCCCAGCTTTTCAACTGCCGCAATGGCTTTCGCCGGCGCCGACTCGTCGTCGATGGTGAGCAGCTTGATGGTGTGCTTGCCGTTGGTCTTGTTGAACACCTCGACGGCCACGTTGATCCCTTCCTGCATGCCGGCGCCCACGCGGGCCAGGGCCCCCGTCAGCGGCAGTTCGGCGCCGACCTTGATTTCCTCGGCGCTGGCGCCAAGACTGCATGCCGCCGTCACCAGTGCTGCCAGGCCGACGCGTTTGAAAGTGCTGTTCATTGCTGGTCTCCTCTGTTGTTGTCTTGCTTGTTATATTTACTACGCTGTCAATACTAATCGGTTTCAGATCGCCCGTGACGCTTGTGCCAGCGTCTTCAGGCGGCCCTTCAAGATTTTGCCGGTCGCCGCTGCCGGCAATGCGTCCATGATGACGATCTCGCTGGGGCATTTATAGGGCGAGAGCCGGTCGGCCAGAAAGGCGCGCAGCTCGTCCGCCGTGGGCCGCTGGCCGGGCGCCGCCTCGATGAACGCGACTACCTCCTCGTTGCCATCGGCCGCCGCGCGCCCCACGACGGCCGACTGGGCCACGCCGGGATGGGCGTTCAGGGCCGTCTCCACTTCCAGCGGATAGACATTGAAACCGGAGCGGATGATCAGTTCCTTGGTGCGGCCGACGATGAACAGGGCGCCGTCGGCGTCGCGGCGCGCCATGTCGCCGGTATTGAGCCAGCCGCCCTCGCGCATCGTTGCGGCCGTGAGCGCGGGTTCGCGGTAATAGCCTTTCATGACATTCGGCCCACGCACCCACAGTTCACCGGCTTGTCCGTCCGGCACATCGACCCCGCCCGCGTCCACGATGCGCACTTCAATACCGGGAATGACGGGACCGACCGAGGTGTCGGCGCGGGGCGCATCGAGCCGGGTCTGGCTGATGGTGGGCGACGATTCCGTCATGCCGTAGCCGTTATGCAGTGGCACGCCGAACGCCTGCTCCACCTGCGCTTTTAAAACGGGATCAAGCGGCGAGCCGCCTGCATATAGAAAACGCAGTTTTGATTCAATGGGACCCTGCGCCACCTCCAGCATGCGCGCATACATGGCCGGCACGCCCTGGAGGATGGTGAGTTCATCGTCGGCGATGGCGCGCAGCATGGCGGGCGCCGAAAAGCGGGGCGACAAATAAAGACACGCGCCTGCGTACAGGGTGCCCATCATGACCGACGCCAGCCCGTACACGTGCGAGATGGGCAGCACGCCGCAGGCGCGGTCCAGTGGCGACAGGCCGCGCAGGGTGCTGGAGACGGCGGCAATGAACAGCAAATTGCGGTGGGTGAGCATGACGCCCTTGGGGTGGCCCGTGGTGCCGGTGGTGTAGATCAGGGCCGCGACCTGGCTGTTGCCGGCATCGACGGCTTCGGGCACGCTGTCATTCAGAAGGCCGGTCAGGATGCTGCCGTGCGCGGTGGCGCCGGCGGCTTGCGCATGCGCGCGCGCATCGGGCGACATCTCTCCCAGATAAACAATGCGGCGCGGGGTGCAATGGGCGGCGATATTGGCGATCTCCGTGCCCGATAGTCTCGCGTTGACGTTGACGCTCCAGGCGTCGATGGTGGACAGCGCGAAAATCAGCGCCACCTGGTCGATGCAGTTTTCACCCACCACCATGACGCGATCGCCAGCGCGCACGTCCAGTTGACGCAACAAGGCCGCGTAATGCTCCACCAGCGCGGCCAGTTCGCCGTAGGTGAGCCGCCGGCCCGCTTCCACCAGCGCGGGCGCATGCGGCTGCGTGCGGGCGCGTTCCCGCACGATGGCGTCCAGGCGGACCGGCAGGGCGTCGAGCAGGGCGGCGATGTCCATCAGGCGCGCGCTGCCTTGATCATGTTGCGGGCGATGACGATCTGCTGGATTTGCGAGGTGCCTTCGTAAATGCGGAACAGGCGCACGTCGCGGTAGAAACGCTCGGCCGCATATTCGCTGATGTAGCCGGCGCCGCCGTGGATCTGCACGGAGCGGTCGGCCACGCGGCCGCACATTTCGGACGCAAACAGCTTGCAGCAGGAGGCTTCGGTGGAGACGTCGTGGCCCAGGTCGCGCTTCCTGGCGGCGTCGAGCACCATCGACTTGGCCGCGTAGATTTCCGCTTTCGAGTCGGCCAGCATGGCCTGGATCAGCTGGAATTCGGCGATGGGCTGGCCGAACTGCTCGCGCTCGAGGGCGTAGCGCAGGGCGTCATCGAGCATGCGCTCGGCGGCGCCGACGCAGACGGCGGCGATGTGCAGCCTGCCCTTGTCGAGCACCTTCATGGCCGTCTTGAAGCCGACGCCTTCCTTGCCGCCGATGATGTTCGCGGCCGGGACGCGGCAGTTTTCGAAAATGACGTCGCAGGTGTGGGCGCCCTTCTGGCCCATTTTTTTATCGATTTTTCCCAGCGACAGACCCGGCGTGTCTTTTTCGACGATGAAGGCGGAGATGGCGCCGGCGCCGCGCATGGTCGCGTCGGTCCTGGCCATGACGGTAAAAATGCTGGCCTCGGGCGCGTTCGTGATATAGCGCTTGGCGCCGTTGATGATGTAATGCTCGCCATCGCGCACCGCGCTGGTGCGCAACGACGCCGCGTCCGAGCCGGAACCTGCTTCCGTCAGCGCGAACGAGCCGATGATCCCGCCCGCGGCCAGCTTGGGCAGATAAAACTGCTTCTGTTCTTCGGTGCCGTCGATGACGATGCCCTGCGAGCCGATGCCGTTGTTGGTGCCGATCAGGGAGCGGAAGGCAGGTGAAGTATGGGCGATTTCGAAGGCCACCCGGACTTCTTCTTCCATGGTCAACTGCAGGCCGCCGTACTGCTCGGGAATCGACAGTCCGAACAGCCCCAGTTCGCGCATCTGGGCGACGATGGCGGGCGGGATGATGTCGGTTTCGGCGACCTCGTTCTCGGCCGGCACCAGGACTTCGCGTACAAAACGGGCAATGCTGTCCAACAGGATGCTGAGGGTTTCTTCGTCGCGGATCATAAATGGGCAGGGGTCGCAGGTAGCGCGGGGAGGGGCTTCAGCCCCGTCCCAGCTGGGTTTCAAGTTGTTTGACGAGGGCGACCAGGCGCGGACCGAGATCTCCCACCAGTTTGTCGCGCGAGAACAGAAAGGCCGGCCCGCCGCAGTTAAATGCCATCAGCTGTTCGCCGTTGGCGCCGAAGGTGGGCACGCCCACCGCGTGGACATCGCCTTGCCATTCGCCGGCGGAGATGCAAAAGCCCAGGTCCAGGTAATCCTTGTATGCCTGTTCGATGCCGGCCTTGATGCGGGGCCAGCGCTCCGGCTCATGCTGGCGCACGTGGTCGAGCAGGTAGTCGCGTTCAGCCTGGGGCAGCACGCACAGCAGGGCTTTGCCCATTGCCGTGGTGGCGATCGGGATGCGCGACCCCACGTCCAGGCGCAGGGTGACGTTGGCGCTGGAGCGGCAGGTTTCAATGTAGACCATCGAGAGGCGATCGCGCGTGCCCAGCGAAACGGAGGCGCGGGCGTATTCGGCCAGCTCCAGCATGGGCGCGCGGGCCAGTTTGCGCACGTCGAAGTTACCGAGCATGCGGTAGCCGAGCGCCAGCACGCCGGCGCCAAGCTGGTATTTGCCCAGCTTTTCGTCGTAGTTCAGGTAGCCCAGTTTGGTGAGCGTGTAGGTCAGGCGCGAGATGGTCGGCCGGGGAATGCCGCAGCGTTTGGCCAGGTCGGCGTTGGCGAGGAACTGCTCGCCGGGGCGGAAGCAGCGCAGCACTTCCAGGCCGCGCGCGAGGGCGTTGACGAACTGGCGGTCCTTGCCAGCGTCATCCAGCGCGTCGTCGCCGGCCGCAGCGTGACCCGCGGCGCCGTCGCCGTACTCACGCAACACTTCGAAATCGCCTTCGCTCATTGTCTTGTTTCGCCGCTAACCGTCGGGCTAGTGTGAACCGCAAAACCGCCGGCGTCAACCGAATTTCAAAACGCTGTTTCGCACAGCGAAACACGGGTTGTGACAAAATCGTGACAATCCATGTGTGTGACCCGCGCATGTCACGCTTCTAACACTTTTAGTGCATATTGCATCGTGTTATGCTTTCTTAATAAAAATAATCTTGTCGCGCTTTGTCAATTCCGGCATCGCGGTGGCGGGGTTGAGGAGAGCGCTCTCATGTCATTCCTGGATAAAGATCGTACTATCGCCGGCCCGGGCTTTTCCCGTTGGCTGGTGCCGCCGGCAGCGCTGGCGATTCACCTTTGCATCGGCATGGCCTACGGCTTTTCGGTGTTCTGGATCCCCCTGTCGAAAGCTATCGGCATCAGCAAATCGGTGGCCTGCTCGCCCGAAATGAGCTTCATCGCGCAAATGTTTGCCAGCGACTGCGACTGGAAAATCTCCTCGCTGACCTGGATGTACACCCTGTTTTTCGTCTTCCTCGGTTCGGCCGCGGCGCTGTTTGGCGGCTGGCTGGAGCACGCCGGTCCCCGTAAAGCGGGCGTCGTCGCCGCCATCTGCTGGTGCGGCGGCATGGTCATTTCGGCCATCGGCATCAAGACCCACCAGATCTGGATGATGTGGATCGGCTCCGGCTTCATCGGCGGCATCGGCCTGGGACTGGGTTACATCTCGCCCGTGTCCACCCTCATCAAGTGGTTCCCGGACCGCCGCGGCATGGCCACCGGCATGGCGATTATGGGTTTTGGTGGCGGCGCCATGATCGGCGCGCCCCTGGCCGACAAGCTGATGAAGTATTTCGCCACCCCGACCTCCGTCGGCGTCTACGAGACCTTCCTCACCATGGCCCTGATTTATTTTGTGTTCATGATCGGCGGCGCCTTGTCCTATCGCGTGCCCGCCAGCGGATGGAAACCAGCCGGCTGGACCCCGCCCGTCAAGCAGGCCAACAATGCCATGATCACGGGCCGCCATGTCCATGTCAGTAAGGTCTGGGGCATTCCCCAGTTCTGGCTGGTGTGGCTGGTGCTGTGCCTGAACGTCACCGCCGGCATCGGCATCCTCGGCATGTCCTCGCCCCTGATCCAGGAAGTGTTTGGCGGCCAGCTGCTTGGCCTGCCGGCAGGGACCTCGTTCGCTTCGCTGACCGCGGCCCAGCTGGGCCAGACCGCGGCGATTGCCGCCGGCTTCACGGGATTGCTGTCGCTGTTTAATATCGGCGGGCGCTTCTTCTGGGCGTCCTGCTCCGATTATGTCGGCCGCAAGAATACGTACTTCATCTTCCTCGGTCTTGGCGTGCTGCTGTACGCATCGATTCCAAGCATGGCCCACGCTGGCAACCTGGCCCTGTTCGTCGCCTTCTTCTGCATCATCGTGTCGATGTACGGCGGCGGGTTCGCCACCGTGCCGGCCTACCTGGCCGACCTGTTCGGCACCCAGATGGTGGGCGCCATCCACGGCCGCTTGCTCACCGCCTGGTCGGCCGCCGGCGTGTTCGGCCCGGTGCTGATCGCCTACATCCGCGAGTACCAGATCGCTCACGGCGTGCCGAAGGCGCAGGTCTACGACATCACTATGTACGTGCTGGCCGGGATTGTTGCCGTTGGCCTGCTGTGCAACGCGATGGTGCGCCCGATCGCCGACAAGCACTTCATGACCGACGCCGAACTGGCCGAGGAAAAGCGCCTGGCGCACGACCGCGACATCAGCGGGTCGGGCGGTACC
>JBJMVV010000058.1:0-17380 GCA_045810505.1 Massilia sp.
GACGCCGACACGGCCCTGTCGACCCAGGAGTTCGACCTGCTCATTCTCGACCTGGGCCTGCCGAAGATGCCGGGGCTGGAAGTGCTGCGCCGCCTGCGCGCCCGCGCTTCCCTGCTGCCGGTCCTGATCCTCACGGCGGCCGACTCCATCGAGCAGCGCGTCAATGGGCTCGACCTGGGCGCCGATGACTACATGGCCAAGCCCTTCGCCCTGTCCGAACTGGAAGCACGGGTGCGCGCATTGACCCGCCGCGGCGCCGGCGGCGGCCCCACCGTGATCCGCCACGGCCCGCTGGTGTACGACCAGGTGGGACGCAGCGCCTATATCAATGAGCAGATGCTCGACCTGTCGGCGCGCGAACTGGGACTGCTCGAGATCCTGCTGGCGCGTACCGGGCGGCTGGTGTCGAAGGAGCAGTTGGTCGACCACCTGTGCGAATGGGGCGAAGAAGTGTCGAACAACGCCATTGAAGTCTATGTGCACCGCCTGCGCAAGAAAATCGAGGTGGGCGGGGTGCGCATCGCCACCGTGCGGGGCCTGGGCTACTGTCTCGAAAAAGCCGTGGCCGAAGCGCCCCTCGATGCGAAGACGCCTGCTTGAATCCAGTGACGCCCTCCCAGGTTCCGGCGCCGGCGCCGCCGGGCAGCCCGCCTGACCCCGAGCAGGACGAAAGCATCCAGCACTCCCTGTTCGGCGAGATTCTCGACTGGATGCTGGCGCCCCTGCTGCTGCTTTGGCCGATGAGCATTGCAATCACCTACCTGGTGGCAAAGTCGATCGCCAACCAGCCTTTTGATCGCGCGCTCGAAGATGCCGTCACCGTGGTGGCCCAGCAGCTGCGCGAAGTCGATGGCAAGGTGGTCTCGCAACTGGCCGGCAGCGCGCGCGAAATCCTGCGCGCCGACGACGTCGACCACGTCTACTTCCAGGTGATCGGTCCGCGCGGTGAACTGGTCGACGGCGACCGCGAACTGCCGGCGCCGACGGAAGAAGAAACCGAGCGTCTGCGCGGCGCCGCGGTCCTGTTTCGTAACGCCAGCCTGCAGGGTGCGCCCGTGCGCGTGGCCTACTCCTATGTGAACCTGCACCCGGCCGGCAGCGGCCCGGCGAAGTCCGGCCTTGAAGCGCGCAACGCCCTGGTGCAGGTGGCTGAAACGCTCGACAAGCGCGCGCAGCTGGCCAATGAAATCATCAAGGGCGTGATCCTGCCCCAATTTATTATCCTGCCGATCGTGCTGGCCCTGGTCTGGTTTGCGCTGGCACGTGGCCTGTCGCCACTGGCCCAGCTGCAGGAGCGCATCCGCGCGCGCCGCCCCGATGATCTCTCGCCGATCGACTCGCGCCAGGTGCCGGAAGAGATATCACCGCTGGTCGGATCGCTCAACGGCATGCTCGGCCGCCTGTCGCAGACCATCGACATGCAAAAGCGTTTTATTGCGGACGCGGCGCACCAGATGAAAACCCCGCTGGCCGGCATGCGCATGCAGTCGGAACTGGCGCTGCGCCAGGTCGATCCCGACGAAATCCACCGCTCGCTCGAACAGCTGGCCAAAAGTTCGGAGTCGGCCACCCGCCTGGTCAACCAGCTGCTGGCGCTGGCCCGCGCCGAAAACCAGCCCCACGCGGGCGCGCCCCTGGTGCCGACCGATCTGGCGGCGCTGGCGCGCGACACGGTGCGCGACTGGGTGCAGGCTTCCTTCGCCTACCAGATCGACCTGGGCTTCGAGCCGCCGGGCGACGATGCCGGCATTACCATCGCCGCCAATCCCCTGATGCTGCGCGAGCTGCTCTCTAATCTGATCGACAACGCGCTGCGTTACACCGGCGCTGGCGGCAGCGTCACGGTGCGGGTGCGCAGTGATGCCGCTGCCGGCTCAGCCCTGCTGGAAGTAGAAGACACGGGACCGGGCATTGCACCGGCCGAACGGGGGCGCGTGTTCGAGCGCTTTTATCGCATCCTCGGCAGCGGCGCGCCCGGCTCCGGCCTTGGCCTTGCCATCGTGCGCGAAATCGCCCAGCAGCACGGCGCCGACGTCGCCATCTTCAGCAATTCCCACCGCCCCTTGCGCCGTACCCCCGGCAGCCTGTTTCGGGTGAGCTTCCCGCCTCCTGTGTTCGACCATGACGATACTGCCTGATCCTGCCCCTTCCCCGGCGCCCGACGACGACGCCGGCGCCACCGCCCAGCGCCAGCTGGTGCTGGCCGCGGCGCGTGCGCGCCATTGGCAGCGCTGCTCCCGTTTGACCATGCTGCTGTTGCTGGTCTGGCTGACCACGACTTTTTGCAGCGCCTTTTTTGCGCGCGAACTGGCCGGGCTGACCCTGTTCGGCTGGCCCCTGTCGTTTTACCTGGCGGCGCAGGGCGCGGCGCTCATCTACCTTGCCATCGTGGCCTTTTATGCCTTGAGCATGGGCCGCCTGGACCGGCGCTTTCATGCGACCCTGGATCCGCAGGCGCCAGGCGCGGACGGCGCAGCATGAGCGCCGGTGCGGCCCAGAGCCGCTTCCGCCGCCTCTCAAAATACTATTTATACTTTACGGCCTGTTTCGCCGCCTTCCTGCTGGCGCTGACGATGCTCGAAAGCGAAGGCATGCCGCGCGCCTGGATCGGCTATCTGTTCATGATCGCCACCATCGCCCTGTACGCCACCATCGGCGTGTTGAGCCGCACTTCCAATGTCGCCGAATACTATGTGGCGGGACGGCGCGTGCCGGCCCTCTTCAACGGCATGGCCACCGCCGCCGACTGGATTTCGGCCGCCAGTTTCATCAGCCTGGCGGGCGGGCTCTATCTGCGCGGTTTCGATGGCCTGGCCTACATCATGGGCTGGACCGGCGGCTACTGCCTGGTCGCGCTATTGATCGCGCCCTATCTGCGCAAGTTCGCCCAGTACACCATTCCCGACTTCCTGGCGGCCCGCTATCCCGGCGGCAGCGGCGAGCATCCCGGTCGCGGCACCGCCGTTCGCCTGATCGCAGTGAGCGCAACCATCATCGTCTCGTTCACCTACGTGGTGGCACAGATCTACGCGGTCGGCCTGATCGCCTCGCGCTTTACGGGCGTGGATTTTTCAGTCGGGATTTTTCTGGGCCTTGCCAGCATCCTGGTCTGCTCGTTTTTGGGCGGGATGCGCGCCATCACCTGGACCCAGGTGGCGCAGTACATCATCATCCTGGTCGCCTTTTTGATCCCGACCATGTGGCTGTCCGTCAAACACGCCGACAACCCGATCCCCCAGGTGGCCTACGGCGCCGTGCTGGCCAAGTTGACCCAGCGCGAAATCGCCCTGGAGACCGATCCGAAGGAACTCGAAGTGCGCGCCATCTTCCAGCGCCGGGCCGACGAGGATGGCGCCCGCCTGCGCGGCCTGCCGGCGTCGTGGGAAACGGGCAAGCAGGAACTGACCCGCAAGCTCGACGCCGTGCGCCGCCATGACGGCAGCCTGATGGAGTGGCGCGCTACCGAGCGCCTGCTGATGGCCTATCCGAAGACGCCGGAAGAAGCGGCGCGCCTGTGGAGCGAGCAGCAGGCAGCGAACCTCGCGCGCGCGCAGGCGCCGGAACGCCACAGCACGCCCTTCCCCGGCGCCGACCGGGCCCAGAGCGACGAGCGGCGCAATAATTTTCTGGCGCTGGTGGTCTGCCTGATGCTCGGCACCGCGGCCCTGCCGCACATCCTGATGCGCTCCTACACCACGCCAAGCGTGCAGGAGACGCGGGTCTCCGTGTTCTGGACCCTGTTCTTCATCCTGCTGGTGTACCTGACCATTCCCGCCCTGGCCGTGCTGGTCAAATACGATGTGTATGCCCACCTGGTCGGCACCGATTACGCCCACCTGCCCACCTGGATCTCGTACTGGGCCAATGTCGACAAGATCAATCCCCTGATCGCCGTGGCCGACGTCAACCGCGACGGCATCGTGCAACTGGCGGAAATTGCCATCGACAGCGATGTGCTGGTGCTGGCCACGCCGGAAATCGGCGGCCTGCCTTACGTGATCTCCGGCCTGGTGGCGGCGGGCGGACTGGCTGCGGCGCTGTCGACGGCCGACGGCCTGCTGCTGGCCATTTCCAACGCCCTGTCGCACGATGTGTATTACAAGGTAGTCGACCCGGCCGCCTCGACCCAGAAGCGGGTCACCATCTCTAAACTGCTGCTGCTGGCGGTGGCCTTTATCGCCGCCTACGCCGCCTCGCAAAAGCCGGCCGACATCCTCTCGCTGGTGGGCGCGGCGTTTTCGCTGGCCGGTTCGGCCCTGTTCCCCGCCCTGGTGCTGGGGGTGTTCTGGAAGCGCGCCAACCACGCCGGCGCGCTGGCCGGCATGGTGGCCGGCTTTGGCGTGTGCCTCTACTACATGTTGCACACCAATCCCATCCTGGGCGGCAGCGCGGCCGGCCAGTGGTTCCATATCGCCCCCATTTCGGCCGGCGTGTTCGGGGTGCCGGCCGGGATGGCCGTGCTGGTGATCGTCAGCCTGTGCACGCGCGCGCCGGAAGCGGCCAGCGCCAGTTTTGTCGACCATATCCGGTCGCCCGAATAGGCAATCACCGGGCCTGAGGGCTATCAAAGTCGCAAAAGCAATGCTATCCTGAAAATGTTAAAAAATATCAACATTGCAGGAGTTTGTGTATGGGCTTGCGCCACCGCGTGATTTACCTGTTTGCCGCCATGTTGGCCGCGTCCGCACCGTTCGCCGCCGCGGCGGTTGCAAACGCCCTGCCCCCGGTCGAAAGCTTTTTCGATAACCCGGCCTTCTCGGGCGCCCGCCTGTCGCCCGACGCCAAATTCCTCGCCGTACGCACCAGCAAACCGGGCGGGCGCGACATGCTGGCGGTGGTCGACCTCAGTTCAATGGCCGTCAAAGTCGTCGGCCACTTCAGCGACGCCGATGTCGGCAGTTTCAGCTGGGTCAATAATGAGCGCCTCGTGTTCAACTCTGCCGACAAGCAGCTGGGCCAGGCCGATATCGATTTCGCCCCGGGCCTGTACGCGGTCGACCGCGACGGCGGCCGCTTTCGCCAGCTGGCCGAGCGGCGCGGCAGCCTGCTGCGCGAACGCACCATGCGCCAGCTGCTGCCATGGCATACCTTTCTGCTGTCCCAGCGCGGTGCGCAGGACTCGGAATCGGTCTACGTCACCAGTCCCAATTTCAGCCGCGATGAAGTGCGCGACGTCGATCTGCTGCTGCTCAATACCGTGACCGGCCGCACCGAACCGGTCAAGCGCCCGCCCAATACACTTAGCTACCTGCTCGACCAGCACGGCGCGCCACGCCTTGCCACCAGCGTGGAAGAAGGCGATGAACTGATCTGGTATCGCGATCCGAAAGACGAACAGTGGCGCCAGCTGGCCAAATCTCCCCTGTTTGGCGGCACTGGCTTCGAGCCGGTGGCGTTCGGACCGGACGGCGCTTTGTATGTGGAAGCGCGCCAGCACGAGGACAAGAGCGCCTTGTACCGCTTCAATTTCGCCACCGGCAAGGTCGATCCCACGCCCGTGTTGCGGGTGGCCGCCTACGATTTCGACGGCGCCTTGCTGACCACCTCGGACCGGCTGCTGGGCGTGCGCCTCAGTACGGATGCCCGCACCACCGAATGGTTCGATCCCGCCATGAAGGCGCTGCAGGCAAAAATCGACGCCCAGCTGACCTCGACCGTCAACCTGATCTCGCTGGCGCCGCGCGCGCAGACGCCCTGGGTGCTGGTCGAATCTTATTCAGACCGGCAGCCCACGGTGACAAGCCTGTTCAATACCGAAACGGGCAGCTTCAACAAGGTGGGCGCCTCCCACCCTGCCATCGATCCGGCCAGCATGGGCCGCCAGGACCTGGTGCACTACCAGGCGAGAGACGGGCGCAGCATCCCGGCCTGGCTGACGCTGCCCCGCGGCGGCGGCAAGAATCTGCCGATGGTGGTGCTGGTGCATGGCGGGCCGTATGTGCGCGGCGGCGTGTGGGGATGGGATGCCGACGCCCAGTTCCTTGCTTCGCGCGGTTACGCCGTGCTGGAACCGGAATACCGCGGCAGCACCGGCTACGGCTTCGACCACTTCAAGGCCGGCTGGAAGCAATGGGGCCTGGCGATGCAGAACGATATCGCCGATGGCACCCGCTGGGCCATCGCCAACGGCACCGCCGATGCCAAACGCATCTGCATCGCCGGCGCCAGTTACGGCGGCTACGCCACCCTGATGGGCCTGGTGAACGACCCGGATCTGTACCGCTGCGGCGTCGACTGGGTCGGCGTCACCGACATCGACCTGTGGATTTCAAACCACTGGCGGTTTGACTCCGACATGAGTGACACCTTCAAGCGCTTTGGTGCGCCGGTCCTGCTCGGCGACCCAAAGATGGATCACGCCAGATTCCAGGCCACCTCGCCGCTGGCCCAGGCGGCGCGCATCAAGCAGCCCCTGTTGCTGGCCTACGGCGTGGCCGATCGCCGGGTGCCGCTCAATCAGGGCAGGGCCTTCCACGCCGCCGTCAAGCCCGGCAATCCCGAGGTCGAATACGTCGAGTACGACGAAGAAGGTCACGGCTGGGCGCTGCCAAAAAACCGTTTTGATTTCTGGACCCGGGTCGAGCGCTTCCTGGACCGGCAAATTGGCGCGGCGCGCAAGCCTTGACTTGACGCGTTCCGACGCGCGGATCGCTTGATGGAGTAAGCTTGAGCGCGATTTCAACCGGGAGAACCGCATGCCATCCGAACGCATTCTTGTCGCACAGGGAGGCGGCCCCACCGCCGTAATCAACCACTCGCTGGTCGGGGTCGTGCTGGCCGCCCGCAGCGCTGGCGCCGAATGCATCTACGGCGCCCTGCACGGAGTGCGCGGCATCGTCGACGAAGCCCTGATCGACCTGGGCCAGGAAACCACCGCCAACCTCGAACTGGTCGCGGCCACGCCCTCGTCGGCGCTGGGCTCGACCCGCGACAAGCCCGATGTGGCCTACTGCCAGAAGATCTTCGCCGTGCTGCAGGCGCACCGCATCACGCAGTTCTTCTACATCGGCGGTAACGACTCTTCCGACACGGTCCGCATCGTCAGCGAGGAAGCGCAAAAAAACGGCTACGCACTACGCTGCATCCACATCCCCAAGACCATCGACAACGACCTGGTGGGGAGCGACCACACCCCCGGCTTTCCTTCCGCCGCCCGCTTTGTGGCGCAGGCGTTCGCCGGCGCCAATCTCGATAACGCCGCACTGCCCGGCGTCTATGTCGGCGTGGTGATGGGCCGCCACGCGGGCTTTCTGACAGCCGCCGCGGCGCTGGGCCGCACGCGTCCCGACGATGGTCCCCACCTGATTTATCTGCCCGAGCGCACCTTCGAGATGGCGCGCTTTCTCGCCGACGTGAAAGCTGTGTACGAGCGCCTGGGGCGCTGCGTGATCGCCGTCTCCGAGGGCATCCATGACGCCAGCGGCGCCGCCATTGCCAGCCTGCTGGCCAAGGACGTCGAGCGTGACGCCCACGGCAATGTGCAGCTCTCGGGCACGGGCGCACTGGCCGATCTGCTGTGCGACGCCATCAAGGAGCAACTGGGCATCAAGCGGGTGCGGGGCGACACCTTCGGCTACCTGCAGCGCTCATTTCTCGGCTGCGTGTCCGACGTCGACCAGAGAGAGGCGCGCGAAGTGGGAGAAAAGGCCGTGCAGTTTGCCCGCACGGCAGGGCGCGACGGCTCGATCGCCATCGTCCGCCGCGGCGACTACGCGGTCGATTACCAGCTACTGGCGCTGGAAGACGTGGCCGGCAAGACGCGGGTGATGGAAGACGACTTGATCGACGCTGCCGGCACCGATATCACGCCGGCCTTCATCGCCTATCTGCGCCCCTTGCTTGGTTCCGGTTTTCCCGCCGCGCACCGCCTGCGGGCTGCGCCGGTGGAAAAAATCCTGCGGCCCTGAGCCGCAGTCCTAAGCCGCGGTCACGCGCTCAGACGACGATGGTCTGATGCTCCTCGCCCGCACGGGCGCGGATCGCGCCAACTTTGTAGACCGTCTCGCCGGCGGCCTGCAATTGCGCCATCGCGGCGTCGGCCTGTTCAGGCGAGACGATGACGACCATGCCGATGCCGCAGTTGAAGACGCGGTGCATCTCGGCGTCGGCTACACCGCCGTGCTGTTGCAGCCACTGGAACAGGGGCGGCATGGTCCATGACGAACCATCCAGTTCCGCCGTCAGGTGGGGCTGGAGCACGCGCGGGATGTTTTCCACCAGGCCGCCGCCGGTGATGTGCACCATGCCTTTGACGTCGAACGATTCCATCAGCGCCAGCAGAGGCTTGACATAGATGCGGGTCGGCTCCATCAGCACGTCGGCGAGCTTTCGACCATGAAAATCACCATCAAGATCTGGTTTCGATACCTCGATGATCTTGCGCACCAGCGAAAAACCGTTCGAGTGCACGCCGGACGATGCCAGGCCGAGGATCACGTCGCCGGCGGCGATGGTGGTGCCGTCGATGATTTTTGATTTTTCCACGGCGCCGACGGCGAAGCCGGCCAGGTCGTATTCGCCGGCCGGGTACATGCTGGGCATTTCGGCCGTCTCGCCGCCGATCAGCGCGCAGCCGGACTGCTCGCAGCCTGTGGCGATGCCGCCCACCACGGCGGTGGCGGTGGCCACGTCCAGTTTGCCGCAGGCGAAATAATCGAGGAAGAACAGGGGCTCGGCGCCCTGCACCAGGATGTCGTTGACGCTCATGGCCACCAGGTCGATGCCCACCGTGTCGTGGCGATTGAGTTCAAAAGCCAGCTTCAGTTTGGTGCCCACGCCGTCGGTGCCGGACACCAGCACCGGCTCCTTGAATTTTTTGCTGATCTCGAACAGCGCGCCGAAGCCGCCGATCCCTTTGAGGACGCCTTCGCGCATGGTGCGCTTGGCCAGCGGCTTGATCGCCTCGACCAGGGCGTCGCCCGCATCGATGTCGACACCCGCATCGCGGTAGGAAAGAGACACATTTGAAGGTTGGTTCATGGTGTTTTTGGCAGCGGAGGCGGTAAAATAGAAGAGCGCGGAAGCAGGGGAAGGCGTACGCGCCCGGCCCTGCTCAATCTGCGTATTTTATCAAAAACCCCGCCCTTCTCCCGATTCTCCTTATTCCTCTCGCCTGCCAATACATGCCCTCAGCCCTGACGCCAGAACAAAAACAGACTGCGTTCTGGCTCGCGCTGTGGTTCGCCTTCCTGGCGCTGCTGTACGCCCTGGGCCCCGTTCTGACGCCGTTTTTGGCCGCCGCCATCCTCGCTTATGCCTTGAATGGCGGCGTCGACTACCTGGCCGCGCGCCGTTTTGGCCGCCGCCAGATGCCGCGCGCGCTGGCCGTCACCCTCGTCATGCTGCTGTTTCTGGCGGCCGTGACGGCGCTGGTGCTGATCGTGCTACCGGTGCTACAGACGGAAATTCCCCTGCTGATGGCGCAAATTCCCGCCTTCCTGGTCCGCCTCGACACGGTCCTTTCGCCCAAGCTGCATGAGATGGGTTTCAAAATCAAGCTCGATAGCACGGGCTTGCGCGCCCTGCTGACCGAGCAATTCGGCGGCGCCGGCAGCGATGGCATCTGGACCACGGTGCTGGCCTCGGCCAAGGTGGGCGGCGCGCGCGTGCTGGGCTGGCTGGTCACCCTGCTCCTGATTCCCGTCGCCCTGTTCTACCTGCTGCTGGACTGGCACAAGCTGCTCGCCTCCATCAGCGACGCCGTACCGCGCCGCTGGGTGATGCAGACGGTGGACATGGCGCGCGAAGTGAACGTGCTCCTGGCCCAGTACCTGCGCGGCCAACTGCTCGTCATGCTGATCCTGGCGGCCTATTACTCGATGGGCCTGGCCATCGCCGGTTTTGAAGTGGCGCTGCCGGTGGGGATCATCACGGGCCTGCTGGTATTCATTCCCTACCTCGGCTTTGGCCTGGGCCTGATCCTGGCCCTGATTGCGGCCATGCTGCAGTTTTCAGGCTGGGGCGGCCTGATCTCGGTCGCCGTCATCTACGGCGCCGGGCAGCTCATCGAAGGGATTTTCCTCACCCCGCGCCTGGTGGGCGAACGCATTGGCTTGAATCCCCTGGCTGTCATCTTCGCCCTGCTCGCCTTCGGCCAGCTGTTCGGCTTTGTCGGCGTGCTGCTGGCGCTACCCGCTTCGGCCATCCTGATGGTCGCCTTCCGCCATCTGCGCCACCACTATCTGCGCTCCAGCTTCTATAATGCGGGATGATTCAATGATGAAGGCAAGCGGCACATACTGATGAGACGACCGTGATGAAGCAGCTGGTGCTCGACCTGGGCGCGGAGCAGGCCCAGAGCCTCGATACCTTCGAGGTGGGGCAAAACGCCGAACTGGCGCACCTGATGCACCAGTTCGCAGGGAGAAGCTCGCGTGAACACTTTGCCTACTTGTGGGGCGAAGCGTCGGCCGGCAAGACCCACCTGCTGCACGCCCTGGCCGCCACCGCCGGTTCGCGCTACATCGCCGGCAGCACAGGCAGCTCCGCGGATTTCGTCTATTCCCCCGAGATTTCCCTCTACCTGCTCGACGACTGCGGCGCGCTCTCGCCCGCGGCCCAGATCGACGCCTTTGCCCTGTTCAACCAGATCCGCGAGCATGGCGCCTACATGGTCAGCACGGGCGCCGTGCCGCCGGCCGTGCTGCCCGTGCGCGAAGATTTGCGCACCCGCATGGGCTGGGGCCTGGTGTACCAGATCCACGGCCTGTCGGACGAAGAAAAGATCGCCGCGCTGACCCATGCGGCCGACGCCCGCGGGCTTACCATTTCGGCAAGCGTGTTACCCTATCTGCTGTCCCATTTTCGGCGCGACATGCGCTCCCTGTCGACGATGCTAGACGCCCTCGATCAGTATTCCCTCGAAACCCAGCGCCCCGTCACCCTGCCCCTGCTGCGCGACCTGCTGCAGCAAGCGTCCGGCAGCGACGGCGCGGAGGACGGCAAGCCATGACGAGATTGGCCCTGTTCGACCTCGATCACACCCTGCTGCCGCTGGACTCCGACCACGAATGGGGCGAATTTTTGGTGCGCACCGGCGCCGTCGACGCCGCCGCTTTTAAAAAAGCCAACGACGATTTTTTCGCCCAGTACCAGGCTGGCACCCTCGATCCCGTTGAATACCTTGAATTCGCCTTGGGCACCCTGTCCCGCTTTTCGCGCGCGCAGCTGGATGCCATGCATGCGCAATTCATGGTTGAGGTGATCCTGCCCAGCATCCGCCCGGCCGCTCTGGCCCTGCTGCGCCAGCACCAGGACGCGGGCGATGTCGTCGCCATCGTCACGGCGACGAATCGGTTTGTCACGGCGCCGATTGCCGCCGCGCTGGGCGTGGACTACCTGATCGCCGCCGTGCCCGAGGAAGATGCCAGCGGGCGCCCCACCGGCAAGCTGCTCGGCGTGCCCACTTCCGGCGCCGGCAAGGTGGTGCACACGCATGCCTGGCTGGCCACCCTGGGCACCCCGCTGGAGAGCTTCGAGAGCAGCCATTTTTACAGCGATTCGCACAACGACATTCCCCTGCTGTCGGTCGTGACCCACCCCGTTGCGACCAACCCCAACGCCGCCCTGTCCTCCCACGCTGCCCAACAGGGCTGGCCTTCACTTCACCTATTCAATGATTAAAAAATTCATCCGCAAGATCCTCGGCGTCAAAGAGCCCTCGCGCGACCCCACCCAGGCCGTCGTGCTGGGGCCGTCCGAACATGGCATCGATCCGAAACTGGTGTCGTCGAATGCGATCCGGGTGACCTCCTCGCTGCAGGAGGCGGGTTTTAAAGCCTTTGTGGTGGGCGGCGCGGTGCGCGACCTGCTGCTGGGCGTCAAACCGAAGGATTTTGATATCGCCACCGATGCCACGCCCGAGCAGGTCAAGCGCCTGTTCCGCCGCGCCTTCATCATCGGCCGCCGTTTTCAGATCGTGCACGTGATGTTCGGCCAGGACCTGCTGGAAGTGACCACCTTCCGCGGCGCCGGCGACAGCAACGCCCCCAAGGATGAACATGGCCGGGTGCTGCGCGACAATGTGTTCGGCCCCCAGCACGAAGACGCCATGCGGCGCGATTTCACGATCAACGCCATGTACTACGATCCGGCCACCCAGGAAGTGATGGACTACCACGGCGGCATCGAAGACATCCGCGCCAAGATTTTGCGCATCATCGGCCAGCCGGAGGCGCGCTACCGTGAAGACCCGGTGCGCATGCTGCGCGTGGTGCGCTTCGCCGCCCGCCTCGGTTTTACGATCGAGCCGACCACGCGCGCGCCGATCGCCGTGATGGCGCCCCTGATCGACAACGTGCCGGCGGCGCGCGTGTTCGACGAGATGCTCAAGCTTCTGATGAGCGGTCACGCCCTGGCCTGCCTGCAGCAATTGCGCACGGAAGGCCTGCACCATGGCCTCCTGCCCCTGCTCGATGTGGTGCTGGAGCAGCCGATTGGCATGAAGTTCGTCACCCTGGCGCTGGAGTCCACCGACAACCGCATCAAGGCCGGCAAGGGCGTCTCGCCCGGCTTCCTGTTTGCCTCCCTGCTGTGGCACCAGGTGGTGGAAAAATGGACGGCTTACCGCGCCGCCGGCGAGTCGCCGATTCCGGCTCTGCACCTGGCGGCCGACGACGTACTGGACGCGCAAACGGAGCAGCTGGCGCTGCAACGCAAGATCGCTTCCGACATGCGCGACATCTGGTCGATGCAGCCCCGCTTTGAACGCCGCAACGGCAAGGCGCCCTATAAACTGCTGGAGCATCCGCGCTTTCGGGCCGGCTACGACTTCCTGCTGCTGCGCTGCGAATCCGGCGAAATCGAGATGGAGATGGGCGAGTGGTGGACCGCGTTCTATGACGGCGACGCCGCCGAGCGCGAACAGCTGCTCACCAGCGAGCGCCCCGCCGCCGCTGGCGCCAAGCGCAAGCGCCCGCCCCGCCGCGCGCCCCGCAAGACGGGCGAGCGCAGCGAAAGTGGCGGCGAAGCGGGCGGCAGCGGCGAATGATCGCCTACATCGGCATCGGCGCCAACCTGGGCGATGCGCGCGCCAATGTCGAAGACGCCCTGCGCCTCCTGGCTGCCCTGCCGGCGAACACGCTGATCAAACGCTCCTCGCTGTGGCGCACGGCGCCGATTGATTCCTCCGGCGACGACTATATCAATGCAGTGGCGGCCATCGACACGCCCCTGTCGGCGATGGCGCTGCTCGATGCGCTGCGCGAGATCGAACTGGCGCACGGCCGCGAGCGGCCCTACCGCAACGCGCCGCGCACGCTCGATCTGGACATTTTGTTGTACGGCGATGAAACGATCGACAGCGCGGTATTGACCGTGCCCCATCAGCGCATGCACCTGCGCGCCTTTGTGCTGGCGCCCCTGACGGAAATCGCGCCTGATGCGCGCATTCCCGGCGTGGGGCCCGCGGCGGCGCTGATGGCGTCGGTGGCGGACCAGGATATCGAGCGGCTGGACTAGTCCCGGCAAATTTGCGGCAGGCGCTTTACACTGGCGCACAGCTTCCCAGTTTTCACTTTCAAGGACAGACGATGAGCTCTTATTTGCAGGGTAAGGAGATGAGCGGCGGCGAGCCCGCCCAGGTGGCCGCGCCCGCCAAGGTGGTGCCGCCCAAGGCCGTCACCGCGCCCATGCTGGGCGCCCTCAAGGCGGCCGGCACCCCGATCACGATGCTGACCTGCTACGACGCCAGCTTCGCGTCGCTGATGGACCGCTGCGGCGTGCACATGCTGCTGATCGGCGATTCACTCGGCATGGTCTGCAACGGCCACAATTCGACCCTGCCGGTGACGGTGCAGGAAGTGGCCTATCACACGGCTGCGGTGGCCCGCGGCGCCAAGAGCGCCATGATCGTGGCCGATCTGCCCTTCGGCGCCTACGGCACCCGCGAGGATGCCTACGCCAACGCCGTCATCCTGATGCAGGCGGGCGCCCACATGGTCAAGCTCGAAGGCGGCGCCTGGCTGGCCGACACCGTCAAATTTCTCACCGAGCGCGCCGTCCCCGTCTGCGCCCACCTGGGCCTGACGCCGCAATCCGTGCACCAGCTGGGCGGCTACAAGGTACAGGGCAAAACCACCGCCAGCGCCGACCAGTTGAAAGCCGACGCCCTGCTGCTGCAGGAAGCCGGCGCCTCCATCCTGGTGCTCGAAGCTATACCGGCCACGCTCGGCAAGGAAGTCACCGACCTGCTCTCGATGCCGACGATTGGCATCGGCGCCGGCGTCGACTGTTCGGGCCAGGTGCTGGTCATGCACGATATGCTGGGCGTGTTCCCGGGCCGTAAAGCACGCTTCGTGAAGAATTTCATGGATGGCCAAACCTCCATCGAGGCAGCCGTGACGGCGTATGTCAACGCAGTCACCGACCGCAGCTTCCCCGGCCCCGAGCACACGTTTTAAGCGGAACGCGAGCGCCACCACTCGCGCATCCATGGCAGCATGCAGGCATGGATAAAACGACGGAGCGCCTGTTCATCGGCCTGTGGCCGGCGCCATCAGTGCAGAAGGCGCTGGCGGCGTATCGCGACGCCTACTCCTGGCCCCGTTCTGCCGCGCTGGTGGCCACGCCCAAGCTGCACCTGACCCTGCATTTTCTGGGGGACGTGGCCGTGGAGGCGATTGCGCCGCTGCGTGCTGCGCTGGCGCTGCCATTTTCCCCTTTCGAACTGCGCCTGGGACTTCCGGTGTCATGGCATAGCGGCATCGCCGTGCTGGAACCGTTTGAGACGCCGCCGGCCTTGCTGGCGCTGCATCAGCAACTGGCCGAGGTACTCGATGCGCTCGGCCTGCCACGTGATGCGCGCGCCTACAAACCCCATGTGACGATGGCGCGCCGGGCTGTGGGTGCGGCGCCGCCGCAGCCGCTGTCCCTGGACTGGTCCGTGCGCGATTTCAGCTTGATGGCCTCGCGCGGCGGCGTCTACGACACCTTACAGTACTACCCTGCAACAGCCTGAACGTTGTCACGACCTCGTCATAAACCGTCAGTATTGTTTCGATGTTAATTCATCCAAAACAACGTTCTGACGGAGTAATTATGAAATTCCTGACAATGTCGGCCGCCGTGCTGGGCGCCATGCTTTCCATGCCCACACTCGCGGCCCCCCAGTTGCTGGCCATCGGCAATCTACCCTCGGGCGGCAGCGATTTGTCCACGCAAACGGGCGGCTTGCTGGAAAACGGCGTGGCCGGCAACCTGCTGGGCGGCTTGGGTTCGGGATTGGCCTGGGCGGGCGGTTCGACCTTCCTGGCCACGCCCGACCGCGGCCCCAACGCAACGCCCTACAATCCCCTGGTCGACGACACGGCGTCCTATATCGCCCGCTTCCAGACGGTGACGATGGGCCTGACGGCCAATACCAGCGGCAGCGGGCTGAAGTTCAACCTGACGCCGACCCTGAGCAACACCACCTTGCTGTCGAGCCCCACCGCGCTCGTCTACGGCACGGGCGCGATGGGGACGGGCACCGTCAACGGCGTGAATTACACGCTGGGCAATGGCACGCCGACACTGAACGCCGTCAACAACACCAATTATTTTACGGGCCGCTCGGACGGTTTCGATCCCACCAAGACTTCCGCCAATCCCAACAACGCCCGCTTCGATCCCGAATCGATCCGCATGTCGAACGATGGCAGGAGCGTGTTCATTTCCGATGAGTACGGCCCGTATATTTACCAGTTCGACCGCGCCAGCGGCCAGCGCATTGCCTCGTTTGCCCTGCCCGCCAACCTGGCCGTCAGCAAGTTGAGCGCGCAGGGTGACACCGAGATCAACGGCAATACCACCGGGCGGGTCGCCAACAAGGGCATGGAAGGCCTGGCCATCACCCCGGACGGCAAGACCCTGGTCGGCATCATGCAAGCGCCGCTGGAGCAGGACATCAACAAGGTGGTGCGCATCGTCACGGTCGACATCGCCAGTGGCGCCACCCACGAGTACGCCTACCAGTTGACGACGGGTTCGGGCGTGAGCGAGATCGTGGCCCTGTCGGCCACCCAGTTCCTCGTCGACGAGCGCGATGGCAAGGGCCTGGGCGACGGCAGCAAGGCGGCCGTCAAGCAGGTTTTTAAAGTCGATATCAGTGGCGCGACGGATGTGACGAACCTCTCCGGCGATTTGTCCGCCAAGGTTGTCCCGAAAACGGTTTTCATCGATCTGGTAGCAGCCCTGAAAGCCTTTGGCATGAAAGCCGAGGATATCCCAGCCAAGATTGAAGGCATGGCTTTTGGTGACGACGTGATGGTCGATGGCGTGCTCAATCACACCCTGTATATCGCCAATGACAACGATTTTCTGACCAGCTCGGGCAATAACAATTTTTATGTGTTCGGGATTACGGATGCGGATTTGAAGGCGATTAATGCGACTTACGTGCAGCAGGCGATTGCGCGGGTGCCGGAGCCGATGTCGGTGGCGCTGCTGTGTCTGGGGCTGATGGGGGTTGGATTGTCGAAGCGGCGGAGGAAGTAAAAAGCACCGGGGACTGGCCTTGCAGGGCCTTTGGTCCGGGGGACCAAAAGCAAGCCGAAGGCCTGTCCCCATTTTTCCTGTACCACAAGCTCAAATTTTGGTGGTGCCGGAAAAATGGGGACAGGTCCGCAGGACCAGTCCCCGATGCTGCTAGCCAATCTGAATCCAGGTCGTCTTCAACTCCGTGTACTTGTCAATCGCATGCAGCGATTTATCCCGCCCATTGCCCGACTGTTTATAGCCGCCAAACGGCACCGTAATATCGTCGCTGTCATATTGGTTGACGTGCACCGTCCCCGCTTTTAGCGCTCGCGCCGTCTGGATCGCCTTGCTGATGTCACTGGTCCACACGGCCGCCTGCAATCCATAGGCCGTGGAATTAGCCAGCCGAATCGCCTCATTCAAATCCGTAAAACTCATCACCGACAGCACGGGACCGAAGATTTCTTCGTTGGCGATTTTCATGGTGGCGTCGACGCCATCGAACAGGGTGGGCTGAATATAAAAGCCGCCTGTCTCAGCCCGCGCAGCGACACCGCCCGACAGCAAAGTCGCGCCCTGGGCCTTGCCCGATTCGATATAGTTCAGCACCGTGTTCATTTGCGTGGCATCGACAATCGCGCCCATGACCGTGGCCTCATCAAGCGGATCGCCCGGCTGGAATTTCGGCAGCATCTTTAATGCCATTTCCATGAACTGATCCTTGATGGATGCTTCCACGAACAGGCGCGAAGGCGCATTGCAGCTTTCGCCCTGATTAAAATATATCGAGCCGATGGCGGCAGCGACTGCTTTGCCCAGATCCGGGCAATCGGCGCAGACGATATTGGCCGACTTGCCGCCCAACTCCATCCAGGCCCGTTTCAAATTCGATTGCCCCGCCATCTGGCTGATCAGTTTGCCGACC
>JBJMVV010000059.1:0-14011 GCA_045810505.1 Massilia sp.
AGCTCCAGGCCGCCGGCAGAACCGGGCGCCAGCATGCGCAGCCAGCCACGCCGGTGCAGCAAGGCCTGCTGGCGGGGCGTGAGCCAGCCGTCGGCATCGGCCGCGGCGGCATCAAAGGCGATCCGGCGCGCGTCAGGGTCGGACAGATGGGGGGACGAAGGCAGCGAAAACGGCGGCATGAACTGATCGGGACGTGGCGGGGACCACAGCATACCAGCCCCGCGCCAGGCCGTCAGGGGCGGCGCTGGGCCAGCGACTTGTAGCCAATCCTGAATCCGCCCCAATGGCGCCCGTCGACGTGGATCGGCGCCGACAGGTCGTGCATCACCTCGCCCGTATCGCGCTTGTAGGTCTGCAGGAGAAAGGCGCGGGTACTGGCGCCACAGCGCTTGCCGGTACGGTCGTCGAAAATCCGCTTGGTGCGGTTGTTGACGATGTCGACGGCGTAGTCGCCCGTGAGCGGCTGTGAAAATTTCCGGTTATGGGTGGGGAAGTAGCCGTTGTTGTCGACCGCGCCCGCGTAGGCCAGCTGCGGCATGGCGGCCAGCACGGCCTCCTGGATCGATGGCAGCACCTTGTCCGTGAAGCCGTCGAAGCTGGTCGCGTGCTTGACGGGATCGGTGCCGGCAATGGGCGTGTAGCGGCGCTCGAACAGCGCTTCGCGGCTGATCTGGCCGTCGCGAATCGCCCGGCTGAACAGCTCGCCGATGCTGCGCGCGGCCTGCTGCGCCGTCTCGCGCACGGCGTCGTGGGCAGTGGCAATGCCGCAGTCCGACAGCGCGCCCGCAATCATCTCGGCCTGCTCGGCCAGCGCCATGGCCGAACTGGCCGCCTGGGGCAGCGCCTGGTCGGTCGAGAGCAGGCTGTCGCGCACCCCCGTCAGCGCCGTCATGATGGCGCCGGTAGTGGCGACGTGGCCCTTCGCAGCGCTGGCGATGGCGCCGATTTCACGCTCTGACATGGTGGCCGACTGCTCGATGTTTTCCAATAACTGGTGCACCCGTTCGACATTGCCGGCCGCCGCGCCGACGGCGCCGCGCAGTTCGCCCATCGCGGCGCTGGCCTGCTCGGCTTCGAGCGAAATCGCCCGCACCATCACGCCGATTTCATCGGTCGCCTCCTTGGTGCGCTGGGCCAGCTGGCGCACTTCGCCGGCCACCACCGCAAAGCCGCGGCCATGCTCGCCTGCCCGTGCGGCCTCGATTGCCGCGTTCAGGGCCAGCAAATTGGTGCGCGCCGAGATTTCCGCGATCACCGCCGTGAAGCCGGCAATGCCTTTTGACTTTTCCTGCAGCGAGCCCATGGTTGTCGCTGCGCCTTCGGCCTGGCCGCGCGCGCTGCTGATGCGCTGCAAGCCATCGCTGATCTCGCGTCGCCCCGCCCCGCTTTCGCTGGCGACCCGCGCCGCCACCTGCGCCGCCCGGTCCGCCTTCTGCGCGATCCGCGCCGTGGTGGCGGCCACCTCGGCCGCATCTGCGACCATGGCCCCCACCGCCACCACGTCCTGGTCGATCTTCTTTTTGACGGAGTCGACGAAATACGCCGTTTCTGCCGCGCCGATCATGACCGCGTCGACCGAACCGCCCACCACCTTGAAGAATCCGGCGCGGCCCTCGTCGTCGCCTTTCACCAGGCGGCGCATAATCGCCATGGCAGCGATGCCAGCCAGCGCCCCCAGCACCGCCATCGCGGGCGCCGCCGCCATCCTGGGCGCAATCGCGGCCCATGCCCATGCCAACAAGGCCGCCGCCGCCAATGCCACCGCCACCGATATGAACTGCACCTGCCTTGTCATTCTGTCTCCTCTGGATGCGGCGCGCTCTGTCAAAATGGCACGTTCGATCTACCGGCACGCACGCTGATAGTTGGTCAGCGGCAACGCGGCTTGCATAGGGGAAGGTACAACATCACGGCGGCGGCTTCAATGCAGGACGCGCAAAATGTCCATACAGCGCAACAGAACAGCCAAATCAGCGTGTCACCACTCCAGCGCCAGCAGGCGCGCGGCCATGCGTGGCCAGCACAGGCGTGACAGCTCCTGGCGCGACGCCCAGCGGTAGCCATCCACTTCGGGCGTATCGAAGCCGGTGGCGTGGTGGGGGAAAAAGCTGGTGCAGACCAGCTGGTCCAGGTCCGGCAGGTCATCGTGGCTCTCCACCCGGTACAGGTGCAGGCGCTTGTCGGGCCGGTAGTCGAACAGGCCGAGGTCGACGAAGCGCTCGGCGGCGAAGGCAATGCCGGCTTCCTCGCGCAGTTCGCGGATCGCCGCTTCGAGTGTGCTCTCGCCATCGTCCTGCATGCCTTTCGGGATGTCCCACTTGGCCGTGCCGGTGACGTGGCACAGCAGCAGCTGGCCGGCCGGGTTGACCACCAGGGTGCCGCAGGAGACTGGCAGGATTTTTGCGCCCGTGGCCATCAAGTCAATTCCCGCGGCGCCAGGGCCGCTTCCAGCGCCGATTCCAGCGCCTCCAGGCTGACCGGCTTGGTCAGATGCCGGTCAAAGCCCGCTTCCGCCGCCAACTCGACGTCGCCCGGCGCACCCCAGCCAGTCAGCGCCACCAGGGTCACGCCGGCCAGGCCAGGTGTGGCCCGCACGGCGCGCGCCACCTCGTGGCCGTTCATGCCGGGCATGCCGATATCGAGGATCATCAGGTCAGGCGTGCGCGCCCGTGCCAGCGCGAGGCCGGATGGGCCGTCCAGCGCCACCTGGGGATGGTGGCCCAGCATCGCCAGCAGGGCCGCCAGGCTGTCGGCCGCATCGAGATTATCGTCCACCACCAGCACCTGCAGGGCGCCCGGGGCCGCGGCCGGCTGCTCAAGCCCGTGGTCAACGCCATGGTCGGGCGGGACCACGGGTGACCGCTCACCGGCGCCGGATCGCAGGGCGGGCAGGCGCAAGGTGAAGGTGCTGCCCAGGCCCAGCCCCTCGCTGGCCGCGCTCACCGAGCCGCCATGCAGTTCGGCAAGGCGGCGCACCAGCGACAGGCCGATGCCCAGCCCGCCCTGCGCCAGGTCGCGCTGGCCGCGCACCTGGGTAAACATGTCGAACACGCTGGCAAGCGCCTCGCTGCCGATGCCGACGCCGCTGTCACGCACGGCTACCACGGTTTCCATCTGCCCCTGGATTTTTTCGCACCACGCCGACAGCACGATGCGCCCGCCCGCCGGGGTGTACTTGGCGGCGTTGTTGAGCAGGTTGCTGAGCACCTGCACGATGCGCGTACTGTCGGCGTCGAGCATGATGGGCTCTGGCGGCACCTGCACCTCGAGCGTGTGGCGGCCCGCTTCCACCAGCGCCATATTCGATTCGACCGCCATCGCCACCAGTTCGCCCAGCGCCACCGGCGCTTTTTTCAGTTCGATCTTGCCGCGCGTGATACGGGCGATGTCGAGCAGATCGTCGACCAGGTGGATCAGGTGGCCCAACTGGCGGTCCATCATGTCCACCACCCGCCCCTTGTTGGCCGGGTCGTACTCCGCCAGGCGCAGCAGGTCGAGGCCCGTGCGGATGGGCGCAAGGGGATTGCGCAGTTCGTGCGCCAGGGTCGCAAGGAACTCGGACTTGCGGTGGTCGGCCGCCGACAGGTCCGCCGCCACCCGCCGCAGGGCGTCCTCGGCCCGCTTTTGCTGGGTGATGTCGCGCGTGACGGTGGCAAGACCAATGATGGCGCCACGCTCGTCGACCACCGCGAAGCCCTTGAAATACACCGGCACTTCGGCGCCCGTGTCGAAGCGGGCGAGGCGTAGTTCGCCCTCCCAGCGGCCGGCAGCACTGGCCCCCGTCAATGCCGGCAGCACTTCCTCGATCACAGTGCGGCGGCTGGCCGGGGCGAAGAAATCAGCGAGGCGGTAGTTCGACACCAGCGCCGCATCGGGCATGCCCGACAGCGCCCGCCCGGCGGGATTCAAGAACATGCCCACCGTGTCGGGCGTGGCAATGCCGATCAGGTCGGGCGACTGTTCGGCCACCGCGGCCAGACGGCGGATGCCTTCCTGCGCCATGCGCCGCTCGGTCTCGTCGCGGAAGTACAGGGCGATGCCGCCGTCAGGGGTGGGACAGCAGTTGATTTCGAACCAGCCGCCCAGCGGGTCATACCAGGCGTCGAACTTGACGGTGACCCGTTCCAGCGCGCAGCGCCGCAGGCCGGCTTCAATCGGCGTGCCGGCCATCTGCGCAAACACCTCCCAGAACGAAGCGCCGGCCAGGGCCTCGCGGGCGACGTGGGTGACGTCTTCGGCGGCCTGGTTGGCAAAGGTGATGCACCAGTCGCCGTCGATGGCGATAAACCCCTCGCTGATGCTTTCCAGGATATTATGCGAGCGGTCTTCGGCGGCGATCCGCTCGAAGGCTTCGTGGCGTTGGCCGATCACCAGCGAAGCCGTATTGGCCAGCATGGCCAGCGCCGCGTGTTCGTCTTCGCTCGGAGTGCGCAGGTCGCGGTAGTACCAGCAGAACACCCCCAGCACTGCGCCCGAGGGCGCGACGATAGGCATGGCGCGGCAGGCGCGCAGGCCGTGGGCGCGAGCCAGCGCCCGGAAGGCGGGCCAGCGGTCGACCCCTTCAATGTCGTCGACCGTGACGGCTTCGCCCAGCGCGGCGGCATACGCCCCGGGGCCGCTGGCCTGGGCCGGGTCCACCGGATGCATCGTGTTCGCGTTCTGCACTGTTGGCGCAAAGGCGCAGGCCAGATCCAGCGCGTCGAGGGCGTCGAGAAAGCTGGCCGGCAGCGAGGGCGCGGCCACATTGTGCAGACTGGCGCTGCCGCCGCGGTGCTCGACCAGGCGGATCGCCGCCAGCCCTGCGCCGCCGGCGAAATCCTCGGCCGTGTGGGCCAGCACATCGAGCACATCGCCCAGCGGAGCATCGCTCACGGCCAGTTCCAGGGCGCTGCGCTGGCCCAGCGCCAGCAGGCTGGCCTGGGTGCGCTCGGTGACGTCGATGCCGTGCACCAGCACGCCCGAGATGACGCCGTCGGCCTCGCGCAGGGCGGTGTAGACGGCATCGACAAAGCGTGGTTCCAGCAGCCTGCCGCTGTGGCGGCGCAGCAGCAGGCGCTCGGCGTGGCTCTCGCGCGGCTGGCCGTCGGCGTAGACCAGGTCGAGCAGTTCGAAGAAATCCTGCCCCGCCAGCTCCGGCAGGGCCGCGCGCACATCAAGGCCCGTCAGCTCGCGCTGTCCCACCAGGTGGGCAAAGCGCTGGTTGACGAATTCAAAGCGGTGTTCGGGGCCGCGCATGACGCACATGAAGGCGGGCGCGCGCTGGAAAATATCGACCAGGCGTTCGCTAGCCGCCGCCATCTGCGCAAACAGGCGTTCCCGTTCCGCTTCGATATGCTCGATCTGGACCATGGCCCGCTGGCGCACGCCCTGTTCGCGCGCGGCGCCCTCGCGCAGGCGCGCCAGTTCCAGCTGGCGTTCAACCCGGCGGCGCAAAGCAACCGGCGCCCACGGCGCGTCCAGATGATCGGCTTCGCCCAGCGCGTAGGCCGCCTCGATATCGAAGCCGGGGCCGGCCAGGAACAGCAGCGGGACTTTGGCGCAATCGTCCCGGGCGCGCCATTGCGCCGCCAGCGCGACCGCATCCGGGTGATCGAACACGATCAGCGCCGCCGTGCCCAAGGTTTCCGCCGGCAGGGACGGCGCGCCATCGCTTGCCACCAGCACGGCATCGATACCGGACAACTGCGCCTGCAGGCGTGCGCCAGCGGCGGGCGTATTGCCCACCAGCACAACGGTGGCCTTCACTGGCAGGGACGCTTCGGTCTCGATCATGGTCGGGTCGGGGCCGGCGCGAGGCGCCAGCATTGGATTCCAGTTTGTCGTTAAATAAGGGCCATCAGCATTATGAAGCCCGGCAAGGCGAAGCAAGTTAAGCCAATATTAAGCCATACCCGCAGGAAATTTGTCGAAACAATACTATTATGACAATTGTGCCAAGCGCCCCGCGCCCCGTCCAGCGCCTGCAGCCGTGTGTTCGTGTAGGACTAGACTTACAATTATGCAAGATGATAACCTCTTTCATTAAAGCATCTTTTTTTGCATAGTGGGCGGGCCAGCCCTTTGCGCCGAGTTTGCCCGGCGCAAGCAAAACCACAAGAAGAGACACATGACGCAAGAATCCGCCGCCGCAGCCTACGCCGCGCCCACCCGCCGCGCCGCCGCGCCCGCATCGAATGCACCATTGCGCAAGCTCTACCTGGCGCTGTCCGAAGCCGCTCCCGACGCCGCCGCACTGGCCGCCGCAGCCGACTGGCTGGCGGTCCGCCTGCAGGAGAGCGCCGCTGCCGCCTCGTCCCTGCCCGCGCCCGGCCACGGCGCCGCCTTCACCACTTTTCTGGCGGCCCGCCAGGACGAGATCGACGAACAATACAAGCAGTATGTGGCCGAGCGCCGCGCCGGCGCCCCGCGCCGCATGTTCAGTGGCCGCGCACATGCCCTTTATTATCTGAAGGCGATCGCCCCCACCCGGCTGACCGATGGCGCCTGGCTGTACGGCGCGCTGGCGCGCTGGGACGAGCCGGCCATGCGCCCGCTGATCGCGACCTATCTGGAAGAACTGGGCAACGGCGTGCCGGACAAGAATCACGTGGTGATCTTCCAGCAGTTGATCGACGCCCACGGCAGCAATGGCTGGCAGCGCCTGGCCGAGCACCATTTCGACGGCGGCCTGACCCAGTTGACCCTGGCTCACCACGCCGAGCGCTTCTTCCCCGAACTGATCGGCTACAACCTGGGCGCCGAGCGGGCCGACCTGGACGCCCAGATCGCTGCCTACGAACTCAATGAACTGGGCATCGACCCGTATTACTTTACCCTGCACGTCAGCGCCGACAACAGCATCACCGGCCACGCCAGCCTGGCGCTGGACGCGCTGCGCAGCCTGACGCCGAACGATGAAACCACAGCCGGTTTCCTGCGCCGGGTCGACGCCGGCTACCGCCTGCACCACCTCGCCGCCGACAACGCCGCCCTGCTGTCCGGCTTTGCCCTGCGCGCCGAACTGGAAGCGGCGCTGGCAGTCAAGAACGTGGCCCTCTACCACCCGGCCAACACGGTGCGCATCGGCGCTCGCGCGCTGCCCGAATGGTTCGGCGACAGCGAGGCCGCCCCGCAACTGCTGGAACTGCTGGAATCCGAGGGCTGGCTCGTGCGCGGCGAAGACGCTGCCGCCAGTCGCCTGTGGGCGCTGATTGAATCGGCCGATCCCGCCACACCAGCAGAGGCGCTGCCGCTGGCGTCCCTCTTCACCGAATACGAACTGGCCCTGCTGGCCGACTGGGCGGCCACGCCGTCACAGGGGGCCGGTCACGCCCCCGTGCGCTTGGTGACGTCGCCGCCGCGCCGCATCAACCCCGCGCCGCCGGCCGCGCCGGAACGGGTGCGCGAGAGCGCCGAGCGGGGCATCATCCGCCACCGCTTTCCGGACGACGAACATGGCTGGGAAGCGCTGGCCAATGAGCTGTCCCTGCTGGAGGCGCGCATCGTCGCCTCCAACAGCAAGGAGGAAGCCATTGCGCTACTGGCCGCGCTGATGGGGCCCGCACGCCACCATGCCTCCACAGGGCTGATGGCGACCCGGATGTTCTCGCAGCTGTTTGCGGCGTGACCGGCAGCGCTTCCGCATCGAGCACCGGCACCGGTAGCAATGGCAGCGCCTGGCACGCCCTGCTGGCCATCGGCCGCGCGCTCGGCGCGGCCGGCTACCGCCACACGGCGCTGACCCCGGCCTCGCACCAGCGCATCCTGCAGCGCCCGCGCGCGGCCGGCGCGCCAGTCACTTTGCGCGATGTATTCGGCCTGACGCGCCGCTTCAGCGCGGACGATCTCGATCCGCGCATCTGGAACGCCATGAACGAAGCGGGCATCCTGCGCCGCGAAGGCACCGGCTGGCGCAGCAAGCTGCGCGTGGCCAGCGCCGATGGCCGGCTGTTTTTTCATTCGGCCTATCCGACCCTGGACGACGACGCGGTGTTTTTTGATCCCGATACCTACCGCTTCCTGCGCGCGCTGCGTCCCGTGCTGGCGCATGGGCCGGTGCGGCGTGCCGTCGATATCGGCTGCGGCGCCGGCGCGGGCGCGGTCGCCATCGCCCGCCACTGGCCCGACTGCGAAGTGCTGGCGCTGGACCTGAACGAAAAGGCGCTGATTCTGACCGGCGTGAATGCGGACCTGGCGGGGGCGCACCGGGTGCGCGCGGCCAAAAGCGATCTGCTGGACCGGGTCGACGGCAACTTCGACCTGATCGTGGCCCACCCGCCCTACCTGCTCGATCCGCTCGGGCGGCCGCTGCGCCACGGTGGCGGCGCCCACGGCGAGCAGCGCTCCTTCGACATCGTCAACGCGGCCATCAACCGCCTCGCACCGGGCGGGCGCCTGCTGCTCTACACGGGGGTGGCGATGGTCGATGGCGCCGATCCCCTGCTGGCGCGCCTGGCGGGACTGCTCAATGTGCCGGGACTGCGCTGGCGCTACGAGGAAATTGATCCCGATATCCACGGCGATGAACTGGCCGAAGCCGGCTACGAGACGGCCGACCGGATTGCCGCCGTGTGGCTGGAAGTGCGCAAGCAGTAAGGTGGGTGTCGGCACGCTCGCCTGAGCCGCGCCAACGCTTTTTTTTGCCGCCGGGAGTAAGATGGGCGGTCCGCCCAGGCGCCGCCTGCGCGGGTCAGGCCCCTCCCTGTCGTGGGAGCGCGCCTTGCTTTCGAGGTGCCCATGCTTGAGACCGACACGCCCGCTCCGGAACTGCGTTTTCGTACGCTGCTCTACCGGTTCATGTTTTTCGAGTGGATGTTCGCCGACGTCCACGCCGCCCGCAATCTTTACGAGCGGCATGCCTGCCTGCGCCACAACCGCCACATGAGCCGCTACCTGCCCGTCTACCTGCGGCGCTGGTCGGTGCTCACCGTGTTCGATTTCATCCTCGGCCTGCTGTTCGAACGGGGCCTGCAGGCAAGCCTGCTCTCGGCCTGGTTCTTCACCTGGTCGTGCGTCAGCCTGACGGCCATGGTGGTCATTTCCGTGGCTTGGCTGATGCTGTCGAACTCGCGCCTTAGTTGATCAGTCGGGAGGCCTGATCAGTCGGGAATCCATGCCTCGACCGCGCCTGGTTGGCCGTCGGCATTGAAGCGCGCCGTGGTCGACACGGGCGCCAGGCCCATGCTATGCAAGATTTCGCATAATTCATCGATCCCCGCCGCCAGATCCTCGCCCAGGTCGAACGGCAGGTCGGCGCTTTGCAGGGGCGCAGCATCGCCATTGCGGTAGATGGCAACGCGCAGGGCCACGTCGGCGTCGAGCGCGGCCGGTCCCACCACGGCGGCGGCCTGCTCGGGGTCCAGGCTGTGCTCGGCCAGCACGGCGCCGATATCGGCCATCAGGCTGAGCATATTGCCTTCGGCCATGGCCTGGCGCTTCGCCGCGAAAAACTGGTTTTGAAACAGGAAGTTGAGCGAAATCCGGCTCGGGTCGGCCGCCACGCCGGCGCGCAGCAGGGCGTCGGCCACCAGGGTCCACTGGCGGTACTTGTCCATGCGCGCATCGAACCAGGCGTTCATGCCGGCCTCGTCCTCGGGAATCTGGTAGGCCGGATCGTCCAGGCGGCGGCGCACAAAGCCCAGCAGGAAACGTAACTCGGTGACTTCCTCGTCGGGCGCCGCGCCGGTTTCCCCGGTCGAGGAAATGCTGCCGCTCAAGGCAGGCGTCGCCGTCATCTTTTTCTCGCCCATGGTCGCCGCCACTTCCCGCAGCATCTCGTTGAGCTCGGAATAACTGATGCGGTCGATCTCGTCGACGTCGTACAGGTGGCTGATCAGGACCACGGTCGCGCTGGCGCTTTCCAGCCCCGCTTCCTGGAAACTGGCGCGCAGCAATTCAAAGCCGGCCGCATCCTGGAAGGCCTCGGCGCGGCGCAATCCGCCTGTCGAGTTGACGAACACGGGCACCAGGAAGGCGTCGATTTCATCAGCCGGCTTGCCCTCCGCGCGCAGCACGATGGACGCGGCCGCTTCCTCGATCTGGTTACGCAGCAGCACGTAGGCATCCACATCGTCAAAGCGCGCATGTTCGATGGCGCCATACAGCACCTCGTCCTGCTTCTTGCGCAGCGCGTTGCGCACCATATTCTGGAGCTCATCCTGCTTGGCGGCAATCGCCGCCGGATCCGACTCTTCCTGCTCGGCCACTTCCAGCGCGAGCACGGCCATATCTTCGACCAGCTCATCGGTGCGATCGGGTGCGGGCGGCGGTGGCTGGCGGCGGACGGGTTTTTTGTTCTTGGGCATGGTCGGTTTTCAATTGGGAGGATGGCCGCCATGATAGCAAAGCGCCGGTGGACAAACCCTGCTTCGTTTTCCGCGCAAAAATTTATGCGGTATCCAACATGAACGTTTGCTTACAAACGCGCGAATCGGCGGGTATATGTGCGCGATTTAACCAAGAGCGGATGAAGGAGAAAGCTACCGTGGATGTTCTATAACCATATTCGAGACAGGACCACGACCATGAAACCTTCTTCCCGCCAGCGCCTGGCGCTCGCCTCCCTCATCTCCAGCCTGGTGCTGGCCGGCGCCTTCGCGCCCGCCCACGCTTCCAGCCACCGCGAGGCGCCCTTCCTGACCAAGATGCCCAAGGTCGATGGCACCGACTTCTACATGTTCCGCAGCTACGCGCCGGGGCGCGAAAACTACGTGACCATGATCGCCAATTACCAGCCCTTCCAGGATCCCCAGGGCGGCCCGAACTTCTATCAGTTCGATGAAAACGCCCTGTACGAAATCCATATCGACAATACGGGCGACGGCAAGGACGACCTGACGTTCCAGTTCCGCTTCAAGAACACCTCGAAAAAAACCGCGCTCACGATCGGCGGCAAGCAGGTGCTGATCCCCCTGATCAATTCGAGCACCATCAGCGGCGTCAACCCGGCTTCGCTGAATGTGCGCGAGACGTTTACCGTGGATATGGTCAAGGGCGACCGCCGCGGCGGTGTGCGCACCCGTTTGAACTCGGCCACCGGCAATGTCAGCGAATTCGACAAGCCGGTCGACAATATCGGCGACAAGACCTTTGGCGGCGCCAGCGGCTACGAGACCTACGCCAACCAGCACATTTACGATATCTCCTTCGGCAGTTGCGGCACGGGCCGGGTGTTTGTCGGGCAGCGCAAGGAACCGTTCTATATTGCGGTCGGCAAGATCTTCGACCTGTTCAATCTCAATCCCCTGGGCGCCGAAGTGGGCGGCAACAAGAACGACCTGGAAAACAAGAACGTCAGCTCGATCGCCATCGAAGCGCCGATTGCCTGCCTGACCAATGGCACCGAGCCCGTCATCGGCGCCTACACGACGGCCAGCGTGCGCCAGGGCCGCCTGATCAACCCCACCCCTGGCACCGGTCTGAACAATGCCAGCAAGGAAGGCGGCGCCTGGGCCCAGGTCTCGCGCGTTGGCATGCCGCTCGTCAATGAGGTCGTCATCGGCATGGATGACAAGGACAAGTTCAACGCCTCCAAGCCGACCGCCGACGCCCAGTTCCTCACCTACGTGACCAATCCCGTCCTGCCAGCCGTGGTCGAGACCCTGTTCCCCTCGGCCAAGGCGCCGACCAACTTCCCCCGCACCGACCTGGTCGCTGCCTTCCTCACCGGTATTGCCGGCCTGAACCAGCCGAAAGCCGTCACCCCGGCTGAAATGCTGCGCCTGAACACCTCGATTGCCCCGACTGCGCTGGCCAGCCAGAACGTGCTGGGCGTCGCTGGCGGCGACAATGCGGGTTTCCCGAACGGACGCCGTCCAGCCGACGACGTCGTCGACCTGTCCCTGCGCGTGGCCATGGGCGCCTTGTGCCAGCTGACCGGTACGGCCGACACCTTCAAGGTCGGTTGCAAGCCGACCGATGCGCCGGCCGGCGGCCTGCCCCTGACCGATGGCGTGCGCAAGACCCCGGCCGACTTCAAGCCGGCTTTCCCCTACCTGAACACCCCCTTGCCTGGCAACCAGTAAGCCTGCCTTGAACATAAAGGAGAACCCTCATGAGTACAACAGCTAATATCCGCAGGCGTAACCTTGCCGCGGGCGCTGCCCTCGCCGCGGCCTTGACCCTGGCCGCGTGCGGCGGCAGCGACCACCACGACGGCGGCCCGATGGCCGGCGGACCGGGCGCCGATCCGACGCCCGTCGACGCCTTCATCGCGGCGGTGCAGGCCCAGGTGTCGATGTCCGCGGAAACCACGGCCGAGCCGGTCAGCATCGACAGCATCGCCGTCACCGGCAGCGAGGACAAGGAAGCGATCGCGATCTGATGACCTCGATTTGTCCCGCAGCATTTATGCAGATTTGTTAATTTCCGAACTACAATAGCTGGAAGCCTGCCTCGGGCAGCTTCCAGCTTTTTTTCGTCAAGGATGTATGGCGCTTCTCACACTTCGAATGCGGTTGCTGTTGGCAGGGTTGGGCATGGTCCTGGCCGGCCCGGTGTTCGCCATTCCACACATTCCCGCCGATGGCAAACAGGTGGTCGAACGCCTGCCGGGGCGCAGCAACCCGGTCCAGCGCGAGCTGCAGGCACTGCGCACCCAGCTGAGCGCCAACCCGAACAATCTGCCGCTGGCCGCCACCCTGGCGCGCCGCTACATCGAACAGGCCCGCATCGAGGGCGATCCCCGTTATCTCGGCTACGCCCAGGCGGCGCTGGCGCCGTGGTGGAGCCAGGCCGCGCCGCCCGACGAAGCGCTGGTGCTGCGCGCCACCCTGCGCCAGAGCACCCACCAGTTCGGCCTGGCCCTGGCGGACCTGGACACGGTATTAAAACGCGACAGCGACAATGTGCAGGCCTGGCTGACCCGCGCCACCGTGCAACTGGTGATCGGCGACTACGCCGGCGCCAAGGCCAGCTGCATGCGCCTGTATTCGCGGGCGCCGCAACTGGTGGTCGACACCTGCCTGGCCAATATCGCCAGCGTCAACGGCGATGCAAAGGGCAGCTATCTGCGTCTGAAAACCGCGCTGGCGCAGTCGCGAGACGCCGATCCCGCCATCCGCGGCTGGGTCGAAACTTTACTGGCCGAGATGGCGGCCCGCGCCGGCGCCGACCAGGAAGCCGAAGCGCTTTACCGCAAGGCCCTGGCGGAAGAAGAGCCGGACAGCTACCTGCTGGGCGCGTGGTCGGACTATCTGCTCGAACACGGCCGCGCGCCGGAAGTGATCAAGCTGTTGAAGGACAGGACCCGGGTCGACGCCCTGCTGCTGCGTTACGCGCTGGCCTTGAAAGCCACCGGCTCGCCAGAAGCCGCCGTGCAAACGGCCGCCCTCAAAAGCCGCTTTGACGCGGCAATGCTGCGCGGCGACACCGTGCACCAGCGCGAGCAGGCCAGGTTCGAACTGGCCTTGCGGGGCGACGCCGCCAGCGCCGTCAAGCTGGCGCTGCTGAACTGGGCGGTGCAAAAGGAACCGGCCGATTTGCGCATCCTGGTCGAAACGGCAGCCGCCAGCGGCGATCCGGTCGCCGGCAAGACGGCGCGTGACTGGATCGCCGCCACCCATATTGAAGACCGGGCGCTGGCGCCGCTGCTGCCGAAGCTGAAAGGCCAGCCATGAGCGCGCGCATGTTGATGACACGCTGGTGCGGCGCCGCCCTGCTCTTCTTGTTCAGTTTCCCGGCGCTGGCCCACAAACCCAGCGACAGCTATCTTACCCTGAAAGTGCAGGGTCACCAGGTGACAGGCCAGTGGGACATCGCCCTGCGCGACCTGGACATGGCGATCGGTCTCGACGCCGATGGCAATGGCGAACTGACCTGGGACGAAGTCAAGGCGCGCCATCCGGCGATTGCCGCCTATGCCCTGTCGCGCCTGACCCTGCACGTCAAGGACGGCGGCGCCTTTGACGCCGCGGCGTTCCTTCGGCGCCTGGTGGTGGCCGTCGCGGTGGGCCTGGTCGACGGCGCGCTCGAGCTCTCTGGGCGTGAGGACGGCGGCGAGGTCGAGGAGGGTGCGGTCGATGGTGGTGACGGG
>JBJMVV010000060.1:0-7943 GCA_045810505.1 Massilia sp.
CCCTGCTGCCCTTCCCGGCCGAATTCAAGACGGCCGACGGCAAGGCCTTTGCGGACGCCTACAAGGCGCTGTACAAGAAGGAGCCGGATTACCTGGGCCAGTTCGGCTACGTGCAGTCGATGCTGCTGTTTGAAGCGATTGCGCGCGCGGCCGACAAGGGCACCCTCAAAAAGGGCGGCCTGCTTGATGAGATGCGGAAGACCGACCGCGAGACCCTGATCGGGCGCGTGCAGTTTGGCGCCAACGGCGACAATCCGAACTTCGCGCACCGCATGGGTCAGCATCAGGACAAGAAAATCGTCATCGTCTGGCCGAAGGATAACGCCACCGGCAAGATGGCCTATCCCGCCCTGCCCTGGTAAGGTCATAGCATCCCATGACTGAACTGATACTGCAGGCCCTGTATTCGGGCCTGCTGCAGGGGGGCTCCTACGCCCTGATTGCACTCGGCCTGGCGCTGGTGTTCGGCACCATGAAGGTGATCAACCTGGCCCACGGCGAACTGGTGCTGCTGGCCGCCTACATCGCCTACCAGGTCGAATCAAAGGGCTTCGGCCCCATGTTCGCCATCCCGATTGCGCTGGTGGTGGTGTGCCTGGCCGCGGTATCGGTGTACTTCATCGTCAGCCGCATCAAGCAGGACCGCGAGATCAATTCGCTGATCCTCACCTACGGCATCGGCGTCATCTTGACCAACCTGATCCTGCTGGTCTGGCATGCCGACGTGCGCTCGACTTCCTCCACCTGGCTGCAGGAAGCGTTTGTCGTCGGCCCCCTCTACAGCATGCGCAGCGAGCTGATTTTCTTTGTCGTGTCCATCGTGCTGATGGCAGGCCTGTGGTGGTGGCTGTCGAAAAGCTGGTACGGCCGCGCCGTGCGGGCCGTCTCCAGCAACCGCGATGCGGCCAAGCTGATGGGCATCGATCCGGGCAAGACGGAACTGGTGTCCTTCATCGTCGCCGGCGTGCTGGCGGCATTCGCCGGTGTCGCGCTGTTCAGTTATGGGGTGATCCAGCCGGCCTACGGCGGCGCGCTGACAGTGAAGGCCTTCATCATCACCGTACTGGCCGGCGTCGGCTCGATTCCCGGCGTGCTGCTGGGGGCCGTGCTGCTGGGCGTGGCCGAAGCGCTGACCGTCACCCTGGCCAGCTCCGCCCTGCAGGAACTGGCGGGCATGGGCCTGTTCCTGCTGGTGCTGTTCGTGATGCCGAATGGCCTGTTTGGCGCGGCACGGAGGCGCGGATGAAGCACAAGCTTCCTTTATTGCTGCTGCTGGCCGCCGGCTACGGCGTCGTGCCCCTGCTGCTGGGCGCGAACAACTACGTCATGAGCATGATCGTGGCCGCTCTCGTCATCGGCGGCGTGGCCCTGTCCTGGGCCCTGCTGGGCAACCTGGGCGGCATGGTCAGCTTCGGCCACTCGGCCTTCTTCGGCATCGGCGCGTATGTGTCGGCCCTGCTCACCGTGAAACTGCACGTGCCGGTGCTGGCCGCGCTGCCGCTGGCGGGCCTGGGCGCAGTGGCGGCGTCCGTCGTCATGCTGCCGGTGCTGCGCCTGCGCGGGCCGTATTTTGCGCTGGCGATTCTCGCCTACGCGCACATCTTCCGCATCCTTGCCACCGAGTGGAGTTCGGTGACGGGCGGCGCGGGCGGGGTATCGGGCATTCCCAGTTTTCCGGTGCTGTTCGGTGTCGATTTCGGTAACAAGCTGGGCGCCTACCTGATTGCGCTGACTCTCGTGCTGCTGTTCGCCTGGGTGTATGCGCGCATCCGCAGCAGCTACTACGGCATCGCCCTGCGCGCCATGCACGACAGCGAAGACGCCACCCGCGTGGTCGGCGTCAACAGCACCTTGCTCAAGGCCGCCATGCTGATGGTATCCGCATTCATCGCCGGCGTATTCGGCGCGGTCAACGCCCACTACATCAACTTTCTTGAACCGGACTACGCCTTCAACGCCATCTGGGTAACCCTGCCGATCGTGGCGGCCATCTTCGGCGGCTACCGCACCATACTCGGCCCGGTGGCGGGCGCGCTGGTGGTCTACCTGGCCGACCAGCTGTTCTTTAAAACCTATATGCCGACCGGCCACCAGCTGGTGCTGGGCGTGCTGCTGGTGCTGATGATCGTGCTGCGCCCGGCCGGCCTGCTGTCGCTGTTTGCAAAAAAGGGAGGCGTCCATGCTGGAGCTTGAACACGTCTGCGTGCGCTTTGGCGGCCTCACCGCCGTCAACGACGTCACCCTGAAAATCGGCAGCGCCGACGTGATCGGCCTGGTGGGCTCGAACGGGGCCGGCAAGACCACCCTGTTCAACGCCATCTCTGGTCTCGTGCGTCCCACTTCGGGTGCGATCCGCTTCAATGGCCGCGACATCCTCCACGCCCCCCTGCACCAGCGCGCCCGCCTTGGCCTGGGCCGTACTTTCCAGGTGCCGCAGCCGATGCACGAACTGACGGTGCGCGAAAACCTGCTGGTGGCCCAGCGCTTCGGCACGGGCCGCATCGATGCGCGGCGGCTCGACGCCATCCTCGACTTCACGAGCCTGGCCGACAAGGCTGGCCGCAATGCCGCCACCGATCTCGCCCTCACCGAACTGAAGGCGCTGGAAGTGGCCAAGGCGCTCGCCACCGATCCGAAACTGCTGCTGCTCGACGAAGTGCTGGCCGGCCTGGAAACTAACGGCAAGCGCCGCTTCATGGGCATGCTGCGCGATCTGCACAGCCAGTTCAAGGTGGGCATCGTGATGATTGAACACGATATTGAAACCATCAGCAGCCTATGTCCCCGCGTGGCCGTGCTCAACTTCGGCCAACTGATCGCCGACGGCACGCCGCAGGACGTGTTCCGCGATCCCGCCGTGATCAAGAGCTATACGGGGGAAGCCCATGCTTGAATTAAGTAATATCCGCGCCGGCTATGGCGCCATCAATGTGCTGTGGGACGTCTCGCTCACTGCCGCACGGGGCGAACTGACCACCATCATCGGCCCGAATGGCGCCGGCAAGACGACCCTGCTGCGCGCCGTGATGGGCTTGATCCCGGTCAGCCAGGGCAGCATCGCCGTCAACGGCGCCGCCCTGGCCGGCAAGCGCACCTGGAACATGGCCGACCTGTCGGTGGCGATGATCCCGGAAGGCCGCATGGTGTTTCGCGACATGAGCGTGGAAGAAAACCTGATCATGGGGGCCTTCCCGAAAGCGCACCGTGGCCACCTGGCGGCGCGGCTGGAAGAAGCCTATGTGATGTTCCCCCGCCTGCGCGAACGGCGCCGCCAGCTGGCCGGCTCGCTCTCGGGCGGCGAAGCGCAGATGCTGGCAATGGCGCGCGGCCTGATGTCCGACCCGGCGCTGCTGATCATCGACGAACCCTCACTGGGCCTGGCGCCGCTGGTGGTGAACGAATTGTTCGAGATCCTGGCGCGTTTAAAAGACGGCAAGCGCACCATCGTCCTGGTGGAGCAGAACACCAGCCGGGCGGTGGGGGTGGCCGATCAGGTGTATTTGATGCAGAGCGGGAAGGTGGCCTTGTCGCAGCGGGCGAATGAGGTGGATCTCGATCAGCTGCATGATCTTTACTTCGCACGCTAGCAGCATCGGGGACTGGCCCTGCGGGCCTGTCCCCATTTTTCCTGCACCAGGATAGCTTGAGCTCGTGGTATTCAAAGAATGGGGACAGGCCTGCAAGGCCAGTCCCCGACTAGATCATCGGCCGCAGGGCGTGCCAGACCAGCTCGGATGACATCTGCCGCATGCAATTGTGATGCCCCAGCGGGCACTCGCGCTGCCGGCACGGGGAGCAGTCGAGCCGCAGCGAGATCGAGGCCGCCATGTCCGAAAACGGCGGCGCGTGATCGGGGTCGGTCGGCCCGTACAACGCCACCACGGGGCGGTTCAGCGCCGAGGCGATGTGCAGCAGGCCCGAATCGTTGGCGACGACGGCATCGGCGCGGGCAATCAGGGCGATGGCCTCATCGAGTTTCGTCGCGCCCGCCAGATTGAACATATTCGATGCAAGTGCAGAACCAGCGGCGGCGATGACTTCCTCGCCCGCCGCCCTGTCCTTCGGTGAGCCCAGCATAACGATTTGCGCAGTCGGGTGGGCCGCGACGACAGCCTGCGCGAGACCGGCAAAGTGCGAGGCGGGCCAGCGCTTGGCGGGCCCGAACTCGGCGCCGGGCGCAAAGGCGATCACGGGACGGCCAGCATCCAGGCCAGTCTTTGCCAGCACCGCGGCGATGGCATCGAGCCCCACCTGCATGCGCGGACGGGGCGCCGGCGTCAATGCCGCAGCGGGCGTGCCGGCCAGCGCCGCATAAAACGCCACCATCGGCCGCGGTGGGGTGTCGTCGTGATGCATCACGTTGATCAGAAAATGGCGCGATTCGCCCTTGTAGCCGACCCGGCGCGCAATCCCCGCCAGCCAGGGGATCAGGGCATATTTGATCGTATTGGGCAGCACGTAGGCGTCGGCATAGCCCCGCTGCCTGAGCACCCGCGCAAACTGCCAGCGCTGTTTCAACTGCAGGGCGCCGTGGCGAAACGGCGTCTCCAGCACACTGTCCACCTCCCCCATCGCCCGCCACGCTGGCGCCACCGACGGCGGCGCCAGCACGTCGATGGGCCGCTCGGGGTGCGCCTGCTTCAGGCGCGCCAGCAATGGCTGGGCCATGACGGCGTCGCCGATCCAGTTGGGGGAGATGACGAGGGTGCGCGCGCCGGCCACTTGTTATGCGCTTTCCGAGAATTGCAGCCGGTACAGATTGGCGTAGGAGCCGCCCAGCGCCAGCAGTTCGTCGTGGCGGCCCGCCTCGACAATGCGGCCCTGCTCGAGCACGACGATGCGGTCGGCGCGCTCGATGGTCGACAGGCGGTGGGCAATCACGATAGTGGTGCGGCCGGCCATCAGGGCGTCCAGCGCCGCCTGCACGGCCCGCTCGGATTCGTTGTCCAGCGCCGAAGTGGCTTCGTCGAGGATCAGGATCGGCGCATCTTTATAAATGGCGCGGGCAATTGCCACCCGCTGGCGCTGGCCGCCCGACAGCCGCAGGCCGTTTTCGCCAATCGGCGTGTCGACGCCTTCCGGCAGACCCGCCACCACGTCGGTCAGGTGCGCCGCCTTGATCGCCGCGGCCAGGCGGGCCTCGTCGACATGCTCGGCGCCGTAGGCGATGTTGGCCTTCAAGGTATCGTCGAACAGCACCACATTCTGGCTGACCATGGCCAGTTGGGCGCGCAGGCTGGGCAGCGAGATGTCCTGGTAAGCCACGTTGTCGAGAACAATACGGCCCGCCTCGGGCGCATAGAAGCGAGTCACCAGGTTGACGAAGGTCGATTTGCCGCCGCCGGAGATGCCGACCAGGGCCACCGTCTGCCCCGGCAGCACTTCCAGCGAGATGTCGTTGAGGGCCAGGTGGGCTGCTTGCGGATAGCGGAAGTTGACGTGCTCGAAGCGCAGGTGGCCGCGGGCGCGGTCGATGACCACCGTGCCGGGGTCGTCTTCCGAGGGCGCGTCGATCATGTCGAACACGGTTTCAGCCGCCGTCATCCCCCGCTGCATGGGGCCATTGACCTCCACCAGGGCTTTCAGGGGCTGCAGCAGCATCAGCATCAGGGTAATAAAATTGGTGAATTCGCCCACGCTCATGTCGGCGCGGATGGCCAGCACGATCACCACCGACACGGCCAGCGCGGTGGCAATCTGGGTGATGGGCACGGTAGCGGAAAACGCCACCGTCATGCGCTGCGAGAAGCCGCGCAGGGCTTCGCTGCGCTGTTCAAAACGTTTGCGTTCATAGCGCTCGCCGGAGAACACGCGGATCACCTGGTGGCCGCGCGCCGCTTCTTCCACCACCTGGGTCATCTCGATGGTGACGCGCTGGTTGTCGCGGTTGAGGCGGCGCAGCCGGCCGGTGGTGGTGCGCACGATGACGGCGGTGAGCGGCACCACCACCAGCGCCACCAAAGTCAGTTGCCAGTTCAGCAGCAGCAGCGCGATCAACAAACCGGCCACCACCATCGAATCGCGCACAAAGGCGAGGAAGACGGAGTTGATCATGTCGACCACCTGGCGCACGTCGCCGATGACGGTGTTGATGATCTTGCCCGTCGATTCGTTGGCAAAGCGCGCCACCGGCAGGCGCAGCACGCGTTCGAACACCATGCCGCGCAGGTCGTTGAGCACGCGGCTCATCACCCAGTTATTGAAGTACGCCGTGGCGAAGGTGCAGACACCCCGCAGCACGAAAATAAACAGCAGCACGGCCGGCACCAGCCACAGGCTGAAAGGCTGGCGGTGCGCGCCAAAGCCGCGGTCGAGCAGCAGCTCGAGGGCCTTGCCCAGCATGGGCTGGGTGGCGGCGGTGCCGGCCATCGCCAGCAGGGACACCAGCGCCCGCCCGCGATAGGGCCATACCACGGCGGCCAGGCGCCTGGCGATGCTGCTTCTGTCGGCTTGCTTGTCTTGATTCGATTCCACTGATCTTCCTGTTGCTGCGGGCCGGGGCCACGTCAATCCATTATTCTCGCACGAGCGGGCGCGCGGGAGTACCCTGCGGCGGCTTTGGTAGAATGGCGCGCAACACCGACTGGCCACCCGCCCCCATGACCACCGAATATCTATTTGTGCGGAGCGCCCCTTGAGCGCGCCCGGCCTGATCACCCTGATCGTCGCCACCTACAACCGCCCCGATGCCCTGGCGGCCGTGGTGCAAGCCTGCTTCACCCAGACCGACCGCGACTTCGAGATCATCGTCGCCGATGACGGTTCCGGCGCGCCCACCCGCGAACTGGTGACGCAGCTGGCCAGCAAATCGCCCGTGCCCCTCACCCACGTCTGGCAGGAAGACGCCGGCTTTCGCCTGTCGATGGCGCGCAACCGCGGCATCGCCGCCGCCAGGGGCGACTACATCGTCTTCCTCGACGGCGACTGCGTGCCCCAGCCGGACTTCATCGCCCGCCACCGCGCCCTCGCCCAGCCGGGTCACATGGTCACGGGCAGCCGCATCCTGCTCGACGAAGCGTTTACCCGGCAGGTGCTGGAGCGTGGCATCGACCTGCACGCGCTCGACGCGCGCGCCCTGCTGCGCCTGCGCCTGGCCGGCTCGCTCAACAAGGCCGCACCGCTGCTGGTAAAGCTGCCCGACATGGGCCGGCTCCGCAAGCAGTTCAGCTACCGGCGCATCAAGGGCTGCAACCTGGCCATGTGGCGCACGGACCTGGACAAGGTCAACGGCTTCGACGAGAGTTTTACGGGCTGGGGCCACGAAGATGCCGATATCGTCCTGCGCCTGTACAACGCGGGGGTGCTGCGCAAGGATGGGGCGTATGCGACCGAGGTGTTTCATCTGTGGCACCGGGAGGCGCAGCGGGATCAGGCGTCGAGCAACAAGAAGGTGGTGCTGGAGCGGGAGTTGGCGCGGACGACGCAGGCGGCGAGAGGCCTCAATCAGCGTTAGTGCCCGGGGACTGGCCTTGCAGGCCTGTCCCCATTTTTCCTGCACCACTGACTTCCGTGTAAATTCGAAAATGGGGACAGGCCCGCAGGGCCAGTCCCCCCTGCTGTTTAGTATTCGACGGCTACGCCATGCGCCCCCAGCACCTGCTCCAGCGCCAGCTGCAGCGCGTCCGATGGCGCTACTCTCCACTCATCACCTAGTTGCAGCATGCATTCCACACCCTGCGGCTTGATGCGCATCGCCACCGGCAGCCCGTCGGCATTGCGGTGCGGCTGCAGCACGTCGGCCAGCTTGGCGGGATTGATGGTGCAGGCCATGTCCATCGTCAGGCGGTGGCCGTACTGGATGCGGGCGGCGGCGATGTCGTAGACTTTTTCGGCGGTGATGCGCAGGCCCCCGTTAAAACGGTCTTCCTACACCTTGCCGACGTCGAGCAGGTATTCGTCTTCCTTGTAGATGTTTTTATGGGATTCGAACAGCTCGCCGTAGA
>JBJMVV010000061.1:0-13600 GCA_045810505.1 Massilia sp.
GCAGTACCTTCTGTTTTCCCCCGAGGTGGCCGCCGCGCGCGCCGCCGGCCTTCCCATCGTCGCCCTCGAATCGACCATCATCTCGCATGGCATGCCCTACCCGCAGAACGTGGAGACGGCGCGCGAAGTGGAGCAAATCATCCGCGACGCTGGCGCCGTGCCGGCCACGATCGCCATCATCGGCGGCAAAATCTGCATTGGCCTCTCGCCCGAACAGCTTGAACTGCTGGGCAGCGCGCCGGACGCCCTGAAGGTGAGCCGGCGCGACCTGCCCTTCGTGGTATCGACCGGCGTGCTGGGCGCGACGACAGTGGCCGCCACCATGATCTGCGCCGCCATGGCCGGCATCGACGTGTTTGTCACGGGCGGTATCGGCGGCGTGCACCGGGGCGCAGCGACCAGCTTCGATATCTCGGCGGACCTGCAGGAACTGGCGCAGACCAATGTGACGGTGGTGTGCGCGGGCGTCAAATCGATCCTCGATATCGGCCTGACCCTGGAATACCTGGAGACCCACGGCGTGCCCGTGATCAGCGTCGGCCAGCGGGGCTTTCCCGCCTTTTTTACCCGCGAGAGCGGCTACCAGGCCGACTTCCAGCTCGATACGCCCGAGCAGCAGGCCGCCTTCATTCACACCAAGCGTGCACTGGGCTTGCAAGGCGGCGTGGTGCTGGCCAATCCCGTGCCGGCCGAAGCGGCGATGCCGTTTGAAGAAATCGACGCCATCACGACGCGCGCCCTGAGCGAGGCGGAGCAGCAGGGCGTGAAGGGCAAGGCCGTCACGCCGTTTCTGCTGGCGCGCATCAAGGAGTTGACGGGCGGGCGCAGCCTGGCGACCAATATCGCCCTCGTCAAGCACAATGCCCTGGTCGGCGCGCGCCTGGCGCTGGCGCTGCAGCACGCAAGCTGAAGCTCATCTCTCACCTGCCCTCCCATGTCCATCGACCTGAAACAGTTGAAGTACTTCCTGGCCGTCGCCGAAGAAAAAAGCTTCAGCCGCGCGGCCGAGCGCCTGCATATCTCGCAGCCGCCCCTGTCGCAGCAGATCATGAAGCTCGAAAGCGAACTTGGCGTGCGCCTGTTCGCGCGCACCACCCGCACGTTCGAACTGACGGTGGCGGGCAAGGCGCTGATGCTCGAAGCGTCCGACCTGCTGGGCCGCATGCGCATGACGATCGACACCATCCGCCAGATCGACCGCGGCGAAGTGGGCCGGCTGCGGGTGGGGATTGTCGGTTCGGCCATGTGGGGACCAATACCCAGTCTGCTCGAACAGTTCCAGACCAATTTTCCGCGCGTGACCTGGACCCTGCACGAAATGGGACCGAACGTGCAGTACGAAGCGCTGCGCGCCAAGCAGATCGACGTGGGCTTCTGGCGCGAACCGGCGCTCGATGCCGATGAACTCAAACACGACAACCTGCGCCAGGAACTGTGCTTTCGCGAGAACGTCTGCGTGGCCGTCAATGAACACAGCGCCCTAGCCTCGCGCGCCAGCATCGACCTGATCGACCTGGCGGGCCAGCCCATGCTGACCCTGGCGCAAGACAAATCCTCATTTCCCCGCTACCTGATCCAGTGCTGCGTTGACGCCGGGTTCCAGCCCTCGATTTTCCAGGAGGCGTCCGAGCCGCAAACCCTGCTGGCGATGGTGGGCGCGGGCCTGGGCGTGGCGCTGATGCCGGAGACCACCAGCCGCATCGGCTGGCCGGGTGTGGTATTCGTGCCGATCAATCAGCCGCCGTCGGCCAATTTGTATATTGCGTACACGACGCAGGATGACGCGCCGGTGGTGCGGGCGTTTCTGAATATTCTGAATCCTGATCGGGCGGGGACTGGCACCGCGGGAGCCTGACCGGTTTTCGCTTCCCCGGCAGGACGCAAGCCGGAGTCAGGCACCAGGGTGCCTGACTCCCTCCTTCGATTTAGTGCGCCGGAATATAAATCAGCAAACTAAATGGTATTTGCCATACATATTGTCATTGCTGCATAGTTCTCTGCTGAGAGCGATACACAATTTACATACAGAAACGCGCAAATCGCTGCAACTGCTGCCACAATGCTGCTGCATAGCGGCAACGTGTGTTGGATGAGAAATGCCACAGGGCTCACAACACAGCCGTTGCGGCAGGTACAATATCGGTATTCCCGGAGGTCTCATGAAATTTAAGCAAGTAAGTATCGCTGTTGCCGCCCTGCTGGTTGCTGCCGGCGCGCACGCTGCCGATCCGAAACTGGGCATCGTCTACGATGCTGGCGGCAAGTTCGACAAATCGTTCAACCAGTCCGCTTTTGAAGGCGCCAAGCGCTTCAAGGACGAAACGAAGATCAACTTCATTGAAGCCCAGGCCAGCAGCGACACCCAGGCCGAGCAGGTGCTGCGCGGCCTCGCCCGCAAAAAGCTCGACCTGATCGCCGCCATCGGTTTCTCGCAGACCCAGGCCGTGCAGAAGGTCGCCGCTGAATTTCCGAACGTGAAATTCGTCCTGATCGACAGCGTCGCCAAGGGTAACAACATCAATTCCGTGCTGTTCAAGGAAGAAGAAGGTTCCTACCTGGCTGGCGTGGCCGCCTCGATGGCTTCGAAATCGAAAAAAATCGGTTTTGTCGGCGGCATGGACATCCCCCTGATCCGCGCGTTTGAATGCGGCTATGCCCAGGGCGCCAAGGCCAACAACCCGAAAGTGGAAGTGCTGCAGAATATGGTGGGCACCACCAGCGCGGCCTGGAACGATCCGGCCAAAGGCGGCGAACTGGCGCGCGCGCAGTTTGACCGGGGCGTCGACGTGGTGTTCGCCGTTGCCGGCGGCAGCGGCATGGGCACCCTGCAGACGGCCAAGGAAAAAGGCAAGCTGGCCATCGGCGTGGACTCGAACCAGAACTATCTGCACCCGGGCACGATGCTGACCTCGATGGTCAAGCGCGTCGACGGCGCCATTTATGACTCCTTCATGGCGGTCAAGAACGGCAGCTGGAAGCCGGGCGTGAGCTACCGCGGCCTGAAAGAAGGCGGCGTGGACTGGGTCGTCGACAAGGACAACCGCGCTGTCGTCACCCCCGAGATCGAGAAAAAGGTCAACGAGGCCAAGACCGGCATCATCAACGGCAAAATCAAAGTCATCGACTACCGCGCCGCGAGCACCTGCCCGGTTTAAGTCGTCGTTTTAATCGCCAAGCGCGCCGCACCGGTGAACCGGTCCGGCGCGCTTTTAATGCATTTACTCCTACTGATTTCTCTATGCAGCCAGCCGTAGAATTTCGCAACATAAGTAAAGCCTTCGGCCGGGTGCAGGCGAATGCCGACGTCAGCTTCACGATTGCCAAGGGCTCGATCCATGGCGTGATCGGTGAAAACGGCGCCGGCAAGTCGACCCTGATGAGCATCCTGTACGGCTACTACCACGCCGACAGCGGCCAGCTTCTCATTGACGGCCATCCCCGCAATATCCGCACCAGCAACGAGGCGATTGCGCTTGGCATCGGCATGGTGCACCAGCACTTCATGCTGGTCGAGAACATGACCGTGCTTGACAACGTCATGCTGGGCAGCGAAGGCGGTTTCCGCCTGGCCGCGCACCGCGCCGCTGTCGAGAAAAAGCTGCGCGAGATCTGCACGCGCTACCGCCTCGACGTCGATCCGCTGGCCACCATTTCCGACCTGTCGGTGGGTGCGCAGCAGCGCGTGGAGATTCTCAAGCAGATCTACCGCAGCGCCGAAATCCTGATTCTCGACGAGCCCACCGCCGTCCTCACAGCGCAGGAAACCGCGTCCCTGTTCGAGATCCTGCGCCTGTTCAAGGAGCAGGGCAAGACCATCATCCTGATCACCCATAAACTGGGCGAGATCATGGAGATCACCGACCAGGTCACGGTGATGCGCGCTGGCCGCGTGGTCGGCGCTGTCGCCACCGCCGACACCTCGAAAGAGCAGCTGGCGAACATGATGGTGGGCCGCCCGATCCAGAGCGAACTGCCACGCGCGCCCTTCAATCCCGGCGCGCCCGTGCTCACGGTCGACCAGCTGCAACTGCGCGACAAGGCGGGCGTGGCCCTGCTGTCCGATATCGCCTTCACCCTGCGCGCGGGCGAGATCGTGGCGATTGCCGGCGTGTCGGGTAACGGACAGAGCGAGTTGATGGAGATTTTGTCGGGCATGCGCCTGCCCACCTCGGGCCAGGTCGCCTTTGACGGCCGCGCCCTGCCCTTTGCCGGCCGCACCGACGCCGACGGCCTGCCGGCCACCTTCCGCCAGCTGGGCATCGGCCATGTGCCAGAAGACCGCCTGCGCGATGGCGTCATCAAGGATTTTTCGGTCGAGCAGAATACCGTCTTCGGCTACCAGGAGCGGGTGAAAAACCGCTGGGGCCTGTTCGACTTCAAGGCCATCGGCCAGCGCTGCAACGCTTTATTGACCGCCTTCGATGTGCGCCCTGCCGACCCTGATCTGCGCATAGGCCTGCTCTCGGGCGGCAATCAGCAGAAGGTGGTGATCGCGCGCGAAGTCTCGGCGGCGCCAAAACTGATGCTGGTGGGGCAGCCCACCCGCGGGGTCGACATCGGCACCATCGAAGCGATCCACACGGAGCTGCTGAAGATGCGCGACGCGGGCGTGGCGATCCTGCTCGTCTCGGTCGAACTGGAAGAAGTGCGGGCGCTGGCCGACCGCATCATCGTCATGTCGGGCGGCCGCATCACCGGCGAATTGAACATCGAAGAATTTGACACGACCCGCATCGGTTTGCTGATGGGCGGGATGCACACCTCATGAAAATCACCGAACTTCCCCGCTGGGCCACGGCTGTCGTCCTGCCCCTGTTTAACCTCCTGTCGGCGCTGCTGGTCGCGGCCCTGGTGATTCGCCTGCTCGGTGAAAGCCCGGTCGAATCGATGGGCATTTTGATCAATAGCGCCATCATCAATCCGGAAGGGTTGAGCTACACCCTGTTCTACGCCTCGACCTTCATTTTTACTGGTCTGGCCGTATCGATTGCGATGAAGGCGGGCCTGTTTAATATCGGCGGCGAAGGCCAGATGTACTTTGGCGGGCTGGGTCTCACCCTCACCATGCTGGCGCTCGACCATACCTTGCCCGGCTGGCTGCTGATCCCCGCTGGCATGCTGGGCGCAGCCATTTTCGGCGCGGCCTGGGCCTTCATTCCCGGCTATCTGCAGGCGAAACGGGGCAGCCACGTGGTGGTGACGACGATTATGTTCAACTTCATCGCCGCCGATCTGATGAACTTTCTGATCAATAAACTGGTCCCTGTCGGCCAACAAAACCCGGCCAGCCGGGTGTTCGCCGACGCCGCCGCCATGCCACGTCTGAACACCCTGTTCCCGATCCTGGGCGACACCCCGCTGAACCTGAGCTTCCTGCTCGCCATTGCCGCACTGGCCATCTATGGCTTGATGGTGTGGCGCTCGCCGTGGGGCTACCGCCTGCGCGCCACGGGCCTGAACGGGCATGCGGCTCACTACGCCGGTGTGCGCATCAGCCGCATGATCGTCGTCGCCATGCTGGTGTCGGGCGCGCTGGCTGGCCTCGCAGCCGTCAATTCGATCATGGGCTCGACCCACTACCTGTCGCTCAACTTCCCGGCTGGCGCCGGCTTTATCGGCATCGCCATCGCCCTGATGGGGCGCCAGCACCCGGTCGGCATCTTCCTGTCGGCGGTGCTGTTCGGCGCCTTGATTCAGGGTGGCTTCGACCTGTCGCTGGAAAAGCCGAACATTCCGCAGGAGACCTTCATTTTTATCCAGGGCCTGATCATCCTGTTCTGCGGCGCCATGGAAAATTTCTATGGTCCCGCCCTGTTAAAACTGCTCAACGTCGGCAAGAAAGGCTAAGCCATGTTTGAAAACCTGCACATCGCCAGCCTGCTCGTCGCCACCGTACGCAGCGCCCCGGTGCTGATGTTCGCCGCCATGGCCGGCCTGTTCGCCGAACGCAGTGGCGTGATCGACCTGGCCCTCGAAGGCAAAATCCTCGCCAGCGCGTTTGCATCCGCCGCCGTCGCCTTCAGCACCCAGAATGTCTGGTACGGCATCGCCGCCGGCACCGCGGTGTCGGCGGCGCTGGCCCTCTTGCAGGGCTACGTCAGCATTAGCCAGAAGGGCAATCAGCTCGTCGCCGGCATGGCTATCAACATCGCGATCAGCGGTTTGACCTTCGTGCTGGCGCAGTTCTTTTTCCAGCAGGGCGGGCGCACCCCGGACCTCGGCGACGCCCGCCTGCAGGATATCGTCCTGCCCGGCACCGCCGCCCTGGCCGACGTCCCCTTCATCGGCTGGTTCTACGGCCACCTGATCGGCGGCCACTCGGTGCTGGTGTACATGGCCTTCCTGCTGGTCCCGCTGGTGCACTGGATCCTGTATCACAGCCGCTTCGGCCTGCGCCTGCGCGCCTGTGGCGAAAATCCGCACGCCGCCGATGCGGCCGGCGTCAATGTGGAAGCAACCCGCTACAGCGCCATGCTCATCGCCGGCATCCTCTGTTCGTTCTCCGGGGCCTATCTCGCCATCGTGCAGAGCGGTTTCTTTCTCCGCGATATGTCGGCTGGCGCCGGCTACCTGGCTTTGACGGCCCTGGTGTTCGGTAACTGGCGGCCCGTCTACACGGCGCTGGGCTGCATCATGTTCGGCTTTTTCAGCGCTGTGCAGATCCAGATGGAAGGCGTGGAACTGCCCGGTGTGGGCCGCATTCCCGGTTCGCTGATCCACATGATTCCGTATGTGGTGACGGTGATTGTGCTGGCCGGTCTCATGGCGAAATCGGTGGCGCCGAAGGCCATCGGCAAGCCATTCGTGAAAAGCCGATAACGGATGCAGCATCGGGGACTGGCCTTGCAGGCCTGTCCCCATTCTCAGATCAGCAGCAAAGTCAAAATGGGGACAGCTGATTACTTTACCAAAGTAGCGGACCTTCCCAAGGTCCAGGTGAACCCCACCCCCACCGAAGCCCCATTGCGCTTCCTCATCAGAGGACTATCCTCATTGGCCGCCCCCCGGTAGCTCTCTTCACGCACGAAGCCGAACAGGCGAAGGTCCTCGTTCCATTTATAGCTGGTGGTAAGACCAACCCGGGTGAGCAACAGGCCGCTGTCGGCCTGGTAGGCGGCACGGCTGGCGGTGGCGTATTGGGGCGCCACTTCGTAAAAGTAGCGGGCCAGGCGGCGGTCGCCCCAGACGGCGGCCAGCGAGACATCGTAGGCCCAGCGTGGATCGGCGCCGCGCAGTTCGTACGACAGCCTCGGTTCGAACGTGGTGCCCTGGCGGCGCACGCCGCCCTGCACTTCGATCACAGCCCGTACAGGCAGCTCGAGGCGCAGGCGGCTGGTGGGGGTGGGCCGGGCCAGCAGGATTTTGAGGCGGGGGCCGAATTCAATCAGGGTGTTCAGGTCCGGCATGCCGCTGCGGGCGGCGACGTCGCGTGAGTGCGCCGGCAGGGCGCCGGAAAAACCCACGTCGAGTTCGAGGCGATCGCTGTTGAACAGACGCGCCCCCACGCCTTCCTGGTCGGCGCGCAGCACTTCGCCCCGGTATATCAGGAATGGCAGCGGCAGCACCCGCGAGGAGCGGTCGCTGGAGCCTGGATAGGCGGGCGTGGAGACGCCGAACACGGCGACGCCGGCTTCCCACAGGGGCTGCGCCTCCTGCGCCAAGGCAGGCGCAAAGGCGGCCGCAAGGGCAGCCGCGACCACGCATTTGACCATCACTTGGCGGGCCAGATAGCCTGCAACACGGCGGCCAGGTGGTAGCCGCCCTTGATCAACTGTTTGCGCGCCAGGTCCGAACTGGGGACCGGGTAGTTGTTGGGCACTTCCAGGGTCCAGTTGTAATACACCTCGCCCTTCTTGCTGGTCTGCTTCTGCGGTGGGCCGATTGTCACGTCAGCGTAGGCGGCCTTGGCGGCGACGAGGGAATCGTCGGCCCACTGGTAGGGCCAGGTCGCCAGCTCACCCGTGTTGACGTTGACGGCGGGCTTGCTGTCGATGGCCCACTGGGCGAATTTTTCGGGCGTACGGGTGGACGACCTGCGCATGGCGTAATCGACCGAGGTGCTGTCCCAGTAGGAGTGGAACGGCTTGGTCAGCGCCTTGGGCACGCCTTCGCGCGGCTTGGGGTTTTCGCCGGGGATCTGGGTGGCGCCCATGGTGGCGACCCGGTCGTCATCCATCAAAAAATTGTTACCGCCGCGGGAATCGAAGATGGCGACGGCGTCGATGTCGGTCGCCTTGTTCGGCACCACGAACTTGCCGTCGGCGCCCACGTAGGCCGCGCCCACGTGCAGGGGCTGGTGGATGTCGCCTGTCATGTGGGTCAGCAGCAGCAGCGCCTGGCGCTTTGTGAAACCATGCGGGTTGACGGCGGCGCCGTCCTTGCCCTGCAGGACGGCGATGGCTTCCTTGAGGGTCTGCACGATGTCGTCGGGGGACGTCCCCACGTCGTGGTCGTGGTACTCGCTTTTCTGGAAGGGCACGTCCGTGTAGTGGTATTCGCTGGCCTTGGGGTTGGCATTGACGTAGGCGACCATCTCCGGCGTCTGCGCGCCGCAGTAGGTACCCTTGACGCAGTCGGCCCAGTTGGCGATCGACTCCAGGCTCTCGCCAGGCAGCAGGATGGCGGCCACCTGCTGTTCGGCGGGGCTGCCTTTGATCAGCTTGTCGGCGATGGCGCCCACCACGCGGTGGCCGTCATTGCCCCAGGCGAGAGCGTCAAGCGAGACGAAGGCGCCGGACAGGGCGAGAACGCAAGCGAGTTTTTTCATGGTGTGATGGTTCCGTGTTAGTTGAGACGTTCGATGCGCGGAGCCGTCAAAGCCGGCGCCGGCGCGGACTGCGCGCGCTTGACGAGCAGGCCGATGAAGGCGTCCAGATCGACGATACTGGTGTCGCGTTTGTTGCTGGCACTGGCGAACATGGGGAAACCGTCGGCCCCTTCAGCGAGGAAGTTATTCGCCACCACACGATACGTTTTTGCGTCCTCGAGCGGCGCGCCATTGATGCGGATGCTGCCTGGCACGACCTTGGCGCCGCCCGGGCGCGCGTTGTCCCAGCGGTAGCGCAGACCGTTCGACACCTGCAGCATGGCGGCGTGGTCGCTGCCATCGGGGCGCTGAAACTGCTGCTCGAGCAGGCCGCGGATCTGCGCGCCCGTCATCTCCATCACCACCAGGGTGTTTGAAAACGGCAGCACCACCTGCGCCTGGCCGAAGGTGGCCACGAGGTCGGGACCGACATCAAAGTCGGCGCGCATGCCACCCACGTTCATGAAGCCGATCTGCACGCCTTCGCTGCGGGTCGCTTCGACGGCGGCGTCGGCGATCATGCTGCCCAGCGGCGTCTCGCCGGCGGCATTGGCGCGCCGGCCCACGCTGCGGCTGTCAACCTTGGCCACCGGGCGTGCCAGCGCGGCGCTGCTGCGGGCGCGCACCTCGGCCAGGTAGCCGGCCACTTTCGGATCGGCTGGATACTGGCCCGGCACCACCGGCACGTTATGCACGTCGATGTGACTGACCTTGCCAGCGCCGTCGATATCGAGCTTGATGCGCGAGAGGACGTGACCGCCCATTTGCGCCTGGGTGATGGTGCGGCCATCGACCTCGCACTGGAAGCCCTTGTGGGTGTGGCCGCTGATGATCAGACGGATGGCCGGATCGAGCTTTTTGGCGATGCCGACGATGGGGCCTTTGAGCTGGCTGCACTGGGGCTGGTCGTAGGGCTCGACCGTGCTGCCACCCTCGTGGATCAGCACCACGAACACGCTGGCCCCCTCGGCGCGGGCGGCGCCGGCGGCCTTGTTGATGGCCTCGGCTTCGTCGCCAAACGAGAGACCAGCGATGCCAGACGCGGTCACCACCGAGGCGGTGTCCTGCAAGACGGCGCCGATGAAGGCGATTTTGACGCCCTTGACTTCACGGATGGCGTAGGCCGGCATGAAGGGCTGGCCGGTGGCGCTGTCGGTGACGTTAGCGGCGAGATAGGTAAACGCGGCGCCCTTGAAGTCGGGCGTGAACTTGCAGGCCTTGGCCGGCAGGGGTGAGGCGCAACCGCCCTTCTGCTTTCTCAGCAGCTCGATGCGGCCCTGGTCGAATTCATGGTTGCCGACCGACGACAGGTCCATCCCCAGCATGCTCAGGGCGGCCAGGCTCGGTTCATCGGCCCACATCGACGACATGGCGGGGCTGGCCCCTACCAGGTCGCCGGCGCCGACGAACAGCAGGTCCTTGTCTTCGCTGCGATAGACCTTCAGGGCGGCGGCCAGGTTGTCGATGCCACCGGCCGTCATGGTCTTTTCACCCGGCGCTTGCGCGCTGGTGTAGACGAATTTGCTCGCCTCCAGGTGACCGTGGAAGTCGTTGAGGGCGACCAGGTTGATGACTTTGGATGGCGCTGTATTGACGGGTGCGGCGCAGCCAGCCAGCAGGGCGGCCGCCAGGGTGGCGGCCAGCAGGGAAACGGGTGATTTATTCATGGGAAGAGAGCATAAAGAAGTTTGCCCCGCCGCGCCAGCACAGGCCGCGTGCGCGCGACAGTTTGCGGCAGTTTGCGTGGGGCATCCAACAATAAAAAAAGGGCCGGTGTCGCCACCAGCCCTCCTTGTTTCAAGTGACCTGATTAAGCGAGTCGCTTAGAAATCGTACTTGAAGGTGGCCTGCAGGGCCCACTGCGACTCGCCCTTGACCTGGCGGATATCGAGGTTTTCAACTTGCGGACGCACGGCGTAGATGTACTTGCCGCTTGGATCGATACCAACATAGTCGACGAAGCTGCGTGCCAGACCGCCGGACGACTGGAAGCCGACTTCATTGATATGGCCCCACTTCTTGTTCAACAGGTTGCCCACGTTCAGGACATCCAGGGTGAAGCTTGCCTTGTTGCGGGCAAACAGGCCTGGGATTTCCTGGCTGATACGCATGTCGAAGCTGTTGGTCCATGGCGCGAAGTCGGTATTGCGGCCAACCACGCCACCTGCCGAATTACGCAGCACCTTGTTGGCGTTGACGATGTCCCAGAACTTCTGCTCGTTGACGTGGCTGGTGGCGCTGTCGCCAGCGAACACGACGTCACCCGAACCGAAGGCTTTTGGAATGTACATCAGGTCGTTGCCCGACAAGCCGTCGCCGTTCATGTCGTTGTTGGTGGTCCAGCTGTATGGCTTGCCCGAACGACCTTCGTAGAACACGCCGAAACGGGTGTTATAGGTGCCGAAGAACTTCTTCTGGAAGTTGAACAGTGCGTTGACACGGTCGCGTACCAGGTAGCTCGAGTTGGTGGCGACGTTTTCGTTCGGGTTGAACACCGAGCGGCCGTTGAAGTTCGACGACGAGACCGAGGAGGTCAGCGAGGACACTTCGGTCGAGTTGGTCTTCGTGTAAGCCACCGACCAGCCATAGCCGCGGGTCAGAGGACGCGAGAACGAGATCGTGCCGACGTCAGCCTTGCCCAGGTCGGTGCCCTTGGCCAGCAGCACGTTGCCGAAGCTGGTGTTCGAGAGCGCCTTGGTGGTCACGGCCGTGTTGACGGTCACCGTGCCACTGCTGGCCTGGAAGTTGCTCGCCTGGTAACCGGCTGGGTTGTAGTACAGATTACGGCCGTCAGCGCCGATGCGGGTTGGTGCGCCCAGGTTCAGGTTCTCATAGTAGATGGCATCCTTGTTCTTGGTATGCAGGTATTCGGCCGAGAAAACGATGCCGTACCATGGCAGTTCCGTTTCAAACGCGACGTTGGCTTTCCAGATCGAAGGCTGGCGCAGGCTTGGGTCCAGGAAGTCGACGTTGGCGGCAGGGATTGCGCCGGCCACGATAGGCTGCTTGTCTGGATCGGCGCTGAAGGTGCCGTCCGTGGTCGGGCACTTGGTGGCGCCCGTGCCGCTGCAGGTAATGTTACGTGCAGCAACGCCAGGGTTGGAGAAGGCGTTCGAGATCCACACCGACGCTGCGGCGCCCTGGAACAGGCCGACACCGCCGCGCACCTGCATCAGGCGCTCGGTCGGGATCTTGTAGTTGAAGCCAAAGCGTGGCTGGTACAGCTTCTGGCCGTCGATGGTGTGGGTGTTGTCGTAGCCGAATCCGCCGGTTTGACGGGTGTTGGTGGCCGGGTTGCCGGCAATGACAGGGGCAGCCGCGGCAGCGTTGGCGAGAGGCACGCCGCCGATACCGGTGTAGTCCACGCGCACGCCGCCCGTCAGGGTCAGGTTCTTGTTGACGTTCCAGGTGTCCTGCAGGAACACGCCGGTGTCGCGGATCGAGAACTGGGCGACGGCGTCATCGAGCGTGCGGCCAGGGAAAGGCTGCTGCAGCGTGTACGAAGTCGGACGGCCGCGCTGGAAGTTTTCCAGGGTGGCAGCTTCGAGCTGGGCGTTGGTGCCCTTGGCGCAGGTGAAGCCGGCCGAGGCAAACGAGGTGTAGGTGAAGGTATCCGAGCAACCGAAGGTGTAGTTGCCGTACACGTTCTGCAGGAAGGCGTTGTAGATATTGGTCTTGGTGTAGTCCGAACCGCCCTTGATTTCATGGTCGCCCAGGGTCCAGGTACCACCACCGTAGATGTCCTTGGTGCTGGTGCGCAGGATGTTGCGCTGACGGCTCAGTTCGGTACCGGCATTGATGAAGCGGGTGCTGGTGGGCACACCTGCGGCGGTGCCGTCAGGCAGCGCGCCGGCAAATTGCAGGGAAATGGTCGGCAGGCGGGTCGCGTTGACCGGCACCGAATCATAGTCGCGGGTCGAGTACTTGAACTCGGTCGAGAAGGCCGGGGTCCAGTCCGATACCAGCTGGGCCACGTGGGTCTCGATGCTCTTGCCCTGGTTGTAGAACTGCGACGACAGGCCCACGCCGGTGGCGCTGAAACCGGCGAAGATCGGCTCGGCCTGCGAGGTCTTCGAGTAACGCACGCTGGCGCGGTGGTTGTCGTTGATGTTCCAGTCGGCCTTGAGCATCTGCTCGCGGGCGACGAATTCGGCGCCATCGGGCACGGCGGTGGTGCCGAGGTCGATGCCATACTTGCTCTGGGCGATCTGGCGGGCCTTGTCGATCGACGACTGGGTGATGCCGACGGTGGTGCCGCTGCCGCTGCCGAGCGGGCCAAAGTCCGGCTTGGAACGGCTGCTGCGGAATTCTTCAACCAGGCCGAACAGGAACAGCTTGTCCTGGATCAGCGGGCCGCTGGCGTAGGCGCCCTTGGTGTTTTCCGTGAACTTCGGCGCGTCCGAGTAGGTGTCGTTGGTGACGTTGTAACGGTCGCCGACGTATTTGTCGTTACGGGTGACGTAGTAGACGCCGCCCTTCCAGTCGTTGGTACCGGACTTGGTCACGGCGTTGATGTTGGCGCCCGTGTAGCCTTTCTGGGTGACGTCGTAGTTGGCCACGTTGACCTGCACCGACTGAATCGCCTCGATCGAGATCGGCTGGCGGGCAGTCGGCGAACCGTTCGCTTCCAGGCCGAAGGTGTCGTTCACGGCCACGCCGTCAATGGTGATGGTGTTGTAGCGCGAGTTCTGGCCGGCCACGGACAGTTCGCCGCGCTCCTTGTCGGTCTGCGACACGCGTGGGTCGGCGCGGGCGTAGTCCTGCAGGTTGCGCTGGATCGAAGCCTGGGTGGCC
>JBJMVV010000062.1:0-4464 GCA_045810505.1 Massilia sp.
CAAACATTACATACACAACCCTCTACAAAACAACGAAGACATTATTTTCGGTCGCTTCGCCCAGCGGCTGCACCCGCAGGATCAGAAAGCCGATGTAGGGCGTGAACATGACGGCAGCCAGCCACGACACCAGCAGCGCAATCGTGTTCACTGAAAACATCGTAAAGGTGTACTCGCCAGCAGAAGACTTGGCCAGGCCAATCGGCAGAAAGCCTGCCGCCGTGATGAGGGTGCCAGTCAGCATGGGAATCGCGGTGGACGTGTAGGCAAAGGTGGCCGCATCGAAGCGCGACATGCCCTCCTCCATCTTGCGCACCATCATTTCGACGGCAATGATGGCGTCATCGACCAGCAGGCCCAGCGCGATGATCAGTGCGCCCAGCGAAATCTTGTGCAGGTCGATCGAGAACACATTCATGAATAGAAATGTGATGGCCAGCACGAGCGGGATGGTCAGCGCCACCACCAGGCCCGGCCGCATATCCAGCCGGAACGGTTTGCTGTGCAGGCCCAGCGCAACAAAGCTGACGGCCAGGACGATCAACACAGCTTCGATCAGGGTATGGATGAATTCGCTGACGGACTCGGTCACCGCCTGCGGCTGGTTCGACACCTGGTGCAGTTCGATGCCCACCGGCAGATCCTTGCGGATTTTCGCCAGGGTCGCGTCCAGGCCATGGCCCATTTCAATGATGTCGCCGCCCTTCTCCATCGACACGCCCAACCCGATCACTTCGTGTCCATTGAAGCGCATCTTGTCCTGGGGCGGGTCGCTGTAGGCGCGGCTGATGGTGGCGATGTCGCCCAGGCGCACGCTGCTCGCGCCGGCGCGCAGTTGCAGCTCTTCCAGGTTCTTCAAGCTCGTCAGTGCGCCCGTCACCCGCACCTGCAGATTGTCGGTGGGCGTGACGAGGATGCCGGTGGACTCCACCGCGTTTTGCGTGCTGATCTGCTCGACGATGCTTTCAAACGGCAGGCCCAATTGCGCAAACTTGCTGCGGGAGATCGTGATGTTGAGCTTTTCGTCCTGGACGCCGAACTGCTCGACCTTGGCCACCAGCGGCACCCGCAACAACTGCTGGCGCACGAAGTCGGCGTAGTCCTTCACTTCCGCGTAGCTGAAGCCGTCGCCGGACAGGGCGACGATGGAGCCATAGGTGTCGCCGAATTCATCGTTGAAAAACGGTCCGCGCACGCCCGCCGGCAGGGTCAGGGCAATGTCGCCCAGTTTTTTGCGCACCTGGTACCAGGAGGCCGCCGTGTCCTTGGGCGGGGTCGATTCGCGCAACTGCAGCAGGATCAATGTTTCGCCCGGCTTCGAGTAACTCTTGATCTTGTCGATATAGGGCGTTTCCTGCAGTTTTCGCTCGAGCTTGTCCGTAACCTGCTCGGCCATCTGCACGGCGGTCGCGCCCGGCCACTTGGCCGTCACCACCATATTGCGGAAGGTAAAAGGCGGATCCTCGTCCTGGCCCAGCTTGCCGTAGCTGACGATGCCGCCGATCAGCAGCGCCGCCATCAGGTAGCGCGTCAGCGGGATATGTTCCAGCGCCCAGCGGGAAAGATTAAAACCTTTCATTTAACGCTGCCCGGCGTCATGGCTGCATCGGCCAGGGTGCGCACCTGCTGGCCATTTTTGAGCAGGTTGGCGCCGGCCGTGACCACGGTCTGGCCTGGCTTGACGCCGCTGATCAACTGCACGTCGTTGCCCGCCACGCCGCCGATCGTCACCGGGGTGAACTTCACCGCATTGTTGTCGACCACCCAGACGGCCGTGATATTGCGTTCCTGGCTCAGGGCCGACAGGGGCACGGTGATGCGCGGCGTGGCCGTGTTAGCAGAGAACAGCACCTGCGCCGTCTGGCCCAGTTTTACTTCCGGCCCCGCGTTCGGCATGGCGACCTTGAACTGGTAAGTGCGGGTGGAGGGATCGGCCACGGGCGCGACTTCCCGCACCTTGCCGGGGATCACGACACCAGGCGCGGCCCACAGGCGCACGGTCACGTCCTCGACCTTGCGCAAGGCCTCCACCTTGTCCTCCGGCACCGCAATGACGATTTCCTTGTCGCCCGCGCGGGCCACGCGCACCACCGGCGCGCCGGGCGCGACCACCTGGCCCACCTCCCCATCGACCGCCGTGACGACGCCGTCGCTGTCGGCCACCAGGGTCGCATAAGCTGCCTGGTTGGACTGGCCCCGGTAGCCGGCCTGGGCCGCATCGACGGTGGCCTGGGCGGCACGGTAAGTTGCCAGCTTGCCGTCGATCACGGCCTGGCTGACGAAATTTTTCACGCGCAATTCCTGGTAGCGCTTCACTTCCGCCTTGGCCAGGTCGCGATTGGTCTCGGCTGCGCGCAGGCTGGCCGAAGCCTGTTCCTGCGACAGGCGCAAATCCTGCGGATCAAGCTGCATCAACACCTGGCCCCGCTTGACGACCGCGCCGACATCGACCTTGCGCGCCGTGATCTTGCCGCCCACCTGGAAACCCAGCCGCGACTCTATCCGGGGCCGCACCTCGCCCGGATACTCGGCGCTGATGTCGACATTGCTGGCCGAGAGCAGCATCGTGCGCACGGGGCGGATATCCTCGGTCTTGTCGGCCGGCTTGGAACAGCCAACCAGGAGCGCAACGCTAATTAGTAGCGTCGGCACAACAGAATGGGCCGTCGCAGCGGCGCGGGCGCGATCAAAATGTTTCAGGACGGGCACTTTTTTTCCTTTAAGATGCGCTCTGCCGGGCGTTCCGGCCCTGGCGGCATGGTCAGACCTTGATTATCAACCGCAACGTTTCCGTATTGTAAGTATATCCTGAGAACATATCAAAATGACTTGTCGGTCAGTTAATTTTCGCCGGGTCACCTTGTAATGGCAGTCGACCACTACGAGAACTTCCCCGTTGCCTCGATCCTGCTGCCGCGCCGCCTGGTGCCGGCCGTTGAAGCCATCTACGCTTTCGCCCGCAGCGCCGACGACATCGCCGATGAGGGCGACGCGACCCCGGCCGAACGCCTGGCCCAACTGGCCGCCTACCGCGCGGGCCTGGACGGCATCGCCCGCGGCGCGTCCGCCCTACCGCCCCTGTTTGCCCGCCTCGCCGGCGTGGTGGCGCAATACCGTCTGCCCCTGGCGCCTTTCGAGGATTTGCTGTCGGCCTTCGAGCAGGACGTGGTCACGACATCGTATGCCGACTTCCCTGCCCTGCTCGACTACTGCCGCCGCTCCGCCAACCCGGTCGGCCGGCTGATGCTGGCCCTGTATGGACGGGTCGAGGACGAGAACCTGGTGCAGTCCGATGCCATCTGCTCGGCGCTGCAACTGATAAATTTTCTGCAAGATGTCGCCATTGATCGGGAAAAGGGGCGGATCTATCTGCCGCTGGATGATCTCTCGCGGTTTGGGGTGGATCCCGCCGCGCTGCAGCGCTGGTCGGCCGATGCGGCGTTTCGGGACCTGATGGCCTTCGAGGTGGCGCGGGCGCGCGCGCTGATGCTGTCAGGGGCGCCGCTGGTGCAGCGGCTGCCGGGGCGGATCGGGTGGGAGTTGCGGCTGGTGGTGCAAGGAGGGCTGCGGATACTGGAACGGATCGAGGGGGCTGAATATGATGTGTTCAATCGCAGACCGGTTTTGGGAGCGCGGGACTGGATTGTGATGCTGTGGAGGGCGCTGCGGACGTAACAGGAGGGGGGGACTGGCCCTGCGGGCCTGTCCCCATTGTTTAATCAGAGGCAAATTCAAAATGGGGACAGGCCCGCAGGGCCGGTCCCCGATGCTGTTGACGCCAACACTGGTAAGCTAGAATAGCGCCTTTGCCCCAATAAACCACGCCGCACCCATGTCCCCAGACGAATACTGCCAACAAAAAACCGTCCAGAGCGGCTCCAGCTTCTATTACAGTTTTCTCTTCCTGGCTCCCGAGCGGCGCCGGGCCATCACGGCCCTGTATGCGTTTTGCCGCGAAGTCGACGACACGGTCGACGAGACCAGCGACGAATCGATCGCCCGCATCAAGCTGGCATGGTGGCGCACCGAAGTGGCGGCCATGTGCAGGCAGGGCGGCGTACCGACCCACCCCGTCATGCTGGCCCTGCAGCCCCATCTCGCCATCTACGACCTCAAGGAAGTGCACCTGCAGGCCATCATCGACGGCATGGAGATGGACCTGAACCAGTCGCGCTATCTCGATTACCCGGCCCTGAAAAAATACTGCTGGCACGTGGCCAGCGTGGTCGGCATCCTCTCGGCCAGCATCTTTGGCGTGACCGATCCCCGCACCCTGGAATACGCCGAAAAGCTGGGCCTGGCCTTCCAGCTGACGAACATCATCCGTGACGTCGGCGAAGACGCCCGCAAGGGCCGCATCTACCTGCCCGTCAATGAACTGCAGCAGTTCGGCGTGACGGCGGCCGATCTGCTCAACACCCGCCACAGCGAGAAGTTCGAGCAGCTGATGGCCTTCCAGTCCGC
>JBJMVV010000063.1:0-5978 GCA_045810505.1 Massilia sp.
CTGGAGCTGAAAGTGCTGGGGCCCCAGGGTCAAGCCTTCCGACCACAAAATCTTCGATCCCGCATGCATGGTGTTCCTCCGCTGGTGTGGCGTTGTCGTTGCACAGATTCATGGAAGCATGAGCCGAGCTATCGAAGGAATTGTTGATCTTGCGCAAACCCGGCAGCCTTCCCTGTTCATCGGGCAACGATTGCGCCTGCGCAAACTTGTGCGCGATCAAGTCACGATAATGGGCGCTGTCGCCGCCACCCAAGCCGAGGAAATCATGCGCAGCTTTACGCCGGGCCTGTTCGACCGCCTCTCCCAGGACGCGCCTGCTGCACCCACCACGCCGGCGCGCGCCCGTGCCCAGGCGCAAAAATCATCACCGTCGGCGACCAAACCCACCACGGCGGCGTCGTTCTGATTGGCGCGCCCGACCAGAACGTCCACGGCCGTGCCATCTCGCGGGTTGGCGATACGGTGTCGTGTCCTCTCTTTTATCCCGGCGGGAAACCACATGGGGTGAACAGGATTGTGACAGGCCATGCGAGCTTGACCATTCACGGCGTGGCGGTCGCTGTGGATGGCTGCATGACCGAGTGCGGGTGTACGCTGATCGGGTCACGGCCGGCCAGCGTCGATTGAGTACGCCACAAGACGACTGTCGGTCCGGGTAACCTATCCCCTTTTCGCCCCTTCCCCCGAGCGTTCCACCGCGCTCACTCTTGGCGAGGTCTGGCGTTTGTCCCTGCCCGTGAAAATTGAGAACGCTCGTCTTTGGGCGGAGCTGCTACTCCAGTTCGCCTTTGGTGCGCGCCACTGTCCTCGCGCATTTCGACACACTGTTTGCGCTGCGCTAAGGTCGATCGACAATGCAGGCGGACCCAGGTTCGATAGCGCTTGCAAGTCCTGTTGGCTTCACTAAGCTGGTCAAGCGCCGGTGAGCTTGACGCGGCACCGGGCCTGATCCGATATGGGTTGGGAGAAATCAGATTGATTTCTGCGGATAAGAAATTCCCACATAAAAACTGGAGTGCCTGACAGACCTTCAGGGCCAGGCGCGCCGGCATGGACAGCAGGCCAAGCCGGCGCAGCGCAGCAATGAAGAATGGATCTGGCGCCCCGCCAACAAGGAGTACGCCATGTCCGTTCGACCGACCCGATGGGTGGCATTTGTCACCCTGCTGCTTACCGTGCTGACCGCCTGCGGCGGCAGAGACCACGATGGCAACGACAATAACGCCAGCAAACCACCGCCGTCCGACCCCACCATCACGCTGGTAGGGGACAAGCACAATGTCGTCTCCTACTGGGGCGACATCGGCGCCGCCACCATCAATGCGCCCGTTGCCACGGCAACGACGCCCGAAGAACAGCGCCCCGCGTTCCAGACTGACATGGCCACCTTGCATCTGGCCATGTACGACGCCATCAACGCCGTCGATGGCCGCTACAAAACGTTCATCAGCACGCCCGGCATGGCCGCCGCTGGCATCAAGAGCGCGTCGATGGACGCAGCCGGCAGCGCCGCCGCCTACGGTGTGCTGCGCGCGCTGTTTCCCAATCGGGGCGAGAAGTACCAGGCCGCCTACGACAGCTACCTCGCCACCATCCCTGCCGGTGACGCGAAAACGCGCGGCCTGGCGCTCGGCGCAGAGGTGGCTGCTGCGGTCGTGGCCAGCCGCGCCAACGATGGCCGGTCTGTCGCGCTGGGCCCGTATGTCAGTGGCACGACGCCGGGCAAGTTCCGCAGCGTCAATCCAATCAGCCGCTTCAACGCCTACATCAAGCCCTTTGTTTTGACATCGACCGCACAGTTTCGTCCGGGGCCACCGCCTGCTCTCGACAGCGCTACCTATGCCGCTGACTTCAACGAGGTGAAATCGCTGGGTGGCACGGTCAGCACCAGCCGCACCGCCGAGCAGTTGGAAACGGCCCGCTTTCACACCGAACCGCCGCCGATCTTCTTGACGCGTAACTTCGGCCGCTTCGCGCGCACCACCACCGATCCGGCCGACGCCGCGCGCCTGATGGCGGTCATCTACGTCGGCTACTCCGACGCCATCAACGCCTGCTTCGAAGCCAAGTATTTCTACGAGAGATGGCGCCCGCTGAGCGCGATTCCGCTGGCCGACACGGATGGCAATCCCGACACCGCGCCTGATCCCGCCTGGACGCCGGTGGTTCCCACGCCCGATCACCCTGAATACCCTGCCGCCCACTCCTGCACCGCCGGCGCGCTGGGTGAAGCACTGCGCCTCTACTACGGTACCGACAAGGTGCGCTACAGCTTCGACAGCATGGTCACCAACACCACCCGCAGCTACGCAACGACCGACTCTCTGGCCGAGGAAAGCAAGGTCGCCCGCATTTACGGCGGCATGCACTTCCGCTATTCCACCACCGCTGGTGCAGCGATGGGCAAACAGGCCGCCAACTGGGCCCTGAAAGACAATTTCACGAAGCGCTAGCACGTGCGGTCGCAGCGATGGCGCTGAACGATGCGCTGTGAACGGCTAAGAAAAGCCCTTGAAACAGGGGAATGCCGTTCAGTTAAGCCTGGACAGCATCTTTTTATGGACGTTCGTGAACAGCCTGGACCACTATTAGCCTTCGTCCACCGTGTTCGACGACATTCTTCACTTCCTCGCAAATCATCTGGAACCTTCAGGCTACGTCCGCTGGCCGACGATGACACGCCATCGACGGCTGCCCGTCCGCGCAGTCCCGCGTAGTGACTGCGGTCCTGCAAGACCAGCATCTCACGCCATCCGGTGCGCCCGCTGAACACCCCTTGGCCGCTTCGACCATTATGGCGAACTCATTGATGCCAGTGTCGACGCAAGCGCTTGCACTGGACGATACCGGTGTTTGCTCACCGTTGCTTTCCTGGCAGAATCGCTTGCTCAGCGAGACTGGTAACCACCGTGGACTGCAACCGGACTCCACGCCGGAGACACCGGCGCCAGCTGGGGGGACAGGAGCGCGTAGAGGCCGGCGCCATACACCACTTTGCCGTTGACCACCGTCAGCACGCTTTCAAGCCGCTTGATCTTTTCGGCGTTGATGGTGAAGTAGTCCTCGGGCAGAACGACGAAGTCGGCATACTGGCCGCGCTGGATTGTGCCCTTGCTTTTTTCTTCACCGCTCATCCAGGCCGAGCCGGTGGTGATAAGGCGGAGCGCGGCGAACCGGCTCAGGATGTCCTGCTCCTGCCAGATACGCATGCCGCCCGCGGTTTTCCCGGTGACCGCCCAATAGACCGAAGGCCAGGGATTGTAGCTCGATACACGGGTGCCGTCGGTGCCGAGACCCACCGGGATGTCCATATCGAGCATCTTGCGGATCGGCGGCATCTGGCGCTGTTGCTCGCCATAGCGCTTCAAATAGGTCTCGCCCTGGAAGTGCATGCGGTCCTGCACCGCGATGCCGCCGCCGAGTTTTTTGATGCGCGCCAGTTGTCCATCGGTGATGGTTTCAGCATGATCCACGATGAAGCGCAAGCCATTCAATGGCGTCTTGCTGTTGACCTTTTCAATGACGGCAAGGTCGCGGTCGATACTTTCGCCATAGGTGGCATGCAGGCGGAACGGCCAGCGGTTTTTCACCAGCAGGGTGACCACCTGCTCCAGTTCATTATCCATCGACGGCGGCAGTTCAGGGCGAGGCTCGAGGAAATTCTCGAAGTCGGCGGCACTGGCCACCAGGTTTTCGCCGGCGCCTTCAGCCGAAAAACCGTTCGGGTAGAACATATGGTCGTTCTTCTTCGGATGCGTCATGGTTAACCAGCGCTGAAAATCCTCCAGCTCCTTGCCCGCTCGCTGGGCGAACAGGTAGTAGGACGTGCGAACCGTCAGTTTGCCAGCACGAGCCAGCTCGAGCGAGACCCCGTAATCGTCCGGATAGTTCTGAAAACCTCCGCCAGCGTCGATCGCACTGGTCACGCCAAGCCGGTTCAGTTCGCGGTAGTACTGCAGGGTCGAATTGAGCTGGTCATCGCGGCCCAGTTTATTTGTCCTGGCCAGGGTGGAATACAGGATCAGGGCATTGGGTTTTGCAATCAGCTTGCCGGTCGGGCGGCCGTCCGCGCCAATTTCCACTTCGCCGTCCTTGTACTTCGTCTCGCTGGTGTAGCCAAGCGTCTCGATGCCCTTTTTGTTGAGGAAACCGAGGCCGTAGAGATAAAGAATAAAGACCGGCCGGTCCGGCACGGCCGCATTGATCTCTTCCAGCGTGGGCAGGCGCTTTTCTTCGAACTGGTATTCGTTCCAGCCGCCGACCACCTTTACCCATTCGCCTTCGGGCGTGCGCGCCGCCTGCTCCTTGAGCATCTCGAGGGCGCGCTTGAGCGAGGTGACGCCGTCCCAGCGCAGCTCCATATTGTAGTTCAGGCCTTCGCGGATCACATGTAGATGCGAGTCGTTCAGGCCCGGAATCACGGTGCGCCCGCCGGCGTCGATCACTTGGGTACTGCCGCGGCGCAGCTTGAGTATTTGCGCGTTGCTGCCCGTGGCCAGCACCTTGCCGTCCTTGACTGCCACGGCCTGGACGAACTCGCCCTCGCGCGCCATGGTCGCGATCTTGCCATTGGTGAGGATCAGGTCAGCCTGGTCCCGGGCGCCCGCGCTGGCGGCAGGCAAGCACACAAGCAAGGCGGCGAACAGGGTGGCGGGAAGCAGATCAGGGCGCATCGAAAGGTGAGTGGTCATCATGGTATCGGATTTGCTTGGCTGCCGGCATGGCAGGAAGCGCCCACGATAAGGGCGCACGGAGCCTGCGTCCCCTGCCTTAGGATGGGGACGAGCGAGGCGCCGCCCTGCCCAAGGATGGGGTTCGAGGGCCAGCCCGATTGCTACGATGGGCGCATCGAATTACGAGTGAGCCTCATGAAAGCGACGATCCTGCGTACTTCTCTCGCTGGCATGCTGGCCGGCCAGGCCATGGCGCCGGCGCATGCCGAAGCGCCTCAGCCCTATGGGCGCTTGTACCTTGGCCTTGAGGATATCCGGCTGCCGGGCAGCAGCCGCCCTGCAGCCCTGCGGCTGTCGAATTACCGCTCCGTGTTCGGCATGCGCGGCGACGAAGACCTGGGCGGTGGCCTGCATCTGCTGTTTCAGGTCGAAGGCACGGTGTCGCCCGACACCGGCAGCGGAGCATTCGCGGCGCGCGACACCCGTATCGGCCTCGCCGGACCATGGGGCACGCTGTTCGCGGGGAACTGGAGCACACCCTACAACACCGCCAGTGCCAGCCTCGATCCCTTCTATCCTACCACCGCCGGCTACATGAGCATCATGGGCAATGGCTCCGCACCGACGGCGGACAATACCAGCGACACCAGCTCCTTCGATCGCCGCCAGCGTAACAGCGTGCATTACTGGAGTCCGACCTGGCACGGCGCCTCACTGCGCCTGGCCCAGGGTCTTAACGAAGAAACGCCCGCCAACGGCGCCAGGCCCTCGCTCAGCTCCGGCGCACTGCAGTTCCAGGCCGGCCATCTGTACACCGCCCTGGCGTACGAGCGTCACCATGACTACCGCGGTCCCGGGCTGTCCGATCACGCCGTCAAACTGGCAGCGTCCTGGCAGTTCGGCACAATCACGCTTGCGGGGGCCGCGGAGCAGCTGCATTACGAGACCGCCAGCGGCGTGCTGGAGCGCAGAGACTATTATATTTCGCTGAGCCGGCAAAGCGGGCGCCATGGCCTGCGCCTCGGTGCCGCGATGGCGCGCGACGGCACGGGCGGCAGCACCGAAAGAGCAGGATTTGTCTCGGCCGGCCGCGATACCGGCGCCATCCACGCCACCGTTGGCTACGACTACACGCTGTCGAAACGCAGCAGCCTGTTTGTTTTTTACACGCGGCTGCGTAATGAGCGCGCCGGCGTGGTCGTCCAGTCCTATGCCGCGATAGTCGTGGTGGCGCTCGTAAGCGAGGGCGGCGTAGAGAGGACCGTGCTGGAGCTGCAGCGCGCCGGAGCTCAGCGAGGGTTTGGC
>JBJMVV010000064.1:0-25361 GCA_045810505.1 Massilia sp.
GTTTTCATATTGGAATTTAAAATTTGCATCTTGTAATGTTTCCTAGTTATAATTCGGGCCGGTAAAGACAGCGCCCGCTATCGGGAACCGGCCCGAATATCGCCCAAATTGTCCTATTTGCTTGGTAATTCACCTCATCCTCGCCTACTTGGAGTCTCATGCTCGACTCGACGCTATTTTTTCATGCAGCGGGAATATAAATTTTTTGTCAATGGCAACTCGGTGAGGTAGCACCCCTTCGCACACTGCCATATTGTCCTACTCTGGCGTCAGCGGCGTGCGGCGGCCCCCCGTATTAGTAAAGAAGTATTCATGAACTCTGAGGCAATTACCCAGTCCAAAGCTCGCCCGTTCTATACAGTCGAGCTGGCGAAACAATATTGGCGGCGGGTAGATCGCCTGTTCCTTGCGCTTGTTGCGTGCCCAACTTTGATAGCGCTTGCATATTTTGGGGTCGTGGCATCCGAAGTTTATGTTTCGGAATCACACTTTGTTGTGCGCAGTCCCGAACGGTCCATAAACCCTGGTCTTGGCGCATTACTTAAAGGCGGGGCATTTTCACAGTCGCTTGACAATACTTACTCGGTTCACGAGTTTATGCGTTCACGCGATGCCCTTGCCAGCGTGAGTGCTTTGGCGCTGGCGAAAAAATTTGATTCTCCGGATATCGACCGGCTGAGCCGTTTCAATGGTTTCGGGATTGACCCCAGCCAGGAAGCACTGTTTCGCTACTTCCAGAGTCACTTGACCATCGAGCTCGACAGCACTTCTGGCATCTCAAGTCTGAAGGTGCAGGTCTACGATCCCAAAGATGCGTTTCGCATCAACGCTACGTTGCTGGACATGGGAGAGCAGCTCATCAACAAGCTGAACGAACGGGCGCGCGGCGATTTGCTTAAGTCCGCCAACGCGGAAGTGCATGAGGCCGAGCAGCGCTTGCAGGCTGCCAGCGCGGCGCTGGCGATGTATCGAAAGCAAAATAAGGTGTTCGACCCGGAACGGCAATCGGCCATCCAGCTTCAGCTTGTGTCGAAGCTGCAGGATGAGTTGATTGCCACCCGCACCCAGCGCGCGCAATTGCTGAGCATCACGCCTGAAAACCCGCAACTGCCCGGTCTGGCCCAGCGCATCAAGGCCTTACAGGAAGAGCTCGACGGTCAAGTTGCCGATGTTGCCGGCGGCGGCAAGTCGCTCAGCCAGGCCTCGTCCGGGTTTGAACGCCTGGCGCTGGAACGGGTATTCGCGGAAAAGCAGTTGAGCGCCGCCACCACCTTGCTGGAGCAGGCGCGCAATGATGCCCAGCGTAAGCAGCTGTACCTGGAACGGATCGTGCAGCCTCACGTGCCAGACAGCGCCGTGTTGCCGCGTCGCGCGCGTAGTATTGCAGCGACGTTTCTGCTGGGCCTGATGGCCTGGGGTATTGCCAGAATGCTGCTGGCCGGCGTGCGCGAGCACCGGGACTGATCCATGATCGCCATCACACCCGGTCTGCGCCGCAGCTTGTCAATCCAGTTGCGTGTCATTCGAGCGCTACTCATGCGCGAGATCATCACGCGCTACGGTCGTCACAATATCGGCTTCCTGTGGCTGTTCGTCGAGCCGATGATGTTTACGCTTGGCGTCACCGCCCTGTGGACGTTCGCCAAGGCTTCGCATGGATCAAGCCTGCCGATCGCGGCATTTGCGTTGACGGGATACTCGTCCGTGCTGTTGTGGCGCAACATGCCAGGCCGCTGCTGCGGGGCGCTGGAACCAAACCGTTCGCTGATGTTTCATCGCAACGTCAAGATAATCGATATCTTTGCCGCGCGCTTGTTGCTGGAAATTGCAGGCGCGACTGCCTCGTTTGCCATTTTGAGCGTGCTGTTTCTGATGCTGGAAATGATCAGCCCGCCGGAGGACATCCTGCTCGTCATGCTGGGCTGGACCATGCTGGCCTGGTTCGGCGCAGCGCTGGCTGTGCTGGTTGGCGCGCTGAGCATCCGGTCTGAACTGGTCGACAAGATCTGGCACCCGCTGGCCTACCTCATCTTTCCCCTGTCCGGCGCCGCTTTCATGGTGGACTGGCTTCCAGTGGCCGGCCAGCAGGTGGTGCTGGCCTTGCCGATGGTGCATGGCGTCGAGATCTTGCGAGAGGGCTATTTTGGCTCGGCGGTACATGCACGCTACGACCTGCCGTATATGCTCGTCTGCAATATGCTGCTGACCCTGGCAGGTCTGGCCCAACTGCGCCAGCTGGCGCGCGCGGAGTTGCCAACATGATCCTGCTGGACAATGTCAGCAAGCGCTACCGCACCCGCCAGGGCTACCACACGGTGCTTGACGGCGTCGATTTGACGGTGCGGCCTGGTGAAAAAATTGGCATCCTGGGCCGTAACGGCAGTGGTAAATCGACGCTGATCCGCCTGATCAGCGGCGCTGAGCCGCCCACCAGCGGCATCGTCATGCGCACCATGAGCGTGTCATGGCCACTGGCGCTGGCAGACGGCTTCCAGGGCACCTTGACCGGACTCGACAACTTGCGCTTCATCTGCCGCGTGTACGGCGTCAGCACGGAGGACAAGATCGCCTGGGTCGAGGATTTCACGGAACTGGGAAAATTTTTCCGCGAACCCGTCAAGCACTACTCGGCCGGTATGCGGGCCCGGCTCGCCTTCGCGCTGTCGATGGTCATTGAGTTTGATTGCTTCCTGATAGACGAAGTCATTTCGGTTGGTGACAAACGCTTTCACGACAAATGCCGGCACGAGCTATTCGACAAGCGGCGCGAGCGCGCCATGATCATGGTCTCCCACGAAATCCACAACATTTACGAATTCTGCGACCGCGCCTGCGTGATTGCCGACGGGCGCCTGCGCCAGTTCGGCCAGATCGATGACGCCGTCAACTTTTACCATGAACACCAGAAAGCGGAGTCCCTTCACCATGAATGACCGAACCAGCCCTGCCGTCACGCGTGAGATGCGCGACCTGGACCTGCAAGGGCCCGCCCAGGCCCACCTCGACAGCGCGCCGATCCGCGTGATGCTTGAAATGCGGCCATCGCTCGACGGCTTTGCCGGCATCCCCCAGGAGGTGCGACTGCTTTTTCGCGGCCTGTGCAAAATCGATGCGGTCCAGGTGGAGGGAATGATCCAGCATTCGCAACGCTCGCTGGCGCGCGGCACACGCAAGCCTGGCCTCTTTCAGCGCTGGCAAAGCGACGCGCGCCGTATCAATCGCTATTCGCAGGTCATCATCTCGATGGCCGAAAAGCCTTATCGCAATGTAATCGAAGTCATCCTTGATTACAGCGAAAAGAAGATCTCCACCGCGCGCCTGCTGTTGCGTACCATGTTGGGAATCGGCACCGTCCGCCTGACCCGGTTTGAATCGGCTAATTTCCGCGACTTCACCTGGCGCACGATGTTCGCCAAGACGCTGCCGGCGTCGGATTTCGACCTCGTCTCCGGTGTCAACCACAGCATCAACAGCACCTCCTGGCACGCCATGCATATGGTGGGCCTGCAGTCGCTCAATTTCGGCAGCAGCCCGAAATATCCGACCTTGCACACGCCAGGGATCGATATTTTTATCGGCCAGACGCCCTACCCGGGCCGGGTGGAGCGCCATACGCGCATGGTGATCCGCTATCACGACGCCATTCCCGTGATGATGCCCCACACAATATCTGACAAGTCGCTGCACCAGGCGACCCACTTTTACGCCCTGATGGATAACGTGCGAAAGGGTGCCTGGTTCGCTTGCGTCTCGGAAGCATCGCGCCAGGATCTGATCAAGTTGTTCCCGGAAGCGGCGCCACGCGCTGTCACAATCCATAACATGGTCGCGCACCATTATTTCCGCGAGGAATCGAATTTCGATCGGGTGCGCGGCATCATCCGCTCGCGCCTGTATGAGGGCGATCTGGCCAAGGGCATTGATCTGCTGCCGGACTTCCTCAGCCTGCGCGAAAAAGAGGCTTTTTACAAGCGCACGCTCGGCCAGCCGAATTTCAAATATCTTCTGGTGGTGTCGACCATCGAACCGCGCAAGAACCACACGCGGGTGCTGGCTGCATGGGAGGTCATCAAGGCCGATATCGATCCCGATATCAAGCTGGTCGTTGTTGGCACTCTCGGATGGGATAACAAATCGATCGCCAGCGCATTCCGCCCCTGGATCGACCGGGGTGATTTGTTCATGCTCAATGCGGTGCCGGCGCCCGATCTGCGCGTGCTGTACCGCCATGCGCTGGCAACGGTGTGCCCGAGCCTGGGCGAAGGTTTTGATTTCTCGGGCGTGGAATCGATGGCCAGCGGCGGCATCACCCTGGCCTCCGATATTCCCGTCCATCGCGAGGTGTATGAGGACGCGGCCGAGTATTTCGATCCCTATGCCACCATGAGCCTGGTAAAAGCCTTGCAAAAAGTTTTGTACAATGCCAATGCCGATGAGGAACGCGAGCGTTTGCGTCAATGCGGCGCCGCCATCGCGGCGCGCTATCAGCCCGACCGCATCTTGCCACAGTGGGAAAGTTTTCTCCGCCGCGTGCAAGGCGAAAAGAAGAAGTGACACCGCGCTAATTCGATCTGGCATATGAAACGAAAAATTGCAGACCTGCTCGTGCGCGCCTGCGCGCCCGCCATAGTTGAGGATGCGTACGCGGGTGTACTTGCCCGCGCCGCGGATCCGGACGGCCTGGCGGTGTACTCGGCCGCCCTGCGTGACGGCGCTGGCTTGCCGCAGCTGCTGGCCGCCCTGACCGGTTCGGACGAGCAATGGGAGCAAGCGCTGGCCATGCGTGCAAACGCGCTCACCGATGCCGTGTTCCAGGGTCTGCTCGGCCGTGCCCCCGAGGTCGCTGACCCGGTCATGCTGGCGCCCGCGCTGCACGCGCTGCAGTCCTTGGTGGCCGATGTGGCCGCTTCCACCGAACGCTGGCAGCGCAGCATTGCGGAGCATGCCGGCGAACTGGTACGTGCCGCCTTCCTGGGTCTGCTCGAACGCGAACCCGAGCCGGCTGCGCTGGCGCAGTACACGGCAACGCTGCAGGACATGCCGGGTCTGACAGCGTTGTTGGCAGAGATCGGCAATTCAACGGAGCACTGGGAAAAATCGCTGCGCAAGGATGCCGCCCGCAACGAGGCGTTTTGGCGCCAGGGCTTTGCCGCGCGCGCTGACGGGCTGGCGCGGGCAATTCAGACCGGCATGTTCGGATCCGGGGCCGATGTCCAGTCCCGGCAAGCGCAACAAATGCTGCTGGAACAGGGGCCGGACGGCCTCGCCGAGGCCATCCGCCTGGTCAGCCATTCGCCCGCATCATGGGAACACAGCCTGGCGCGCCACTCCGCCGAACTGGTGCAGGCGGCCCACACCGCCCTGCTGGACCAGCAATGCGATGCCGAAATGGTGGCGCAACACAGCGCCGCTCTACGCAGCACCGACTCGCTTGCCGCGCTGCTCGCCGACCTCGGCCGTTCGCCCGCTATGCTGAATCGCCAGATGGCCTTGCATGCCGATGCTTTTGTGGCCATGGTGTTCGAAGGCGTCCTGGCGCGCGCACCCGATGCGCTAGAGCAGGCGCGCTGGCGCGACCACGGCGGCAGCATGGCCGGTCTGCTGGCGCTGTTGCAAGCGCTGGGCTCGGGTGACGAATGTCGTGCGCGCCAATTTGCTCACGACGAGGGCGATGGCAGCCTGCCGATGCGTCTGGCGGATGCCCTCTATCGCGGCTTGCTCGACCGCCCGGCCGATCCCGAAGGACAGCGCGTGCTTGCCAGACGCATCCGCGACGCGGGCGACGTCGCCGCCGCCGCCGCCACCTTGCGCGCCTCGCGCGAATTCAAGCAGGCGTGGCGCGCAGCCCATGCCCAAGCCGCAGCGCCGGAAGGCAGCTGGCATCCTGTCGTTGCACGTATCGAGGCAATGTATCTGCGCCACCTCAGGCGCGCGGTGAGCGCTACGGAACTTGCCCAGCATATCAGCGCTGCAACGCCGCCATGGGCGCTGCAGCAGGCCTTGATCGCCGAGGCCCGCGCCAGCGCGCCCACCGGCCAGGGTCCTTTGCGGGTGCTGCTGTTCGGGGCCTACGGCAATGGCAACATGGGCGATGCCTACCAGGCGCTGGCGGTTCGCTCCCATCTGCTCGCACTGTTCGGCGAACGCCCGGTCGAGATTCATGCCACCAGCGTGCTGTGCAGCAGCACCTTTGTCTATCCCGCCGCATCGATCCTTCCGGCCGAGGCGATTTACGATTTCGACCTGGTCAATTCCTTTGATTACCTGATCATCGGCGGTGGAGGCCTGCTGGCCCATCCGCACGATCCTCTCGACGACGTGCAGTGGTGCCGCCGAATTCACACGCCGATCATCTTGCTCGCCATCGGCGCTTCCGGGCCCGAAGTGGCCCGTCACCACACGCTTCTGCAACAGGCCCTGTATGTAATCGGACGCGACGCCACGTCGGTGGCGGCGCTGGTGGCGGTGCGGCCGGACGCGCTTCTGGCGGCAGACCCGATCCTCTGCCTGCCCGGTGTCGCCCCTCTGTTAAGTGCGCCGGCCGCTGCCGCGGGGGCGCCCACTATCGATGTCTTGTGGGTGCTCAAATACCCGGCCAGCGCCGCCGATGCGGCTTTGCTGCGGCAGATACGCTCGCACATACTGGCCTCGCGTGGCCAGCGCCACCTGGTGGTCGGTATCGAGCCGGCCCTCGACGGCGTGCTGCTGGAACAATTTGCGGAGTTTGCAGTTGTGCTGACGGAAAACCTCGATGAACTCGCCGCTTTGATGCAGCAGGCGAAACAGGTGTTTTCGATGCGTTACCACGGCGCCATCTTTGCCCTGCTGATTGACCGGCCTGCGCTGCTGGCCTCGCAATCGAAACTGCGTGACCTGGCGCGCTCGCTGGCGACGCCGGCGGCGTTCCTGGAATCAGCAGCCGAGATCGACGGGCAGATGTGGTCGCGCGCACTGCAACCGGACAGCGTGCAGTTCAATGCAATCAAGGCTGGTTTCAGCACGATGCTTACTCAACTGGAGTGGTCAATATGATAGGCAAACACCGCGCTTGTATCGCCGCTGCGTTTTTCGCACTGGCAATGTTGGGTACTGATGTGATGGCGGCCGGGCGCGCGGGCGCAGGTCTGGCTGGCCGAACCATTGCAGGCTATCAGGGGTGGTTCGGTTGTCCCAATGATTTTGAAGCCAATCATCTTTGGCAGCACTGGTTTGTACAGGACGTCAAACCCGCTTTCCTGACCGTTGACTTGTTGCCCGACACCTCGCAGATGGACCCGAAGGACCTGTGTGATACGGGTCTGCCGCGCGCTGACGGCCGTGGCACCGTCAAGCTTTTTTCCTCGCTCAACCCGGCCGTCGTGCGCCAGCACATGGTCCGGCTGGCCCGCGCCGGCATCGACGGTGTCGCGCTGCAGCGCTTCGTGGCCGGACTGGAGGTTCCGCAGAAACGCCGCCGCATGGACCAGGTGCTGCGCAATGTGCTGGCCGCAGCGCAGTCCACCGGGCGGGTGGTCTACATTACCTACGACGTCTCCGGCACGGCGCCGGACAAGGTAGCCGGCTTGATCCAGGCCGACTGGAGCGATTTGCAGCAGAATTTTGCGCTGCGACGCGAGGCTGCCTATCTGAAGGAAAACGGCAAGCTGGTGCTGCAATTGTGGGGCTTCGGCTTTACCGACCGGCCGGGACAGCCAGCTGAAGTGGCCGCTCTGGTTGCCGCCCTGAAGCAATCGGGCAGCTATGTGATCGGTGGCGTGCCCACCCATTGGCGTACCCTGGCCGGTGACGCCAAAACCGATCCGGCCTGGGCCCCGGTGTATCGCAGCTACGATGCCATCAGCCCGTGGACAGTGGGCAGATACACCAATGGCGCTGGCGCCGATAAATTTTTCACCGACGTCGTACGCGCCGATATGGCCGAAGCGCGCCGTGCCGGCGTGCGCTACATGCCCGTGGTTTTCCCCGGCTTTTCCTGGTTCAACCTGATGAAAAACCGCGGCAACGACGCCGTCATCAACCAGATACCCCGCGAGTGTGGAAGCTTTCTTGAACGGCAGATCGACAACGTCGTCACCGCGCGCGCCGAAACGATGTATGTCGCCATGCTCGATGAGTTCGACGAGGCCACTGCACTGCTGCCGGGTGAGCTCTCGCCCGCACGCGTGCCGGCAGGGGCGCAGACCCTGGCTGGCGTCGCCGGTCAGTGTGGGGGGGGAGGCGATCGCTATCTGAAGGTGACCGGGCGTGGCGCCGGGCGACTGCGAGCGGGCCAGGCAGCTGAACAATAATAATTTTTACACTAAAACTAGAGGTCTCACGAGATGTTTGCAAGAATTGGAAGTGCGTTTTTTGTTTCGCTGTTGATGTTGTTGTCCCTGCGCTACCTCGGCTTCAGCTGGGGCGCTTCGCTTGCCGGCGCCTTGATCCCGCTGATCCTCGGCGCGATGGGGGTGCTGGCGTCGCTCGCCTATACCCTCACCGCGCTGTGCGTCATCGTCGCCTGCGTGTCGGCGATTCTGCCTGAAATGAAAATCGATAAGCTCACGCCGGCCATTGCGCTGGCGCGCTACGGCATCACCTCGGCCAAAGCGCAATAAAATGCAAATGACCGACTTCTGCCGTCTGCTGCGCAGTCTGCCGCTTGCTGTTGTCCTTGCATTGGGCGGCTGCGCCAGCTCGCCCACCTGGTTGCCCTCTTCGGGACCCAACTACGCCCAGGTGGACAAGCCCCCGGCCGCCGGGCCCGCTGCGCGCATCCGCATCGTCGATGTCGACGGCGATGTAGCCGCACGGGCCCTCGGCCAGCGCAGCCAGGCGCTATTCTCCACCACCTTCGGTTCGCGCCGGCAAACGGCCTATGCGATCGGCGCCGGCGATGTGCTGGAGGTGTCGGTGTGGGAAGTGGCGCCAGCGGCCCTGTTCGGCGGTGTCAGCGATCTGCGCGCCGCGCCCGGCGGCGCGCGCGCCACCACCTTCCCCGAGCAGGTGGTCGGCAGCAATGGCAGCGTCAACATTCCCTTCGCCGGCCAGGTTGCGGCCGTCGGGCGCAGCCCACAGCAGATCGAGGCCGACATTGTGAGCCGCCTGAAATCGAAGGCCAATCAACCCCAGGTCATGGTACGGCTGGTCCGTAACAATTCAGCCAACGTGACGGTTGTCGGTGAAGTCACCAACAGCCTGCGGATGCCCCTGACCGCGCGGGGCGAGCGCATTCTCGACGCTCTTGCGGCGGCCGGCGGTGTGCGCCAGCCCGTCAACAAGATGACGCTGCAACTGACGCGGGGCCAGCAGGTGAGTGCATTGCCCCTGTCGACCATCATCAAGGATCCCGCGCAAAACATCGTGCTCGAACCTGGCGACGTGCTCACTTCCACGTTCCAGTCGCAAAGTTTCAGTGTGCTGGGCGCGACGGGCAAAAACGAGGAAGTCAACTTCGAAGCCCAGGGCATTTCGCTGGCCCAGGCGCTGGCGCGGGCAGGTGGCCTGCAGGATGCACGCGCTGACGCGCAGGGTGTCTTCATTTTTCGCTTTGAGCCTTCGGCTACGGGAGCGACGTCGGAAAAACTTCCTGTGATCTACCGCATCGACCTAAAAAACCCGGCGACCTTCTTTGCTGCGAAAAACTTTCCGGTCCAAGATGGCGACGTGCTCTACGTGTCGAATGCACCGGCGGCCGAACTGCAGAAATTCCTCAATATTGTGGTCTCGGTCGTCTATCCACTCGTTAACGTCGGCAACGCGCTGCAATGATTCGGGAGCCTGCTTGAAGCGCAAAATCGCCATCGACCTCACCCGTTTGCTGACCCGTTCGATGAAGGGGCGCCTGCCCACGGGGGTCGACCGCGTCAGTCTGGCCTACGTGCGCCATTTCTGCGACCAGGCCTGCGCGGTGGTGCGGCTGGGAGGGCTGGGTCGCGTCATGTCGGCGTCCCATTCGCGGGAAGTGTTTTCGACATTGCTCTCGGGCGAGGCGATCGGCAGGCGGCAGATGCTTGCACTGCTGGCGCGCGCCAGCCTGGGCAGCAGGCCCGCCGGCCATCTGCGCGACCATTTCGTCATCAACACCGGACACAGCGGACTGGACGCGGCCGGCTACGCACGGCGCCTGGTGGCGCAACAAGCGCGGCCCCTGTTGATGGTGCATGACCTGATTCCAATTACCCATCCCGAATATTGCCGCAAGAACGAGCGTTTCCGTCACATCGCGCGCATGGACACTGTGCTGGCGACGGCCAGCGGCGTGATCACCAACTCTACGGCCACCCTGGACGAACTGGCGCGCTACGCAGCTTCACGGGGACGCACCTTGCCGCCAGCGATCGCCGCGCCGCTGGCGCCGGCATCGCTACCGCCCCCAGCCGCGCAGCGCCTGCTCAAGGAGCCATACTTCGTCGTGCTCAGCACGATCGAGCCACGCAAAAATCACAGCATGCTGCTGCAGGTGTGGCGTACGCTGGCCGCGCGCATGGGCGAGCGCGTGCCGCGGCTTGTCATTATCGGCCAGCGTGGATGGGAGTCAACCCAGACGGTGGCTCTGCTGGAGCGCTGCGAAAGCTTTCGCGGCGTCGTCATCGAACACGGCGTATGCGGCGATCAGGAGCTGTCCACCTATCTGCACCACGCTCAGGCGCTGCTGTTTCCCTCGTTTGCCGAAGGCTACGGATTGCCGCTGATGGAGAGCCTGGCCACGGGCGTTCCCGTTATCGCCAGCGACCTGCCGGCGTTCCGTGAAATCGCCGGCGACATTCCCGATTATCTCGATCCGCTGGACGGGCTGGGCTGGATGCGGGCCATCGAGAACTATATTGCGCCCCAGTCAACTTCAAGGCGCGATCAGTGCATCCGCCTCAACGGTTTCAAGGCGCCTACCTGGGGCACCCACTTCGACAAGGTAGAGGAGTTCATGTGTACGCTGATGTGAGCCCGGCCAGTCTGCCGCCTCGGGTTTATGCGCACGGCTTTTCCTGGCGTAAACGGGGCATTCTGCGACGTTTCGCAGCGCCCGCCACCGTTACGTTCGTCGGCGACGAGGCGCGGCTGCCGGACGGCGCCAGCTTGCTGCTATGGGGCAGCGCCGTAGCGCCTGCTGGCGCCGGTCGGGCGCGTCTTGTGCGAGTGGAAGATGGCTTCCTGCGCTCTGTCGGCCTCGGTGCCGAGTTGGCCGCACCTTTGTCCTGGGTGTTTGATCACAGTGGTATTTATTACGACGCGACGCGCCCCTCCGACCTCGAACAGATGTTGCAGCATGCGCCGCTCGACGCGGACCTGCTCGAGCGTGCCGCGGCGCTCGGACGGCGCATCGTCGCCGGCCGCATCACCAAGTACAACGTCGGTGCCGGCAACTGGCAGCGGCCGGCCGGACATGGCCAGGTCGTGCTGGTGGCCGGCCAGGTAGAAAGCGACGCCTCGCTGCGATTCGGCGCGCCCGGTATCGCCAGCAACATCGCACTGCTGCGCGCCGCGCGCAAGGCACGGCCGGATGCCTGGCTGGTCTACAAGCCCCATCCTGACGTGGCCGCCGGACTACGTGCCATGGGCCGGGACGAGGGCGCCGCCGGCGCATGGTGCGATGAAATTGTCAGCGACGTCGCCATGGATCAGATGCTGGAGGCGGTCGACGAGGTTCACGTGCTTACTTCCCTGGCCGGCTTCGAGGCGCTCCTTCGGGGCAAGCGGGTGTGCTGTCATGGATTGCCCTTCTATGCGGGGTGGGGTCTCACGGAAGACAGCGTGGTCTCGCCCAGGCGTACCCGTCGCCTTACGCTTGCCGGGCTGCTCGCAGTTGCCCTGATCCTGTATCCGCGCTACGCCGTCGGGGAGGGCGCGGCCGCTCAACTGTCGCCGGAACAGGCGCTCGACGTGCTGCTGGCACGGCGCGCGGCCAGCGACGGACGGCTGACCTTGCGGCGGCGCCTGCTGCGCGTGGTGCTCGGTGCCTGGGAGCGGCGCCGATGATCGCAGACGGCTTGCAATCGTTCGCCGGCAAGAAAGTATTGCTGCTGCAGGGCCCGGTTGGCCCTTTCTTCCGCCGCCTCGCGCGCGACCTGCAGCGGGCTGGCGCGCAGGTGCAGAAAGTCGACTTCAATGGCGGCGACTGGCTGTTTTCTCCACGAAAAGCCATGCGATTTTCAGGCAATGCTGACAGCTGGGCCGGCTATCTCGACAAGGCGCTCACGCGGCACCGGATCGACGTGGTGCTGCTGTTCGGCGACTGCCGGCCCTTGCACCGCATCGCCCTGGACGTGGCTGCGCGCCGTGGTGTCGAGATCGGTGTATTTGAAGAGGGCTATGTGCGCCCCGACTTTGTGACACTGGAGCGCCACGGCGTCAACGGCAACTCCAAGATACCGCGCAACCCGGAGTTTTATAAGGCGCGCAGTGCCGCGCCCCAGTTGCCAACCCGGCCCGTCGGGAACACTTTCTGGTACATGGCGCTGTGGGCAATGGCGTACTATGTCGCCGCCGCGTTGCTCAGTCCGGCGTACCCCGGCTACCGGCATCACCGGCCACTTGGCCTGGGTGAGGGCTGGCCCTGGCTGCGCAGCGCATTTCGCAAGCACCTCTTCAAATGGCGCGAGAGGGGCATTGAACACGATCTGGCGTCGCACTATTCCGGGCGATTTTTCCTTGCTGCCCTGCAGGTCCATAATGACGCACAGATCCACGCCCACTCAGAGTACGCCTCGGTGGAAGCATTTATCGCCGGGGTCATTAAATCGTTCCGGCGCGGCGCCCCGCGCGACACCCTACTGGTGATCAAGCATCATCCGATGGACCGGGGCTACCATGACTATTCCAGGCAGATCGCGGCGTTGGTCCGCGAGTACGGCCTGCATGGCCGGGTGCGCTATATCCACGATCAGCATTTACCGACCCTGCTCACACATGCACGCGGCGTCGTCCTGATCAACAGCACGGTCGGTCTGTCCGCGCTCGATCACTGCACGCCGCTCAAAGTCTGCGGCACCGCCCTGTACGATCTGCCCGGCCTGACTTTTCAGGGACGGCTGGACGATTTCTGGCGGGAGGCAGTGCATCACCGCGTTGACAAGGTCCTGAGTGCATCGTTACGCAACTACCTGATCGACCGTACCCAACTGAACGGTAACTTTTACCGGCGACTGCGCGTGCCCGGTTTCAGCGCCGGCCTGGTCTGGTCGCCTCGCATTCGCGGGGTTCACGACGCCGCCAATGCCGGGATCAATCGACGGGTGGCGTAATGGAATAAAGTCATGCTTCCCGTTTTGACGACGCAGCAGGGCAGGGGTGCTCCCGCGCTATTTCAGGCGCGTGAGGGTAGCCTTGAAGACCGGCGCCCAGCTGCGGCCGCCGTCGCGCGAAAAGGCGATCTCGTATCTGTGGGCATTTTCCGTGATATCGGACCAGACGCCGCGCGTGAGAATGGTGCGCCCGCCCCGTTTGGCGGTGGCATAGAATTCGCCGCGGCCATCCTTGAATTCGCCGATCTCCGCTCCGTTCACTTCCGCGCTGTCCTGGTCGATATAGGACTGGCTCCACTGGCCCGATTTCTGGTTGTACAGGAACAGCGTCGCGCCTTTCCAGTTGCCGTCGGGGCCATTGACGTCCAGTTCCTCGATCCATCCCTTGCCGCCCCACAGCGCGGTCGCTGTCTTGGTGCCGTCCGAAGTTTCTGTCTTGTTGCCGCCCTCGAAAGGATTGAGCACCCGCGTGATGTGGGTGTGCCAGACGCCGCGGGCGAAATCGAAATCGTGGGAGCCATCCCTTTTCGGCTCGGCGTGCGCCGGCAGGCACAGCGTGGCGCTCAGGCAGGCCAGTGCCACAAGGCGGTTTGCGTGGTGCAGTTTCATCGGAATGTCCACTTTGTGAAGGTGGTTCACTATAAAACCGCGCCGCATCGGCCAACAGAGCCACTGCCTCAAATTAGCGGGAGCCACCCGGCCCGGATACGACAAGGCCCGCTGAGCGCCAGCGGGCCTTGTGCCTTGCAAAACCTGTTACGCCTTGCTGATCTTGATCTGACTCACTTCACCGGTCAGATACCCCACCGCCGCGCCAAACTTGTCCTTGTAATTGGCGCGAATCAGCGGGTCCAGCGTGGTCTTGACCTTGGCGTGGATGCTGCCCCAGTCACCGGCGTGCTGGAAGTTGCTCATGATGTAGGTAAAACCGTTGATTTCGTCGACGGCGTGCAGGCCGGTCGATTCGCCGCCGGCCGGGATCGACATCAGGCGCGACAGTTTTTTGGTGTCGACGTTGTAGGCCCACAGGTAATTGTTCACGTGCTGGCTGCTGTCCTCGCCAATGAACAGGGTGCGCATCTTTTCCGAGAATTTCAGGTTGTCGGGATTGGCGATCTTGTCGACCACGGCCGTGTTGCCGACCGCGTCGGCGGCCATGTCTTCGCCCGTGATCAGGGCCTTGGTGTCGGCCGGCATCCATTCGCTGTTGATGGCTGCGCCCGTCGTGTCCTTCTGCCCGCCTTTTAGATTGAGCATCATGACGGCGCCCGCATCGAGCGCCTTGGGGATCGAGATGCCGTTGCCAGGAACATTCAATGCGTTACCGGCGACCATCGAGGACTGGCAGTTCTGCAAGGCCGAATAGGCGATCTTGTCGGCGATGTTGACGGTGGTGCCTTCCATTTTCGTGAAGCCCATCGAGGCGCCCACCAGCGAGGCGTAACGGTGGGTTTCCAGGAAGGCGGCGGCCTTGTCCATGCCCGGCTTGACCTTCAGCCACTCGACGCGGCCGTTGGCAGCCACCCTGGTGTAGCTTGCGTCAAGAGGATCGGTGGTGCGCACGTCCATGATGTCGGCCGGCTTGAGCGAGGCGGCCAGGGCGCGGATTTCGGCGCTGGTGGCCGAGCCCAGCTTGATCCAGGTGAGCGGTGCGGCGGCCGCTGCAGGGTCGAGCGAGAAGCCCGCGCCGACTTTTGCCACGTACAGGGTGCCGGCCGACAGGTCCTTGGCGGTGTCGGCCACGAACACGAAGTAACCGCTGTTGGTGGCGTCGTCGCCCATGATGACGGTGCGGTTGTCCGGCATCACCTGCACCAGTTCGTGCGAGATGCGGCCCATGCAGTAGTGCTTCTTGATGGAGGCGGTGCCGTCGGCGTTGACGGTGATTTCCGGCAGATGGCCGTAGTTGTAGGGATTGGCGGCGGTCTCGCTGCCGTACAGATTCTTGCTGTAGGCCTTGAACTGGGCGTCGCTGCTGGCCAGGTAGGCGTTCGGCTCGTACTCTTCGCTTGACAGGTGGGTGCCCCAGGGCGACAGGCTGGCGCCGCAGGTGATCCACAGGCCGTTGACGGAAGACGTATCGACGTTGTGGTATTTGACCAGGCTGAGTTTGCCCGTGGCGGGATCCTGGTCCAGGCTCAGGACGGCGATGGGCGAAGGCAGGCGGCCGTACATGCTGGTCACGCCATCGGCGGCCCAGGTGGTGTATTCGAACTGGACGACGGCAAACACGGGCTTGCCCTTGACGCCGGCCACGTTGGCATTTGGCACCGTCAGCAGCGAGGTGCCGTCAGGAGAATCGGAAAAGAACTGGCGCTCCTTGCCGGCAACGGAAGTATCGATGATGGGCTTGTTGTTGATGTCGACGTAGCCGCCGGCGAGAATCTTGCCGCCGTTGCCGTCCGGGACCATGTCGCCGGTGACGAAAAACGGTTGATACGCCAGCTTGAAATCGAGCTTCGACTGGTCGCTGAAGGTGGCCGTCATGGTCGAGCCCACCGAGGTGGTGGCCATCGCGGCCGAGTTGTCCATGGCGGGGGCTGCCATGCCGGAAAAGCTGACGCTGGCAAGCGTGACGGCCGGTGGCGTTACGGGCGCGGCAGGCAGCGCAGGCGTGCTGTCGCCGCCGCCGCAGCCGGCCAGGAGTGCGCTTGTGGACAAGCCGGCAAGCGGCAGCAGCGGGGCGGCGCCAAACAGTTGCAGCAGGCGGCGGCGTGAAACGTCGGGATTGAAATTCATGGGGCACACTCCAGGGTTGGCGAATTCAGGCGGGCGCACGCAGACAGCGCGACGCGACCGGGGCAGTGTAGCCAGCGAATATGTCAGCACGATGACCGCCCCGGCGAAGATTCGCCGGCCGTGATCGCCAGGGGCCGTGCGATATAATGGCGGCCAGATTCGACTACTCCTGCATTGTTCCCATGTCTTCAGAAACGCCCCCAGGCGGCAGCGGCCGCCCCATGCTGTACGACCCCACCGAGCACCGCATCCGCAGCTTCGTCACCCGCGCGGGCCGCCTGTCGATCGCCCAGGCGCGCGCGCTGGAAGAACTGGGGCCGAAGTTCCTGATCGACTACAGCAAGGCCCCGCTCGATTTCGCCGCCGCGTTCGGCCGCAGCGCGCCCGTGATCCTGGAGATTGGTTTCGGCATGGGCGCCACCACCGCGCACATCGCCAAGGCCATGCCGGAGAAAGATTTTATCGGGGTGGAGGTGCACACGCCCGGCGTGGGCAGCCTGTTGAAACAGATCGGCGAAGAAGGTTTAGGCAATTTGCGCCTGATCCAGCACGACGCCGTCGAAGTGCTCAACAACATGATCCCCGATGCATCGCTGGCCGGCGTCCACGTCTTCTTCCCCGATCCCTGGCACAAAGCCCGCCACAACAAGCGCCGTCTGTTGCAGACGCCGTTCGTCAAACTGCTGGCAGAAAAACTGGCGCCGGGCGGCTATTTGCACTGCGCCACGGATTGGGAGGATTACGCCATCCAGATGCTGGATGTTTTGGGCAGCGAGCCGCTGCTGCAGAATACGGCGGAGGGCTATGCGCCCCAGCCCGCGTACCGGCCGCTCACCAAATTTGAAAATCGTGGCATCAAACTTGGCCACGGGGTGTGGGATTTGGTCTTCACCCGGAAGTAAGCAGCACCGGGGACTGGCCAGCGCTTAGGCCATCTCCTGAATCAGCGCAATGATCTCGTCCCCATACGACACCAGCTTCTTCTCGCCCACTCCGGTGACCCCGCGCAAATCATCGAGTGACGCCGGCTTCACCTTTGCAATCTCCCGCAAAGTCGCATCCACAAAAATGACGTAAGCAGGCACCCCATGGGCGCGGGCCGTTTCAACCCGCCACCAGCGCAGCTTCTCGAAAATCGCCTGCTCGGACTTGGACAGTTCCATCTCGACATGCGCCTTGGCGTTGGGGCTGGGTGCGCGCTTTTGCTTGACGGGTTTCTGGTACTGGCGCAGCTGCACCGACTGCCCGCCTTTTAATACAGGCCGCGCCGCGTCGGTCAATTTCAGCGAACTGTAGACTTCATGGTCAACCGTCACCAGTCCCAGCGCGATGGTCTGGCGCAGGATCGCCCGCCATTCCTGCTCGGTGCGCTCGGCGCCGATGCCGTACACCGATAAATTGTCGTGGTGCCACTGGCTGATGCGCTCGGACGATACGCCGCGCAGCACGTCGATCACGTGGCCGGCGGCAAAACGCTGGTCGACCCGGTAGATGGCGGACAATAATTTTTGCACGGGCACGGTGCCGTCAAAGGACACGGGCGGCAGCAGGCAGGTGTCGCAATTGCCGCAGGGGCCGGCCCGTTCGCCGAAATATTCCAGCAGGCGCACGCGGCGGCAGGTGAGGGTTTCGCACAGGCCCAGCATGGCGTCGAGCTTCATCGACAGGACGCGTTTAAAACCGTCGTCGGCGTCGGACTCGTCGATCATGCGCCGCTGCAGCACCACGTCCTGCAAGCCGTAGGCCATCCAGGCCGAGGCCGGCAAGCCGTCGCGGCCGCCCCGTCCCGTTTCCTGGTAATAGCCCTCGATACTTTTTGGCAGGTCGAGGTGGCACACAAAACGCACGTCCGGCTTGTCGATGCCCATGCCGAAGGCGATGGTGGCGACCATGACGATGCTTTCCTCGCGCAGGAAGCGGGCCTGGTTGGCGCTGCGCTTGGCGTACTCCATGCCGGCGTGATAGGGCAGGGCGCGGATGCCGTGCTCATTCAAGAAGTCGGCGGTTTCCTCGACTTTTTTGCGGGACAGGCAATAGACGATGCCGGCGTCGCCCGCGTGTTCGGTCGAAATGAAATCGATCAGCTGCTTGCGACCGTTGCCCTTTTCAACGATCTGGTAGCGGATGTTGGGGCGATCGAACGAGGAGACAAACTGGCGCGCATCGTCCAGTTGCAGCCGCAGCGCAATTTCCGCGCGGGTTTGATGGTCGGCGGTGGCCGTGAGGGCGATGCGCGGCACGTTGGGAAAACGCTCGTGCAGGATCGACAGCTTGATGTATTCGGGGCGGAAATCATGGCCCCATTGCGAGACGCAGTGGGCCTCGTCGATGGCGAACAGGGCGATCTTCGACGCTTCAAACAGGTCCAGGCAGCGCGGCGTCATCAGGCGCTCGGGCGCCACGTACACCAGGTCGATTTCGCCCGTGCGCACCAGGCGCTCGATGCGCATCGATTCTTCAAACGTCTGCGTCGAGTTCAGGAAGGCGGCGCGCACACCCACTTCGGCCAGGGCGTCGACCTGGTCCTGCATCAGCGCGATCAGGGGCGAGACGACGACACCGACGCCATCTCGCAGCAGGGCGGGGATCTGGTAGCACAGCGATTTGCCGCCGCCCGTGGGCATGAGTACCAGCGCGTCGCCGCCGCTGGCGACGTGCTCGACGATGTCGCCCTGCTGGCCGCGAAACGCGGGGTAGCCGAAGACGGACTCAAGGATGTGCAGCGCGCGTGCGCCCAGATCCGTTTCCACTGCCATGTCCATGGTGATGCTCAGTTCCTCACTCAACCCAGTTGACCCACCCGTAATACGCACTGGCGATGATAACAATGCCGAAGGCGATGCGATACCACGCGAAGATCGTAAAGTCGTGCGAACTGATATAGCGCAGCAGCCAGCGCACGCACAGGAATGCCGAGATGAACGCAGCCAGGCCGCCGATGCCGAACAGGGGCAGGTCGGCCATCGACAGCATCGCCCGCTCCTTGTAGACCGAGTAGACGGTGGCGGCCAGCAAGGTTGGAATGGCCAGGAAGAAGGAGAACTCGGTGGCGGCCTTGCGCGACAGCCCCAGCAGCATGCCGCCGATGATGGTCGCGCCCGAACGGCTGGTGCCGGGAATCAGGGCAAACGCCTGGGCACAGCCAACCTTGAAGGCATCCATCACCGTCATATCATCGACCGAATTGATGCGCGCCACATCGCCGCGCGCTTTCTGGCGCTTTTCCACCCACAGAATGATCAGGCCGCCGATGATAAAGGCAAGCGCCACCGGCACCGGCTTGAACAGGTGGGCCTTGATGGCTTTGCTGAAGGCCAGGCCCAGCAAGGCGGCAGGCAGGAAGGCCACGATCAGGTTGATGACAAATTTCTGCTGCTTTTTCTCGCCCAGGCCCGTGAACACGGCGATGATGCGCGCGCGGAACTCCCACATCACGGCCAGGATGGCGCCGGCCTGGATGGCGATATCGAATACCTTCGCGCGTTCATCGACAAAATTGAGCAGGCTGCCGGCCAAAATCAGGTGGCCGGTGGAGGAAATCGGCAGGAATTCGGTGAAACCTTCCACCAGGCCCATGATGATGGCTTTGATCGCGAGAATAAGGTCCATGTATTGACGAATGTAGAGGAATGAGGGAGGGCGCGTGATTATGTCGGGCGGCTAGCCAGCCGCGGCCCGAAGCTTACCACGCGGCTATGCCCGCTGGCCGCACGGGGCCATAGTTGGTATCATCAGCCCAATAAAAACAACAAGCGCCGCGGCGGGAGACTTCATGAGTGAAATGATCAATGCGGCACACGCCTGGCTGATCGGCCTGCTGGGCAATGACGTGGACTGGAAGCAGGTGCTGCTGGCCGGTATGTCGCCGATCTTCGTGCTCGCCTTCGTGGTCGAATTTTCCGCCGCGCGCCGCACCGGCAAGCGCGAGCAATTCCGTTGGCGAGAAATCTTCGCCAACATGGCGCTGGGCACCGCCTACCAGGTCGCGGAAGGCGCCGCCTGGCTGCTGGCCACCGGCGCCCTGTTCGGCTGGGTCTACCAGCACCGCCTGTTCGACATCCCCGTCAACGGCTGGACGATTTTGCCCATCTTCGTCATGGTCGAGCTGTGCTATTACTGCTTTCACCGCAGCTCGCACCGGGTGCGCTGGTGGTGGGCCGCCCACGTGCCCCACCACAGCGGCGAGACCATGAACTTCACCACCGCCATGCGCCAGAGCGTGCTCAACGTCTTCGTCGGCATCTTCATTTTTTATTTGCCGCCCGTGCTGCTGGGCGTGCCGCCCGCCGTCGTCATGTTCCTGCTCGCAGTCGACCTGGTGTATCAGTATTTTGTCCACACGGAAGCCATCGGCAAGCTGCCCGCCTGGTACGAGTATATTTTTGATACGCCCTCCAACCACCGCGTCCACCACGGCCGCAACCCCCAGTACATTGATAAAAACTACGGTGGCGTGCTGATCATTTTTGACCGCCTGTTCGGCACCTACGAACCGGAAGTGGAAAAAGTCGACTACGGCATCCCCCGGCAGATCCGTTCCTACAATTTTTTGATCCTCAACGTCCACGAAATGGTCGACATGTGGCGCGACGTGCTGGCGCCTGGGCCCCTGTGGCAGCGTCTCAAACACCTGTGGATGCCGCCGGGCTGGGAGCGGCCGGGGCATGAGCCGGTGCATACCTGGACGGTGGAGCGGACTGAGGCGGCGACGCCTGACAAGGCGGAGAAGGTGGCTGTCTAGCCTGGCGTGGTCGCCACTTCGAGCGCCGTCAGCCAGGCAAACGCCGCCGCGCGGCTGTCGCCGCACATCTCAAGCGATGGCTGCAAGCCCGCGCAAAACGCCGGCCGCTCCGGCTTCCCAAAAATCCGGCAGCGCTGATCCTCGCCCAGTTGCACGCAGCGCACGCCGGCCGGCTTGCCGTTCGGCATACCGGGAATCGGGCTGGTAATCGAGGGCGCGGTGCAGCAGGCGCCACAGTGGTCACGGCAAAGCATGGGGGGAAATCGGGGCAGGGAAGGGCGCCATTGTACCGCGCTGCCTACGCGTGCAACATTTAAACGCGTCATCCTTGACGAGTCCTGAGTTGCGACCCTACTATTAATGACCCGGCGTTAATTAATAAATGGCCGTCCAGTGTATTGACATCAACGATCGCCAGGCTTCATATGCAGTGTTCCTTCGAGACCAAGCCCCGCTGGGAGCGGCGCAAAGATGCGCGTCCGCAGGAATTGTTGGCTGCCGCCCTCGATCTGTTTGTCGAGCGGGGCTTTGCGTCGACCCGGCTGGAAGACGTCGCCAAGCGCGCCGGCGTGTCGAAAGGTACCCTCTACCTGTATTTCACGAACAAGGAAGAATTGTTCAAGGCCGTCGTGCGCGACGCCATCGTGCCGATCATCGGCGAAGCCGAAGAGATGATCGCCCATTTCGATGGGCCCAGTCATGAGCTGATGCGTAACGTCATCATGGGCTGGTGGCAGCGCAGCGGGGAGTGCAAAACTTCGGGCATTCCAAAGCTCATCATGTCCGAAGCGGGGAATTTCCCGGACATTGCCAGCTTTTACAAGGAAGAAGTGATTGACCGGGGCACCCGGATGATTGCCAGCATGCTCGAGCGCGCCATCGAGCGGGGCGAATTCCGCACGGTCGACGTCGCCGCCACCACCCAGGTACTGATAGCGCCCATGCTGATGCTGATGACCTGGAAGCATTCCATCGGCCCCTGCGACAGCGCCGATCTCGACCCGCACACCTTCCTCGCGACCTTCCTCGACATGGCGCTGCACGGCCTGGCCGTCCCCGCGCCGGCGCTTGCCTGAACCATCACATCGCCCGTATCGGACGTTCAGCCCCCGTAATCTGCAGACTGTCGCAATTTCACGCGATCTTGCCTTGCATGTCGTTAAGATGTTTCCACTGGGGCCGTTCACGATAAAATATCGGATTATCTTTTTTCCCCACCGAGTCTGCCATGAATATTGAACAAGCCCGTTTTAACATGATCGAACAGCAGATCCGCCCGTGGAACGTGCTGGACCAGGACGTGCTCGATACGCTCGTGGTGGTCAAGCGCGAACATTTCGTGCCCGAAGCGGCCAAGGCGCTGGCATTTGTCGACACTGAAATCCCGCTCGGTGGCGGCGAAGCCATGTTCACCCCGAAACTGGAAGCCCGCCTGCTGCAGGAAATCCAGCTGAAAAAACACGAGACGGTGCTGGAAATCGGCGCCGGCTCCGGCTACATGGCAGCGCTGCTGGGCCATAAAGCCCGTGCCGTGACGACGGTGGAAATCTCGCCCGCACTGAAAGCCCTGGCCGAAGCGAACCTGGCCAAGGCCGGCGTGTCGAACGTCACCGTCGAGCAAGGCAATGGCGCCCAGGGTTGGGACAAGGGCGCGCCCTACGACGTGATCGTCATCTCGGGCGCCCTGGAAGTGCTGCCGGAAGCCTTCCTCAAGCAGGTCAAGGTCGGCGGACGGATTGCCGCCATCATCGGCCAGGCGCCTGTGATGTCGTGCAATATCATCACCCGCGTGTCGGACACCGGTTACGACACCGTCAAAGTGTTCGAGACCAACGTCAAGTACCTGGCCGACGCCGTGGCCCCTTCCCACTTCACGTTTTGACGATGCAGCAGCTTTCCGCACCCGAACTGGCAGCCTGGCTGAACGACCCGGCGCGGCCCCGGCCGCTGCTGCTGGACGTGCGCGAGCCGTGGGAAGTTGCGCACTGCCATATTGAAGGATCGACCGCGATGCCGATGAACACGATTCCGGCGCGCATCGATGACCTCGATGAAGAAGCCGAGATCGTCTGCATCTGCCACCACGGCATGCGCAGCATGCAGGTGGCGGCTTTCCTCGAGCGTAACGGTTTCGAAAAAATTATCAATTTGACGGGCGGAATTCACGCCTGGGCGGTGCAGGTCGACGGCGCCATGCCGACGTACTGAGCAATTTAAATTATTTAAAAACATCCCACGGAGAGAGCAATGCAGAAACCCCTGATCGCCGCGCTGATTGCCAGCGCATGCCTGTCGCTCAACGCCCGCGCTGCCGACCTGATCCAGGTCTACCAGCAGGCGCTGGCGAACGATGCGGTGTACGCCAGCGCGCGTGCCTCGCTGGCGGCGGGACGCGAGAAGGTGCCGCAAGGCCGGGCCGGTCTGCTGCCCACCGTGGGCGTGACGGGCAGCTACGCCCGCAACAACACCGAATTTTCGCCGTACAACGAAGGCGTTACTCTGGTCAACCCGCTCACCGGTGCGCCCACCGTGGTCGGCAGCAACAACGGCACGGCCAACGCCAACCTGGTCACGCTGTCGCTGGTGCAGCCCCTGTTTCGCTGGGACCGCTGGGAAACCTATGAGCAAAGCAAGCTCGCGCAAGCCATCACGGAAGCCCAGTTTGCCCAGGCCCAGCAGGACCTGATCACCCGCGTGGCGCAGGCCTATTTTGACTTGCTGTCGGCCCAGGACAACCTGGAAACCATCCGCGCGCAAAAGGTCGCCACCACTGAACAGCTGGCCTCGGCCAAGCGCAATTTTGAAGTGGGCACCCAGACCATCACCGACACCCACGAAGCCCAGGCTGCCTACGACCTGGTGGTGGCGCAGGAATTTGCCGGGATCAATGACCTGGAAAACAAGAAAAGCGCGCTACAGGCCATCGTCGGCACGGCCCCCGCCAACCTCGCCACCCTGAAACCTGGCGTGGTGCTGGCGCCGCCCCAGCCCGCAACGATCGACCCCTGGGTCTCGTCCGCCGAAACCCAGAACTATGGCGTGACGGTCTCGGAGCTGTCGCTGGAATCGGCCAAGCGCGACATCAAGCGCAACCGCGCGGGCCACTATCCGACCGCCGACCTAGTCGCCAGTTCTCAGCGCAACAAAGTCAACGGCGCCACCAGCAGTTCGGGCTCGACGACAACCAATGTCATCGGCGTGCAGTGGAGCATTCCCATCTTTAGCGGCTTTGCCGTCACCAGCCGCGTGCGTGAATCGATTGCGCTGGAAGACAAGGCCAGGAACGACCTGGAATCGACCAAGCGCAACGCCGCCCTGGCCGCCCGTCAGTCCTTCCTCGGCGTCAACAGCGGCCTGGCGCAAGTCAAAGCGCTGGAAGCGGCGGAAGTGTCGAGCAAGTCGGCGCTGGACTCCAACAAGCTGGGCTACCAGGTCGGCGTGCGCATCAACATCGACGTGTTGAATGCCCAGCGCCAGCTGTATTCGACCCAGCGCGATTTGTCGCGGGCGCGGTACGACACCATCATGAATGGTCTGCGTTTGAAAGCTGCTGCGGGCTCGCTGCGCGAGGCGGATTTGATTCCCGTGAATGCGTTGCTGGTCAAGTAAAGCATTCACATCGGCTAGAAAAGGCGCCTTGCAGGGCGCCTTTTTTCATTTCAGCCCGCCATGCCAACGACGCATCCCCCAACTTTCTTGGCGAACATAGACTGAACAAATGTTCAGTCTGCCCACCGATCCTCCGGCATCGCCGCGACCTTGGTTCACCCCATCGCTGCTTCGCATGAACCGGGGCGCTCGTCCCGCGTGAAACGTCCGGGTCACAGCACCACGGTGCAATGGTTGCCAACGCCATAGTTCCGCATCATCACTCCACCAGCGCAGCAATGCGCATCACCAACGCTGTCCCGCCGCTCGGCTTCAGCCCATCCCGGCCGCAAGGCGGCGGCAGCCATTCCGATCAATCGCTCGTTCAAGGAGAAATGCGATGCCTACCAAAATCCAGACCGTGCTGCTCACGGGAAGATCCCACACGATGTACAGCGGCGGCCCTGAAAAAGTGGACATGTTGCTCAGCACGCCCGACAACTCGGGGAAAAACATCGAATTCAAGGCGGTACAGATGCATCCGACGGCCGAACAGCTGTTTGCGGGCGCCTGGTCCGCCTGCTACATCGCCGCCCTCGCATTTGTCGGCAAGGCCATGAAAGTGAAGCTGCCTGCCGACCTCGCCGTCGATATCGAGGTGGACCTGGGGAAAATCGGCGACGCCTATCAACTGCAGGCTCGCTTCTATGTGTCCATGCCCGGGCTGGAAAGCGAGGTCGCGCAATCCATCGCCCACGCGGCGCACGACATGTGCCCCTATTCGAAAGCAGTGAAGGGCAACATCGATGTCGACATGGAAGTGCAAGTCGCATGAGGCTCGCCATTTCGATACGTCAGCTCTACCAGGGAGTCAGCTATGTTTAATCATGTGGTGGTCGGTACCAACGATCTTGAAACGGCGCGGCGGTTTTACGATGCCGTGCTGGGGACGCTGGGCCAGGCGAAGGGCCAGTTGCGGCCAAAGGGCGACTACATCTACCTGTCGCAGGGGGCAGCGTTTATCGTGACGCGGCCGATTGATGGTCAGCCGGCGTCGCGCGCCAACGGCGGCA
>JBJMVV010000065.1:0-4602 GCA_045810505.1 Massilia sp.
CCTGGCCGTCGCCTTGCTGGCTGTGTCGACCTCGAACCAGCGCGCCTCCGCGCTCGATGTTCAAGGAGCGCGCGCCTACCAGGCCGCCCGCGCCGGCATCGAGTGGGGCATGTACCAGAACCTGCGCACCGCCAGCCGGCGCTGCGACGCCGCCTATACCTTCGCCTTGCCGGCTGCCAGCAGCCTGAATGGTTTTATTGTCACCGTCACCTGCACGCGCCTGCGCGACCTGGCGCCCGATGATCCGGCGGCGCTCGACCGCTGGGTCATCGCGGCCACCGCCTGCAACCTGCAAGCGGCTGGCGGCAGCTGCCCCAATCCCAGCAACAACCCTGATTACGTCCAGCGCCGCATCGAGGTGAAGCTGTGAAGGCGCTGCTGCGTATTCCCTTGGCGCTGGCGCTGCTGCTGCTCGTGTGCGCGCTGCCGGCACGCGCCGATACCCCCATCACGCTCTATAAAAGCTTCGCCGGCAACGTCAACTTCACCGGCGCCCAGGTCACCATGCGCAATGGCGCCAACGGCTCCAGCGCCGGCGCCTGTTCGCTCTACACGCCGGCCACCACCCTGACGGCGAAACTCACCGGCCTGCCAACGGGCGCCATCGTGCTGAGTGCGCAGCTGTACTGGGCCGGCTCCGGCGGCACGCCCGATTACACGGTCAATTTCGAGGGCCTGCCGGTGACGGCGACGACGGCGCGGCGCTACACGTCCGGCACCATCGGCGGCGGCTACGATTATTTTTCAGGCGCTTACGACGTCACCAGCCAGGTACAGTTAAAGGGCAATGGCAGCTACAGTGTGTCCGGCCTGTCGGTCAGCAGCGGTTCGCCCTGGTGCGGCTCGGAAGCCGTGGTCGGCGGCTTCGCCCTGCTGGTGATCTATTCCCTGCCCAGCGAGACCTTCCGGGTGCTCAATCTGTACGAGGGTTTCCAGTACACGTCCAACAGCCGCATCACACTTTCGCTGAGCAATTTCAAGATTCCCAATCCGCTGGGGACGGCGACCGGGCGGGTGGGCCACATCAGCTGGGAGGGTGACGCCACCCTTGGCGACAACGAAGACCTGCTGTTCAACGGGGTCGAACTGTACGACAGCATCAACCCGCGCCACAACCAGTTCAACTCGGCCAGCAATATCAATGGCGACACAGCCTCCTACGGCATCGACTTCGATGCCTATACCGTCGGCACGGGCGTGATTGCCTCCGGCCAGACCTCCGCCAGCACCGTCTACCAGAGCGGCCAGGACCTGGTCCTGCTCAATGCCGAGATCATCGCCGTGCCAAATGCGCCCACGGCCGACTTGTCGATCGCGATCGCCCGCACTGGCACTTTTCAGCAGGGCGCGAACGTCGCCTACACGCTTACCGTCACCAACAACGGCCCGAACACGGAGCCGGGTCCCGTCACCGTCACCAACACCCTGCCGGCGGGGACCGGCTATTTGGGGTATTCCGGCACCGGCTGGAGCTGCGGCGCGGCCGGTCAGGTCGTCACCTGCACCAGCAACGCGCCGATTCCTGTCGGCGCCAGCGCGCCCGTATTGACGATCAATGCCCAGGTGACGTCCAGCGGCACCCTTACCACCAGCGCCAGCGTGGACGGGGCGGACTTCGACAACAACAGCAGCAACGACAGCGCCAGCAATACCGGCACAGCCAGCGTTGGCACGGCCACGTACGCTTTCACGACCGCCCCCTGCGTCTCCGGCAAGGCGTTTGGCGCGGCTGGCCAGAGCTGCGCCCAGTACGCGGCCGGGCCGATGACGGCGGGAACGCTGTCGACCGTGTACGTGACGGCGCTGGCGGGCGGCATTCCCACCACACCCAATACCTCCACCGACACGGCGGTGCGCTTCAATTTCGCGCTGGGCTGTGTCAATCCCGCCACCAACGCCGGCGTCAATGGCAGCTACGCCGGCGTGAGCCTGCCCCTGTGCAGCGACAATGCAGGCACGCCTACCAGCTGGTCCAGCCCCGTCGACCTGGTTTTCAAAGCCGGCGCTGCCAGCGCGACCATGACCACGCCCAGCTTCGATTATGACGATGTCGGCAAGGTGCAGCTGTTCCTGCGCGATGGCAGCAACCGCGTCGTCTCCAGCAGCGCCTTTGTCGTCAAGCCGGCCCAGATCAAGCTGATCGCCGTGACCCGCAATGCCGATGGCAGCGCCATGCCCACCGTGGCCACGGGCGCCGACAGCGGCTTCACCAGGGTCGGTGAACCCTTCACGATCAAGGCCGCCGCCCTGACCAGCGACGGCAAGGTGGCGCCGAACTTCGGCAGCGAAGGCGCGCTGCTCTCGCTGGACGTGCAGTTGCCGGCGGATGCCGCCACGCGCGCCGCGATGAGCAAGACGCCGACCCTGGGCGCTACCAGCTTCACCAGCGTGGTGGGCGGCGTGTTCACGCGCAGCGATTTCGCGGCCGATGAACTGGGCATCGTGGCCGTCACGCCTGTGCTGAGCATGGGCGGCGTCGTCAACGACTATCTTGGATCGGGCAGCGTGCCGGCCAGCGCGCTCAATATCGGGCGCTTTTATCCGGATCACTTCGACACCGTCGCCACGGGGAGCATGGCCTGCCTGCCCCGCATGGTCTGCCCGGCCGGCGTCAGCACCAGCAGCTATTCGGCCCAGCCGTTCGCTGTCACCGTCAGGCCGATGGGCGCCTCGGGCAATGCGCTGGTCAACTACAACGGCGTGCTGGCGCGTGCCGTCACCCTGAATGCCTGGAGCGCCGCCGGCGCCGGGACCATCAACCCTTCCGCGGGCTCGCTGAGCGCCAACACCATTGCCGCCGGGGCGAGTTTGAACGCCAACCCGGTCTACACGCTGCCGAACGCTTACAGCAGCACCACGCCGCGCGCCAACAATTGGACCAAGCCGACGGCGATCTGGCTGCGCGCCACTGCCAGTGAAAACGTGGGCGCCACCACCGTCACGGTCAGTTCGGCGCGAACGCCGGTCGCCAACACCAAGGAAGGCGCGGTGGAGATCGTGTCGGGGCGCCTGGCGCTGGGCAATCCCTACGGCTCGGAACTGCTCAAGATGCCGATTCGGATGGAAGCCCAGTACTACACGGCGGCGGGGCGCTGGGAAACAGCCAGCGGCGACAGCGTCAGCAGCGTCAACCCGGCCGGGATCAGTTTTGCCAACTGCCTGAAAAGCCTGGGCAGCCCGTGCAAGACGGCGGCGCTGGCGCCGGACACCACGACGGCTGTGACCCTGAACAATGGCGGCGGCACCTTCTGGCTCAAGGCGCCGGGCGCAGGCAACACGGGCAGCGCGGAATTCAAGATGGCCAATCCCGCCTGGCTGCCGACCATGGTGGGGCGCGCCGTGTTCGGCGTCTACCGCAGCCCGGTCATTTATGTGCGGGAGATGTATTGAATATGCACATTGGGCAAGGATGCCACCGCAAGGGCGTAAATCTTAAATATAATCAATCGGCTAGAGGGGATTGTGGAGCTATGGCCTTATCACTTTTGACATTCGCATGCGCTTTCTGAAAAAATCACGGCAGGCCGAGGGCTGGCTGGCGCTGACACAACTGCCGCAGGCCGAACCGGGCTGGCAGGCCGCCGTGGTGGCGCGGCCCGCGACCGCGACGGACATGCCTCAAGTCAAGTTGGCCGCCCATTTTCCCGGCATCGCCAGCACGGACGCGCTCGAGCGTATGGGCCGTGATTTGCGCGCCGCGCAATTTCGCTGCTCGACCATGCTGGCCGCGGGCGATTACCAGATGCTCTCGCTGGACGCCCCCGCCGTGCCGCCCGAAGAATTGAAAACGGCGGTGCGCTGGATGCTCAAGGACATGCTTGATTATCACGTCGATGACGCCACCATCGATGTGCTGGCGGTGCCGGCCGACAAGCTGCCTGGCCAGCGGGGCAACAATATGTTCGCCGTCGCTGCCCGCAACAGCCTGATCGAAGCGCGCCAGAAGCTGTTTGCCGCTGCAAAAATCCCCCTGTCCGTGATCGACGTGCCGGAAATGGCTCAGCGCAATATCGCGGCCTTGCTGGAAGCGCCCGGCCGGGGTCTGGCCCTGCTGTCGCTGGGCGCGGAGGGCGGCCTGTTGACGATCACCCATGAAGGCGAACTGGTCCTTGCACGCCGGCTGGAAGTGCCGCTGGCCGATCTGCTCGAGCCTGATCAGGAACGCCGCCTCGCCGCGTTCGACAAGCTGACCCTGCTGCTGCAGCGCTCGCTCGACAATTGCGAGCGCCAGTTCCATGCCGTCACGCTCTCGCGCCTGGTGCTGGCGCCGTCGACGGTGGCCGGCCTGGACGAGTACCTGGGCCGCAATCTCTATACGCCCGTCAACGCGCTCGACCTGGCCGATGTCTTTGACCTGGCCGAGGCGCCCCAGTTGCAGGACGCCGCTGTGCAGCAACAGTTTTTCCTGACCCTGGGCGCGGCCCTGCGCCATGAAGAGGTGGTGCTGTGAGCCAGCAGATCAACCTGTTCAATCCGCTGTTCCTGGCGCAGAAAAAAGTCTTCAGCGCACTCAAGATGGCCGAGGCGCTGGGCGTGCTGCTGGCCGGCTGCGTGTTGCTGGGACTGTACGGCCAGCACAATAGCGCGAACCTGCAGCAGGCC
>JBJMVV010000066.1:0-10876 GCA_045810505.1 Massilia sp.
AAACACTTTCCCAAAAACACCCACAACCCATAAGATGTCGCACACAAACAGGTGCACGCGGATGGCGCCGTCCTCGATTGCCACTTCCGCCACCTGGGCGACGATGCTGCCGAAGCTTTCGTGCACGGCCACGCCGTGGGCGCGGCCAGCGGGCGGATCGCCTGCGGCGGCAACGGCGGCATGCAACACGGCCAAAAAGCGTGGGTGATGCGCCAGCAGGGTGCGCCGGAACGCCACGCCGTCCTGGCCCGCCGCATGGGCCAGTTCATCGACAAAGCTCTCTTTAAAAAACGCATTGTGCGAATGGCCCACCGAGCGGAAGTACCCAATCGGCACGGCGCTGTCGGCGATCTCGTGGGCCACCCGCACATTGGGGATCTCGTAGGCCAGGTCGTATTCGCCCTCGGCCGCCGTCTTGTCCGGCCCGACCCCGGGCAGCCCCAGGGCGCGGGGAAAATACTGGTGGCCGATGGCGCCGCTGACGGAGCGGTTGTCCCAGCCGACCGGGCGTCCGGCGCCGTCCAGCGTACCGGTGAAGCGCGCCAGTGCTGCGGGCCGGTACACATCGTGGCCCATATCGTCTTCGCGGGTCCAGATCAGCTGCACCGGCATGCCGTCGGCCACGGCCGCCGCGGCCACCGCCTGCGCCACCATGTCCACTTCGAGGCGGCGCCCGAAGCCCCCGCCTATCAGCATCACCTCGATGCTGACGTCTTCCCGCGCCACGCCCGCCACCTTGGCGGCCATGTCGACGGCGATGCTGGGCACCTGGGTCGAGGCCCACAGCTTCACTTTGCCGCCCTTAAGCTGGGCCGTGCAGTTGATCGGCTCCATGGTGGCATGGGCCAACAAGGGCGCGCGGTATTCGGCGCTGATGGTTTTCAAGCCTGCGCCGGCGGGCGGCAGCGTGCCCGCGCCGTGATACACGTGGCCCGCGCCCGCATCCAGGCGCGCGGCAAAATCGCGGAAGATGGCGTCCGTCGACAGCTTCGCGTTGGCGCCTTCGCGCCAGCTGATCGGCAAGGCGGCGGCGGCCTGGCGGGCGCCCCACCAGGTGCTGGCGATGACGGCCGCGCCGGCCCCGGCGCCGCTGTGCTTTGCGAGCGCGTCGGAGAAATTAACGACCGCCTTTACGCCGGGCAGTTCGTGCACGGCCGCCGCATTGATCGAGGCCACCGTGGCTCCCACCACGGGCGCCATGCGCACGGCCGCATACAACAGGCCCGGCGGGCGCGCGTCAATGCCGAAGCGGGCGCTCCCGTTGACCTTGGCGGCGCTGTCGCGGCGGGGCTGGGCGCGTCCGATCAACTTGAACTGGGCCGGGGTTTTGAGCACGATGGCGGCCGGATCGATCTCGATGGTGGCGGCCTGGGTCGCCAGACTGGCATAGCTGGCGGCGCGTCCGGAGGGGTGCGTCACAGACCCGTTGGCGGTACTGCAGCTGCGCGGGTCCACCTGCCACTGGCGCGCGGCCGCTGCCACCAGCATGGCGCGCGCCATCGCGCCCGCTTCGCGCATGGGCAGCCAGGCGTCGCGCACGCTGCTCGAGCCGCCCGTGAACATCACGCCAAGCTCGCGCCCCACCTTGGCCAGCATCCACTCGGCGCCGTCGCGCAAGGCGCCGCGGGTGTCAGGGTGAAACGGCAGCAGGTCGCGCATGATGACGACATTGCCGTAGATTTTGTCGATCGGCGCCGGCAGCAGCTTGACCATCGCCAGCGGCACGTCGAGCTCCTCAGCCACCAGCATGGGCAGCGCCGTGTGCACGCCCTGCCCCATTTCGCTCTTCGCCATCACCACCGACACGCTGCCGTCAGCTTCGATAGCCACCCAGCCGTTCAGGGCCACGGCGCCGTCGCGCACCGGCAGCGGGTGGGCGGTGCGCAGGCGCTGGCGCGGCGGGGCCACGGCCAGGCCAACGCCAATCACCAGCGCGCCGCCGCTGGTGAGACCGGCCAGCAGGAAGCGCCGGCGGCCGCGGTCGACCCGGCGTTCCTTCGGTATGAAACGGTCGCGCTTCATGAGCCGAACCTCATGGGCCGAACCTCATGTCGCCACCAGCCAGTTCTCCAGCAGCGCCTCGGCGCGCCCGGGCCGCGCAAAATAATAGCCCTGGGCGTGGCGGCAGCCATGGCGCTGCAGGAACACCGCCTGCTCCTCCGTCTCCACCCCTTCGGCGATCACGGACAGGTTGAGGCTCTTGCCAAGCTGGATGATGGCGATGGCGATGGCCTCGTCGTTGCTGTCGGTGGCGATGTCCTGGATGAAGCTGCGGTCGATTTTCAGGGTCTGCACGGGCAGCTGCTTCAGATACGCCAGCGAGGAGTAGCCGGTGCCGAAATCGTCGATCGCCAGTCCCACGCCGATCCCATGCAGATCGTTGATGAAGGCCAGCGCGTCGCCCGTGTTCATGATGACCGACTCCGTCACTTCCAGCTGCAGGCGCTGGGGCGCCAGGCCCGTCTCGCGCAGGATGTTGGAGACCATGCTGACGATGCTGCCCCGTTCGAACTGCTTGACCGACAGGTTCACCGCCATCTTCGGCACCACCAGGCCCGCCGCTTCCCACCGGATCATCTGGCGGCAGGCCTCTTCCAGCACCCATTGGCCCAGTTGATTGATGAAGCCGGTGTCCTCGGCGACGGGGATGAAGCGGCTCGGCGGCACCTGGCCCAGTTCGGGATTGTGCCAGCGCACCAGCGCCTCCACGCCAATCAGGCGGCCAGTCTCCATCTCGACCTGGGGCTGGTAATTCAGGTGAATCTCGTTTTTCTCGATCGAGCGGCGCAGCATCGCTTCGAGGCGCAGGCGCTCGACCCCTTCGCCCGTCATCGACGGCGCATAGAACTGGTAGTTGTTGCGACCGCGCGCCTTGGCCTGGTACATGGCCACATCGGCGTTGCGGATCAGGAGGTTCAGGTCGTTGGCATCGTTGGGGAATACGCTCACGCCCACGCTGCCGGTGACGAACAGTTCGTAGTCGGCGACGATGAAGGGCTGCTCGAACATGGCCACCAGCTTTTCGGCCACATGGCCGGCGCCGAAAGCGTCGACGTTCTCCAGCAGGACGATGAATTCGTCGCCGCCCAGGCGGGCCAGGGTGTCGCCGTCGCGCAGCTGCGCCGCCAGCGCGCCAGCGACCTGCTTCAACAGTTCATCGCCGACGTGGTGGCCGAGGGTGTCGTTGACGTTCTTGAAGCGGTCCAGGTCGATGAACAGCACGGCCAGCTGTTCTTCATCGCGGCTGGCGCGCTGCAGCGCGTGGCTCAGGCGGTCCTGGAACAGCAGGCGGTTCGGCAGGCTGGTGAGGGGGTCATGGTGCGCCATGTGATCGAGCTTGTCCTGCGACTGGCGCACCTTGGTGATGTCGCTGAAGACGGCCACGTAATGGGTGACCGGGGTGCCCTCGCCCGCCGTGTCGCGCACGGCCGACACGGTCAGCGACTCGAGGTAGGTGTCGCCGTTCTTGCGCTCGTTCCAGATGTCGCCCCGGGCGAAGCCGCTGGCGCGCAGTTCGTTCCACAGGCCGTGGTAAAAAGCGGTGTCGTAGCGGCCCAGGCGCGACAGGCTCGATGGCTCGCCCACCACTTCGGCCTCGGTGTAGCCGGTAATCTGGGTGAAGGCCGGGTTGACGGCGACGATGCGCCCGGCCGTGTCGGTGACCATGACGCCATCGGCGATGTGTTCTAGCACGGTGGCCGACAGACGCAGCTTTTCCTCGGCCAGTTTGCGCTCGGTGATGTCCGCGAACACCCAGATCGAGCCCTCGTGGGGGCGCAAGGCGTCCAGCGCGAAGCCGCTCACCAGGCACCAGAACACGCTGCCGTCGCGGCGCCGGTACTGGCGTTCCTCGGTGACGTACTTGCCTTCGGCGAGTACGGCATACTGGATCTGGCCGACCGTGTCGTAGCCGTCCTGGGTGGGATAGATCAGCGCCGTCGAGCCGCCCGTCAGGCTCTCGTTGGGATAGCCGAACAGTTCTTCGCAGCGGCGGTTGACCGACACCACGCGGCGGTGGCGCACGAACATCACGCCGAACATGACGTTGTCGAGAATGGCGCTCTGCTCGGCCAGCAGGCCTTCGATGCGCATCTCGTTGTGTTTGCGTTCGCTGATGTCCGACAGGATGCCGTCGACCCAGACCGTGCCCGCATCGAGCACCTGCGGCTGGCCGTTTTCCGACACCCAGCGCTCGATGCCGCTGGCGTCGATGATGCGGTATTCAATCTGGTAGGCCTGGCCGGTTTCGACGGCGCTGCCAATCGCCCGGCGCTGCGCGCGGCGGTCCTGGGCGGCGATGATGTCGACCCAGGCTGTCGTCGAGCCCTTGATGAACCAGGCGGCCGGATAGCCGCTGATGTTTTCAATGGCGTCGCTGAGGAACTCGATGGGGCCGTCAGGCCGGTAGCGAAACACCGCGCCCGGCATCTGGTTGACAATGGTGCGAAAGCGCTCCTCGCGCTGGCCGATATCTTCGAACAGGTCGCGGATCGCGACCCGCATCTGGTCCATCTGGCTGCCAAGGCGCCCAAGTTCATCGGCGCCCTGCATTTCAAGGGGCGTGCCGAAGTCGCCGCGCGAGAGCCGGTCAGAAAACTGGGTGAGCTTGCGCAAGGGGGACAGCAGGCGCCGGTTCAGGAACAGCACGATCAGCAGCAGCGAGCTGCCCACCTGGCTGGCCAGCATCAGCGCATAGTTGGACTGCTTGCCGCGCAGTTCCTGCTGGCTGCGTGCATCGTCCATCTCGACCTTGACCTGGCCGATCCGCTCGCCCCGCACCAGGATCTCGCGGCTGCTGGTGAACACCGTGCCGCTGGCCGGGCGCGGCGAGCGCAGGTCCATGAAGGGGGTTTCGTTCTGGCCCGTCACGAGCACGCGCAGCACGGCGGGGTCGCGCATGACGGAGTCGCCCAGCGAGCGGGCCGATTCGGCGTTCATGTTCCACAGCGACTCCTGCATGCCCAGGGCGAGGATGTCGGTATTGCGGATCATGGCGTCGTTGAGGGCGGCGCGGGCCGACTTCTGTTCCTCGACGCCGATCAGGAGGTAGCTGCCGACGATGGCCGGCACAATCAGTCCGCCGACGACGACCAGCAGCATGGCGCCATAAATCGACAGGCCGTAGAGCTTGCCCAGGCGGGCGCCGAGGCTGGGGGTGGCCTTGCTAAGCATTCATGGTTTCCAGAACTGTATTTCCCGTGCCGGCGCCAGCGCGCCATCCTTGATCATCGCGTGTTGATGAAAATTCGTGCTGAAAATTCTTGCTGAAGGCTTTCTCGAATGGAATTATCACGTATATTCACTGCCCCGTCATCAAAACAATAACTGACGGGCAAATACGCGACACAGTTGGCGGGGCTGCGCGAAACGCGCCGCCTTGCTATCATCGCGGCACTTACTTAAAGGATCACCATGACTTTCTCGATGTACAGCGCTTCGGCGCCCGTGTTCAAGCAAATCCTCACCAGCCTGTCGGCCATCATCGACAAGGCCGAAGCCCACGCCACGGCAAAGAAAATCGAGCCGGCGGCCCTGCTCCAGGCCCGCCTGTATCCCGACATGTTCCCGTTTATCCGCCAGGTGCAGATCGCCTGCGACTTCGCCAAGGGCGCCGCGGCCCGCCTCGGTGGCGTGGACGTGCCCAAGTATGAAGACACGGAAACGAGCTTTGCCGACATCCAGGCACGCATCGCCAAGACCCTGGCCTTCATCGAGAGCGTGCCCCAGGACGGCATCGAAGCGTCGGCCGGGCGCGACATCACCACCGGTTCCGGCGAGAAAATGAAGCAGTGGAAAGGCCAGACCTACCTGGTCCATTACACCCTGCCCCACTTCTTCTTCCACGCCACCACGGCCTACGACATCCTGCGCCATAACGGCGTGGAAGTGGGCAAGAAGGATTTTGTCGGCAGTTTTTAAGCAGCGCACTATATTGATAGCAAAAAGGCGAACCCGCGGATTCGCCTTTTGTTTTTTCAGTACGCGCTGCTGGTAAAAGGCCGATCGAAGCTTGCGTCTGCCCCCGAGGCGACTTCGCTCCGAATCGGGGTTGCGTATACTGAAAAAGTCCTCGGGTTCCCCGAGGGCTTTTTTATCTGACTATTCAATCAAAAGTAGGTTTTTACTTTTGATTGCGCCGAGGATATCCCTGCGCCAGGATGCGCTGCCATACCAGTTCCTTGTCGGCGGCACTCATCGACACCCAGTGGGCCACTTCGGCCACGGTTCGCCCGCAGCCGCGGCAGATGTCGTCGAAGGTGGTCGAGCACACGGCAACACAGGGCGTGTCCGGGCGCAGGGGAAGTTGCTGCTCCGCTTCGAGCTTGGCTGGAGAATCAGCCATCACGTGGCCGGCCCGACGTCGAGCTTGTCCCAGCCCTCGTGGCCGAGCGCCTGCATGGTCTCGATATTCTTCTCGAAAATCGCCTCCGCCTCAGGGAAAGCGGCCACGGCGCGGTCGATGCTGTCTTCGCGCAGCAGTTGCAGGATGGGATAAGGCGAGCGGTTGGTGAAGTTGTCGATGTCGTTGACGTCGGTGTCGGCGAACTGGTAATTGGGGTGGAAACTGGCGATCTGCAATTCACCGTCGAGCATCATGTCTTCCACGGCGGCGTCGGCGATATCGAGAAATTCGTTGTAGTCGAGGAAGTCGTTAAGGACAAAAGGATGGATCAGCAGGGTGGTGTCGACCTGCTCGGGATCGGTGTCGGACAGCAACTGCAGCTCGTTCATCAATTGTTCCAGCAGCGCCTCCACGGTGGTGGCGGGCGAGACGACGTAGCGCACCTGGCGCTTGCTCTGCACGGCCTTGGCGAAGGGACACAGGTTCAGGCCGATCACGGCGCGCTCGACCCAGCGTTCGGTGGCGGCGATGACCTGCTCGTCGTCGGGTTGGGAGAGGGGTTGGCTCATGACAGGCTTTCGTAAGGGGATGCAAACAAGGATGCAAAGGTGGATTTTACGGCATCAGGCAGGCGCCCGCAAAAGCGTGGCGGGGCGAAACCGGGTCAGCGGACCCGTCAAGCGGGCTTTCGATATCGAAGCGACAAGCTTTTATCAGGCTAGTCACGCTGGATAAAATAAGTAAAAAATGACAACATTGGTATTAGCCAGATTGCAGTGAGTAAATTGCCTTAAAGCAAGTCCATAAGGGCGGCCGGCGCCATAAGTTCATAGGGAAAATGAATATATACTCCCCCCTGTATGCCGATAGAATTTCGGCATTATCCCGTAAAGATATGCCATCGCTTTGTCCATACTCCCTCACCGCCGGGTTTTCAAAATGTAAATGAATGGGGCTTGATATTGTCAAAGTATTTGGTAACTGAACGGCATAAACGCTTGACTCAGCAGAGAAGTGGTACGTACACTCGGGACTTCTTCATCGTCAGTCCAGCTCAGCGGACGCCACAATGGAAGCCCATGCATAAAATGACCCGTACGACCGCCTCGTTGGCAGCAGTGGTATTGATGCTTGCCCCCGTCCTGTCCCAGGCCAGCGATGCCACGGCACCGGCCGCCGCTGCAGCACCCGCCGCACTTGCACCCTCGGCCTACGCCGCCAGCACTGCCCGCTATACCCCGCTTGCTGCCAGCCCTGCCCTTACCTTGAAAGTGGACGACTACAAGGAAGCGGACCTGTGGGGCCGTATCCGCACCGGCTACGCCATTCCCGACATTAATAACGAACTGGTGGCCAAGCACGTCAACTGGTACGCCACCCGTCCGGACTACATTGCCCGCACCTCGGCGCGCGCCTCGCGCTACCTGTTCCACGTCGTCACCGAGCTGGAAAAGCGCGGCATGCCGACCGAACTGGCGCTGCTGCCCATCATTGAATCGGCTTTCAATCCCCAGGCCATGTCCAGCGCCAACGCGGCCGGCATGTGGCAGTTCGTGCCAGGCACGGGCAAGGATTTCAATCTCAAGCAGAACATGTTCAAGGACGAGCGCCGCGGCGTGCTGGCCTCGACCGATGCTGCGCTGAGCTATCTGCAAAAGCTGTACGGCATGTTTGGCGACTGGCAGTTAGCGCTGGCGGCTTACAACTGGGGTGAAGGCAACGTCCAGAAAGCCATCAAGAAAAACCAGTCGCTGGGCAAACCCACTGATTTCGAGAGCCTGGCCGACCTGATGCCGGCCGAGACGCGCAACTACGTGCCAAAACTGCAGGCCGTGAAGAACATCATCGCCAACCCGGCCCAGTACAACGTCAGCCTGCCGCCGATCAGCAATGAAGCCTATTTCACGGCCGTCGACAAGACCAGCGACATCGACCTGACCGTCGCCGCCCAGTTGGCAGAAATGTCGATCGATGAATTCAAGGCCCTGAACCCCCAGTTCAACCGCCCTGTCATCACGGGCAACGAACAGACCAAGATCCTGCTGCCGAAGGAAAATGCCGAGAAATTCACGGCCAACCTGGCCAACTGGGGCAATGCCCTGTCGACCTGGACGACCCACAAGATTTCCGGCGCCCGGGAGAGCATCGCCAGCCTGGCCGCGCGCTTCCGCACCACGCCTGAGGTGATTCGCCAGGCCAACAATATCCCCGCGTCGAGCCAGCTCAAGGCCGGCTCGACCATCCTGGTGCCGAAAGTGTCCACCTCGATGGGAGGCGACATTGCCGAGCAGGTGGCCGACAACGCCACGGTGGCCTTTGAAGCGGAACGGCGCGACCGCCACGGCCGTCCCCTGACGGGCGCCCAAAAGCTCAAGTACAAGGCGGCTGAGGCAGTCGCCGCCGTCAAGAGTCGGATCAGCGGCAAGAGCAGCAAGACCATGGTGGCGGACAAGCAGGGACATAGCCGTCGCAAGGAAAGCTGATCAAGACAGCACCGTGGCAGCGCGGTTTGCGCACCAGGCCGGCTTGAAAAAGCCGACTTTTTATTTGGCGCAGTGCAAGGCGCCCGTCACAGATAGTCGTGCGCGCCCCTGCAAAATAGGGTATAGTGTCGTTTGTGCGCTGCAATACGTTTCAGCGAGCAAGTTTTACTGAGTAGTACCTAGCAGCTTCGCAAGCCAGGGCCGGTTCCGTACCGTAGCCCTTCATAAAGCCCTCCCGCCTTTGGTGTCGCACCTGACACCGTCCCGGCGCAAAGCTTTTGTGCCGAAATTTCTTTCATTTCTGAGTCATTTCGTTTGTTGGTTGGCGTTGCTATGTTGCGCCCTGAGCATGAGTTCGGGCGCTGATCGAAGTAAGCCTCGCGTTTACTTCCACCGAAAGAAAAGAAAACAATGAGTTTTGAAGCATTAGGCCTCCACGCGTCCATCGTTCAAGCAGTTACCGCCGCCGGCTACACCGTGCCCACCCCGGTCCAGGAGCAGGCTGTGCCTGCCGCCATCGCCGGCCGCGACCTGCTGGTGTCCTCGCAAACCGGTTCGGGCAAGACCGCCGCATTCATGCTGCCTGCCCTGCACAAATTCGCCGTTGCCGAGCAGTCCCCGGCAGCCAGGACCGCTGCCCAGGAAGCGCAGTCGGCGCGCGCCCGTGGCGAGCGTCCCCGTTTTAAAGCAGCCCAGCCAAAAATGCTGGTGCTCACCCCGACCCGCGAACTGGCCCTGCAAGTGACCACCGCGACCGAAAAATACGGCACCGGCATCCGCCGCATCAAGGCCGTGTCGATCCTGGGTGGCATGCCTTATCCGAAACAGATGCAACTGCTGTCGCGCAACCCTGAAATCATCGTGGCCACCCCAGGCCGCCTGATCGACCACATGGAATCGGGCAAGATCGACTTCTCCCAGCTGGAAGTACTGGTGCTGGACGAAGCCGACCGCATGCTGGACATGGGTTTCATCGACGACATCGAAAAAATCATCGCCGCCACCCCGGCCGGCCGCCAGACCATGCTGTTCTCGGCGACCCTGGACGGCATGGTGGGCAACATGGCGCGCCGCATCACCACCGATCCGATGGTCATCCAGATCACCAGCTCGCAATCGCGTCACGACAACATCACCCAGCGCGTCCACTTTGTCGACGATCTGTCGCACAAGAATCGCCTGCTGGACCACCTGCTGCGCGACGACACGCTCGACCAGGCTGTCGTCTTCACCGCTACCAAGCGTGACGCCGACACCATCGCCGACCGTTTGAACATCGCCGGTTTCTCGGCTGCCGCCTTGCACGGCGACATGCACCAGGGCGCCCGCAACCGCACCCTGGACAGCCTGCGCCGCGGCCAGGTCAAGGTGCTGGTGGCAACGGACGTCGCTGCCCGTGGTATTGATGTACCGAACATCACCCACGTGTTCAACTACGATCTGCCGAAGTTCCCGGAAGACTACGTCCACCGCATCGGCCGCACTGGTCGTGCCGGCCGTAACGGCCAGGCGATTTCGCTGGTGAACCACGCTGAAGGCATGAACGTCAAGCGCATCGAGCGTTTCACCAAGCAGCTGATCCCGGTCTCGGCGATCGAAGGTTTCGAGCCAAAGCGTACTGCGTCCGCGCCCCGCTCGGCTGCCCGTCCAGGCGGCTGGAAACCAGGTGACAACCGCTCGGCAGCCAAGCCCGGCCAGCGCACCTTCAGCAAGCCGAACGCCACCGGCACCCGCGAAGGCGGCGGCGGCTACAAAGGGTCGAACCCCCGTTCGACCGACGGCGCCCGTCGTTCGTACGGCGACCGCTAAGCTGTTGGCGATCTAAAAGAAAAGGCTGCTTCGGCAGCCTTTTTTCATGGGCGCGCCCCACCTGCCTGGCGCCGCCGTTGTCCAGGCAGCGCAGTTCGTGGATAATGTCACCCATGAACGATACCACCACCCTCCCCCCATTGCCTGACCGGCTCTCCATCGATCCGAGCAGCCCTTTCCACGACGCCAAGGTGTTTGAACACGACATCGGCATCAAGTTCAACGACAAGGAGCGCTTCGA